>NZ_JAMPKY010000004.1:300000-480466 GCF_039962255.1 Leptolyngbya subtilissima AS-A7 | reverse complement strand
TGTTATCGATAATCAGTCGATTCAGCTAGCGCACGCCATTGCGCCGTTTCTTGCTCGACGTAAGCGTTTTTCTGAGCAATCGCTTGAAGGGTGTCGGTGCCAAGCGGCAACCGCAGCGGTGGCGTATCCGCATTGGCAAGCTGAAGCATGGCTTGGGCCAGCTTGACCGGGTCTCCTGGTTGCTGGTAGCTCAGTTGGGAGGCGATTTGACGAACCTTACCGACCGTCTCGGCGTAATCGGGAATTTCGGTAGCGGTGCGCTGGAGCGAACTGCCATCGAGGAAATTAGTGCGGAAGTAGCCCGGCTCGACCACCGTGGCATGGATGCCCAGCGGCGCCAATTCATCGTGCAGCGCTTCGGTGATGCCTTCAACGGCAAACTTGGTCGAGGAGTAGACGCCCCATCCCGGAGTCGAGCGGTAGCCCCCAATCGACGAGAGGTTGATGATGTGCCCAGAGCGGCGCTCACGCATGCTGGGCAATACCGCACGGGTCATATTCAACAAGCCGAAAACATTCGTGCGATAAACTCGCTCAACCTCTTGGGCGCTGGTTTCTTCAATACCGCCCAGGATGCCGAATCCAGCATTGTTGACTAACACATCGATCTGCCCAAAGCGTTCTAGTCCGGCTGCAACGGCCGCCTCTACTTGAGCCTCGTCGGTGATGTCTAGGCTGAGCGTCAAGGCATTGGGGTTCGACTCGAATTGATCCAGATCAGACGTTCTGCGGGCGGTTGCAATCAACTGGTCGCCTGCAGCCAGAACGGCTTTTGCGATTTCGGCCCCAATTCCACGGGACGCACCGGTAATGAACCATGTTTTTTGAGTCATCGGTCTATCTCCTTTATTGCCTTATCCTTTCATTGCCTTTCGGGCATGGGTTCATAGTAGGTTTTGGGGCAAGGGTTATAAATACACAGACCTTGCAGATCATTGCCTAATTTTCTCAAGCAGGAGAGCGGCGCTCAGAAGCATCCTCTAGAGTAGGGGCAGCCAACCGCTGAGCAGGATGTCGATGACACGCCGCTCAGCGGTTACGAGAACCCGGTATGGCAGATAGAGAACCCTAAAGGGTGTAATCTATGCCGGTTCAGCAGCAGCGTTGGCAGATGGAGCTTCAACGGACAGGGGCGCTCCAACGATCCATGTGTCGTGCTGGCGGGCAAGATCTGTCCAACCTGTAGGTGGCGTTTGACCAATTAGAGGGAAGAATTCGTCGATTCCACCGGGAACAAAGGTGCCCAGTAACCGAGCCCTGCCGGGTCCAAGATTCACCCATCCATGTACGGTGTTGCGGGGTACAACCACTGATGTTCCGGGTCCGGCCTCAAACTCTTCGCCTGCGCAGTGAAAGCGAAATTTGCCTTCAAGAACTTCAAAGATCTCTTCTCTATCTTCGTGATAGTGCAGTGGAGGACCTGAGAACGGTGGAACATCCACTTCGATGATGGTAAAAGCCCCTCCGACATCTTTGCTATGGACGCGAATAGCCATCTGCTCGTCGAGCATTGTATCGAACCAATCAAGGTTCTCACTTCGTCCGACAATTGCAGCTTTGTTTTGATTGAATTGAGTGCTCATTGTTTTAGATTGTTTAGGGGTAAAGGTAGCGCTACGAATTCACTGAGGTAACAAGCATCGCTTGGGTAGCGGTGGGCTTGATATTCTGGTTGCGATCAAACAGATTGGTGGGGTCATACTGATTCTTGAGCGCCACGAGTCGTGCATAGGTGTCAGGCGGGTAGACCTCATGAATCCGCTCTCCCTCGTCTGCCAGGAAACCCACATATGCTCCGTTAGCGTAAGGTAAGAGCGCTCGAAAGACGCGCTGAGTGCGAGCACCGAGACTGGCCGCATCCGCTGATAGCGGTGCGAAATGACTGACTAGCACCATGCCCTGTTTATCGCGGTGAGCAAAGGCTGTCGCATTGGGTGCGACCCGACTCATTGCGCCACCTAGAACCCGCAGGGTGATTAGCATTTCGGGAGACACGATTGACTGAGATGCTTCAACGAACGCGTGTATCATCTCGTCTGAGAAGGTCTCGAAGAATTGCGATCGCGAATGATGCTGAAAGCCAGGGATCTCACCAACGGCTGTGAGTGCAAACATAGCTGAATAGGGCATGGGCGCGATCAGGTCGGCGATTGGGGTGGCAAGCTGACGGAGGGGAGCGACAACCTGCTCACCCTCGCTGATGTCACCGGTGTAGCAGACCATAATCCCGACGACTGGGGTTCCCTGTTTATCGGGGGGAATGAAGGGGGCAGGCGGTGCCAGCATGACCAAAACTTCAGTGGAAAGTTCATCGGGTGCTGCCGCTGCTAGACGGGTGTACTCTTGCAGGATACGCTCTGCCTCGGTTGCCTCATAAAAGACGGCACCGCCCAAGATCGTCCCACCTGGGTGTAGGTTTACCTCGAAAGCCGTTGCAATGCCGAAGTTGCCACCGCCGCCGCGCAGTCCCCAAAACAGTTCGGGATGCTCATCAGCGCTGGCACGCAGCAGTTGACCATCCGCTGTGACTAGTTCCACGGCTTGCAGGCGATCAATGGTTAAACCGTAGGCACGGACCATCCAACCGATGCCGCCGCCGAGCAGCAATCCACCCACACCCACAGAGGCAACGTCGCCTGCCGTCAGTGCCAATCCAAAAGGCTGGAGCTTTTCGGCAACTTCACCCCAGGTCAGACCGGGTTCCAGACGGGCTGTGTGGTGTACCGAGTCAATCGTAATCTTCTTCATCTGAGAGAGATCGATCACCATCCCACCGGTATTGGTGCCATGTCCGGCGGCACTATGTCCTCCGCTACGCACAGAGAGCGCCATCCCATGCTCACGAGCAACATTGACGGCAGTTCTGACATCCTCCGCATCCAGGCAGCGCACGATCGCAGCGGGATAGCGATCAAAGCTACCGTTCCAGACTTTTCGCCCTGCTTCATAAGCAGGGTGGCCAGGAAGGATTAGTTCACCCCGGATCTTCGAGGCAAGTATCTCGATCGCTTCTCCGTAGTCATGCTGCCTCTCTTTTGGAGACATTTTTTGAACATGAGTTTGTCCATTTTGCTCGTATTGAGTAGTTCCTTGGTATTGTTCTGACATTAGTTAATTCCCTGCATTGTTTAGAGACAGTAAGAACACTCCTATTAATCAATAAGCTGTGTCATGAAAAGCCATTGATTCACACCAACACATTCCACCTTCACCATGCTTTGCTATGGCGTGCTTAACTCCGCTATCAGTGGTGATTGCTTGTTCAGTAAAAGACTAGAAGTGCCGAAAAAATCCGCAATAACCCCTACATCTGAGCTTTAACGGTGATGCCTACGCTAAGCTTCGCTATGTTGAGGCTTGACTCGAATCGATGCAAAGTATTCTGTTCGTAGGCAGTCGCCGTTAACCAATGCGCTGCTGACAAAATGATGGTTATGATTCCGGCTTCAATTCCACGATAAGCACATGAAATAAGCCCTGCTTTCTGAGCCACGGTAGCCCTCCTTTATTGCCTTATCCTTTCATTGCCTTTTGGGCATGGATTCATAGTAGGCTCCAGCAGAAGGGCCTTGAGTACATAAATCTCGCAGATCATTGCCTGATTTTCTCAAGCAAGAGAATAGTGCTTAAAAGAACCCTCTATAATAGGTGCAGCGAAACGATGGGAGGAGGTCTAACAATATGCCCCTAAGCGGAGAACTCAATATGGTAGATGAATCCCCAACGCGCGCGATCGCAATTGATGCGTGTCAAGAGCTAACGCAATTAGTAGCCCGTCACACGGAGGGCAGGGGAAACGGCATTCATTCGACGGCGATCGCTCAACTGGAGCTGATGCGAGAATCTGTGGCTCCTGTAGCACTCTGCTCAGTGTATGAACCGACGCTTTGCATTATTGTCCAGGGTAAAAAAGAGACCTTATTGGGTAAGGAAACCTACCACTATGGTGCTGCTCAATACATTGTTGTCACAGTTGATTTGCCGCTCAATGGAACTATTGTTGAAGCGACACCGGACAAGCCATACCTATGCTTTAAGCTCAGCCTAGACGCGACTCAGCTTTGGGATATCATCGATCAGATCCAGCGCCGTTCGGACAAACAAGAGAGTTCAGTGAGAGGCTTGTTCGTTAGCGATTCAAGTGTCCCGTTGATCGATTGTGCCACCCGACTGACGCGGCTTCTAGATACGCCTGAGGATATTCCATTCCTGGCACCGATGATGATTCGCGAAATCTATTACCGGCTTCTCATGGGCGACCAAAGCGAAGCGGTTTGGCAAATCGCGACTTCCGGCAGCCATATGCAGCGCATTGCTGAGGTGATTAAACAGATCAAAGCTGAGTTTGCAAAGACATTGCGGGTTGATGACTTAGCAGAGCAAGCGAGTATGTCTTCGGCATCATTCCATCGACACTTCAAGGCCGTGACCTCGATGAGTCCACTGCAATATCAAAAGCAGTTGAGGTTATTGGAAGCCCGTCGTCTGATGCTGGCTGAAGACGCGGATGCAACCTACGCGGCGTATCAGGTTGGCTATGAGAGCCCGTCTCAGTTCAGCCGCGAATATGCCCGTATGTTTGGTACCCCACCAAAAAGGGATATTGAGCGTTTACGAGTGGCTTGAGCATTGATTGTTCAGCGATCGCTAAAATTCACGTTGCAACGATGGTCCATCCAAACCGATCCCTCGGTGAGGGCCTAATTTTCCAGGTTCTGCTGCCGGAGTCGATGCAACTTCTCCGCTGCGCTATTGGCATAGCTCTTGATGGACTCATAGCTCGCTTAAGGCAAAGCAAAATGCTTGGGCTGGTTCCCACGGTCTTTTTTAGTAGTATCACAGCAACAAACCCTCTCCCCACCCCGTCATGGATGACCGCGCTTCCAGGTATGGGCGTGCTGAGTGCGATCGCAAAGTTCAAGGGCTGACAGCTGAGTTAACCTTTGAGGACTTTCGAGGCGGTAGAAGGCCAGTCAGGGCAGACTTGAGTGGGTTAGTTGAGTTGCCCTATGGACCTCCGATTTAGAAACTACACGAGCGCCTTATCTGAGTTCGAGCAAGCCGTTTGGGTTCAGTGTCCTCGGTGCAGTGGTCCGGTTCTTTCTCGTTGTTTGGATGAGCGTCTGACGTGGCGGATTGCCTGCCCTGGCTGTGGCTACATCAAAACGGCGTCTCGAAGCGCCAAGCAAAAACCAATGCCCTGGTGGACCGGCGGCTGGTGGGCCGAGTATCGAAAGCATGGGGGCGCGGTAGATCCGGTTTTTGGTTTACCGCTTTGGCTGCAGGTGCCTTGTTGTGGACATGTTTTGTGGGCCTATAACGAGCCTCACCTGGAATTTCTAGAGGCTTACGTGCAGGCCAACATTCGGGAACGGCAGGGGCGTAAAGGCAATCATCATGGCGTAGCCGTTCGGCTACCCCGGTGGATGAAGCTAGCCCACAACCGTTCTTCTCTCCTCAAGGAGATTGAGTATTTACGTGCTCGGTTGACGGATCCTTCCCTGGGAAGGTGAGCTTGATTGGGTTAACCGGAATTCTCGACTGCAATTAGACAATTAAAAGATGTGCCAGTTGTTCAAAAATTGACTAGTTGCCTGCTCGGGCAGATAGGCCAGCTGCTGTCATCGCACCAGTCAAGGAGAGAATGGCGGGTTGAACTGTTTTCGTAGTCCACAGTCGGATAAGTGACAGTGGGGCGGTAGCAAGCCTGAAGCCATCCGGCTTACCCCTGCGCGGTCCTCGACCGATTGGGGCAACCTAGGCTCAGCATATTTGTGATACACCCTGAGAATTTCCTACTGGCTGCACTGGCTGGTGGGATTTGTTTTGGTCGGTGCTGACCTACTGGCCAATATTGGTCAACGCTCACAAGCGCTCACTTAAGTTGACTACGACTGCAATAAATTCAGCGGGCTCCACTGGTTTGGGGACATGGGATTGAAAGCCTGCCGCCAATGCTTTGATACGGTCTTCCGTCCGTGCATAAGCGGTGAGGGCAATAGCTGGCATTCTGCCTCCCTGTTCTGGCGTCAAAGCACGCACCTGGCGCATCAGCATATACCCATCTTCCCCTGTCATGCCAATGTCGCTCACCAAGAGGTCAGGTCTTTGCTCCAGCGAGCTTTGGGTAATGGTAGCCAACGCTTCCCTTGCCGATGCCACGGCGGTGACCACTGCCCCGCTTTGCCTCAGAAGTGTGGCCAAGAGCTCTCGGGCATCAGTTTCGTCATCGACAATCAAGATCTTTACCCCATCCAATCTTGGCGCATCTATGAAAGGAGCCCGATCGCTGACGGTCGGATGCACTCGTTCGTGAGCGGTTGGTTCGGGGCGAAAGATCGTAATGGGTAAATTGACCATGAACGTGGTGCCCTTGCCCTCGCCCGCACTTACCGCCTGCACCTGTCCACCATGGAGTTCAACTAAATGCCGCACAATCGCTAGGCCAAGACCCAACCCACCATGGGCTCTGGTGGTAGTACTATCTGCCTGCTGCAAGCGATCGAACACGTAGGGTAAAAACTCGGGGCTGATGCCCTGTCCGGTATCGCTGACGGTGATCTCAACGTGGGAATTAATGCGCTCTAGGCGAAGTTGAATGCGACCCCCTTTCGGTGTGAACTTCACAGCATTGGACAATAAATTCCAAAACACCTGCTGAAGCCGGTCTGGGTCGCCAGAAATAGGTCCTGCCGCAGGATCTAAAAGACTTTGCAGGCGAATACCCTTGGCTTCTGCGGCCGGTCGAATTGAATCGATCGCCGCCTCAAGCACCGAAACCAGCACAACCGGGCGAACATCAAGGCGAAGTTTGCCAGTAATGATCCGAGAGACATCTAGCAGGTCATCAATCAACTGATTTTGCGCTCTGGCATTGCGCTCGATCGTCTCGATCGCTCTCTGTTTGGTGGTTTCATCCAGTTGTTTCCCCCGCAGCATGGTGGCCCAGCCCAACATCGCATTCAGGGGTGTCCGCAATTCATGGGAAACGGTCGCGAGAAACTCATCTTTCAGCCGATTGGCTTGGGCTAAGGCCTCCGCTTGTTGACGCAATAAAGCCTCAGTCTGCTTACTTTCCGTGAGATCCAAAACAAAACAGACCCAGGCAAGTTCGTCACTTTCGAGCTGTGCGGCTCCCAGTAAAATAGGCACATGGCTACCGTCCTTGCGGATATATACTTTTTCAAACGGGGCGCAACTGCCGGTGCTGGCAAGTTCCTGTAATACCTGCTCGTCTTGTGCAAAGTATTCTGGCGGTGTCATTTCACCCCAGTTCATCAAGCCATTTTGCAAGTCTTCACGGGTATAGCCCACCATTCTGAGGAAGGCATCATTTGCCTCTATAATTACGCCGTTAGGACCCGCCAGCAGCACACCAATAATATTGGTTTCTACCAGGCGACTGAAGCGGGCTTCACTTTTCTTCAGCGCAATCTGTTGGTTTCTTAAGTCTTCTGCTAAAGCTTCAGCTTGCCGTCGGGCCACAACTTGAGTGGTGACCTCAAAGCTAAAGGTCACGATCCCTTCTACCGCACCGTTAACGTCGAAAAGCGGCTGATAGACAAAGTTGAAAAACCCTTCCTCGAGCGTGCCATTGCCTTGTCGATCCAACTGAGCAGCGACTTCGTTGCCCACAAACGGTTGGCCGGTTTCAAACACTTGATCCAGCAGTTCAAAAAAACCTTGTCCTGCTAACTCAGGAAACGCTTCCCGCACAGTCAGTCCAATTAATTCACGATGCCCCGCCAATTGAGAGTAGAGCGGATTGGCAAACTCAAAGACATGCTCAGGCCCGCGATCGATACAGATAAGCGCTGGTGCTTGAACCAAGAGCGTATGCAAACGATTTCGCTGCACCTCTGCTTCGGCTCGGGCCGCTTGTTCTCGCAGCAGCGATTGATGACGCTCGACTTCTGCTTGTTTGCGCTCAGTAATATCCCGAGAAATGACTACTACAGCTTTTGCTGATGAGTCTGTACTCAGCGGCGTGAGAATGTATTCATAGGATCGCACCCCATGGTCTGTGACAAAATCAGTTTCACTTTTGAGCGATCGCCCGGTAGACATCACTCTCTCTCGCTGGGCATCTACTGGTTCCATGAGCGCCGCTGGTAGACCAATGTCTCGCCATGTTTTGCCAAACAAGGCTTCGGGTGAAAAACCGAGCACCTGAGCCGCACCATCGCTGACATAGCCATAGCGCCCCTCTTGATCAAAAACGTAGATGTGATCAACGGACGCGGAGAAAATTGCCTTTAACGTCTTCGCCTGGTCCTGCGACTGCATGGCCAGTTGCCAATAGTCTGCTTCACTGCTCCTTAGCTTTGACAACGTACGCTCAAGCCGCTGCTTGGCCACCCGCAGTTCGCCAGCGAGGACGCTGATGAGCACACCCTCTAGCAAAAATAAACTCAGCCGTGAGCCGCTGACCCAGTCAAGAGAGAGAGAATAAAAGGGCGGGATAAAGTAGTAGGTGCTAACGAGCCCGGATAAAGCAGTGGCAACCAGTCCCGGGCCGAAGCCACCAGACCAAGCGCTGATCATGACAGCGCCAAAGAACAACAGAAAAGGGCTCTGCGTCATCCCCAGCAAAGGGTCTAGCAATAACATCAGCAGGGTTGCTAGTAAAACGCTGAGACCAGCGATGCCATAGCGCGATAGTGGAGAGCGGATCAGATTTGGCATCCTCTTGGTTGAAATCACGTCGCGGAGCAATGGAGCGGGAGTAGATCGGATGGCTAATACCCAGAGACACAAATAAATAATACCGATCGCTCAGGACTCAGTAGGTAATGTTTATGTCTGTAAGCGCTTCCAGATTCCTTGACTAAGCCACCTGGCCGACGCTCCCCATCTATCTGCAACGCACCCCATCGGTAAGGGCACTATAGGTCCATGGCGGTGAGTTTCTGAAAACGTCCCGTAGATGCACCCCTCAACGGCACCGCTGGCCATTGGGGGTTTTGTTTGGGCACCATCGTATGGGTGGTGCTATGGACTCTGGGAATAGCCTGCTGATTGCTGATGTGCTCTGTCCGGGAGCGATATCGCTGGCGGTGTTGAGGCAGCGGATGTGGGCTGCTCCCCAGCAAACAACATGACTTGGGCAAGAAAGTAAAGCAAATTGGCTACATTTCGATGAACGTTAACGGGTTCGACGCGCTCGACCAGCATCCTGTAAACATGCCAGCTATGAAGGGGTGGAAATAGCCGGAGCAGGGCATTGTGGAGTTGAGAGCAGACATACTGCATCTCGTTTCACCATATACCCGAACTCTTATAACAAACTCGCCCCCTGGTGCCCCGCGCATCGGGGGGTTATTCACTCAAGCTCACTTGCCCAGGGTTATGTCGCTCTCTCCAAACAAGGACGTAGCAATGCAGGAATGCAGGCCTACTTTAAAGCCATCTCTAGGTGCAGACTACTGCTCCAGCTCATTTTTTTCGCTAGGGCCGGTCGGCCAGGGACAGCCCGATGATTCACAATGTCCAACAAAATAACCCTCGGCGATCGCTAGGGGCAGAGGTGAAATTCCATTTACGCTAAATAGCCGACCCCTGCTACTGCCCTCATTGATAAGGGCATCATAGGCAAGTAACGGGCAGAAGTCCTGAAACGTAGATGCATCCTGAGAACTAACCCCCACCGGCACTATTGGCCCGTGGGGGTTTTTGTTTAACATCTCCGTCGGCACTAGCCCACCGTCCATTCCTTAATTTTTTCTGCCTTAGCGCGATCGTATTGGGATGACACAACTAAGTCATCTAGTTCTCTGAGCAGCGCCTCAGCAGTACCTATGTCCCCATCATTTGTTGCTTGGGTGTAGGCCTCTAGCACAATGCGAAATTCGTTGTCTATCATTTGCCACCCTTCTTAGTGCTGCGTCAGGTTGATTGCTCCGTCTACGGGGTAACACTCAAAGTTATTGAGGAGCCACAACCGAACGGTGGATTTCACAAGAAGTCTTGCTAGTGGTGTTGATTGCGCTGGCGGTAGGGCCAGTACGAAGGAATGACCCACGAGGATATGCTGGCGCAGCTGAAGCAGAATCGGGCGGAGGCAAACGCCGCTAACTAAGCCATCTAGCCTAACCGCCGCGAACACATGCCGATGGACTGCTCGTCACTTGGGATCCACAGACGGGCGCGCGTGATCCTTGAAGTAAGGTTGAAGATAATGTGCGATCGCTGCGGATTTGCAGGGCTGGTCAACCAAATTTTTCTACGCAATCACCACTACAGGATGCCTAGGCTAACGATTTTCCTTCTAATAACAAGTTATGCGGTTAGTTGATTGGTGAAGGAATAAGCGAAAGACTACTGGTGAGAGTTTGACCAAACTAGATAGAGATAGCTTGTTACTTAGAAAAATGGGGTTGCATGGCGGAGATTTGTGCAACTAGTTCTGCACGCGACGAAACATTCAGCTTACGGAACATTCGCTTCAAAGCTTGCTTGACAGAATTTTCGGTAATCCAAAGTTCATTCCCAATCTCTGCATTGGTTCGCCCCAAAGCTACCAAATCAGCAATTTGTAACTCACGCGGTGTTAGTCGGCTGGTGTTAAACGATTGATGTTGGGGTTGTGGAGTCGTGCTGCGGGTAAGTCTCACACTTGCAGTCCAAGCAGACAGGTGCAAACAGACGGCACTTAGATCGGCTAAATTTTGAGTATCAAAAGCAGGCATCGATTTTTCGCGGGTACATCCCACTGAACCCACGACTTGACCACGATCAACAATCGGACCTGCCATTACATGCCAGTGATCCGGACGTGGACAGATTAATTTCCAGGCCTTGGGTGTTGTCACCAATCCTTCGTGAACGGGTGTATGGCGTTCCGCGATGTAACGCGCTACAGGATTGTGTTCGAGAGATAGGGCAAGGTTGAGAACGGTTTGAAACTTTTGATCTACTAAAAGCTGGTCGAAGAAAAAGATTCCAGATCGCTTGGCAGCAAAGTACTCCCCAAGTTGTGGCGCAAGCTGCGATCGCAAGCTGTCTTCATCCTCTGCTTGGTGAATTCCTTCAAATAAAAGCTTCAAGGAAGTGGTCATGGTGGTGAAAAGAGTACTCGATCGAGGACTAGTCGCGATGGGTCGCCATTCCTAGTATAGGGATAGATTTAATTGCAATCGCCGCAGGGAGATAAATTCATGACTAACTTGCAAAATTACACCATTGGTTTAGTCTTTTATCCTGGTATGACTTCGCTGGATATTCTTGGCCCACAGCAAGTTTTTAGCGGGCTACCTGGTGTCAAAATTCATCGGATCTGGAAAACACTTGATCCAGTCAAAACCGATGATGGAATGATGGTTCTACCCGATACTACGTTTGAAAATTGCCCGCGCTTAGATGTGATCTGTGTTGGTGGTGGCTTAGAAATGCCAGCGATAGAAGACGATCCAGAGATATTAGCATTTCTCCGTGAACAAGGCAGCACTGCTAAATTTATCACCTCAGTCTGCGGCGGATCGATACTTTTGGCGAAAGCAGGATTGCTCGAAGGCTATCGGGCGGCTACTCACTGGGCTGCCCGCGAGCAGCTCGCTGCATTGGGCGTTGAAGTGGGCACCGAGAGGGTTGTGGTCGATCGCAATCGAATTACGGGTGGCGGTGTGACAGCCGGAATTGATTTTGGGTTGACGATCGCGAGTATTCTTTACGGTGAGGAAACCGCCAAGATTGTTCAATTATTGCTGGAGTACAATCCCGCCCCTCCATTTGATGCCGGTTCCCCTGAAAAGGCGGGTCCTAAATTGGTCAATAAGGCGATGCTATTTATGCAGCAGATGTCGAGTTTAGAACTAGCAAAATAAGTAGGCTGACACAACTATTTTTGATACAAGCTGAGTAAAACCCAGCTTTATGCGACTTTCATCCTCTTTAATACCGGCATGATTGCTTAGGTCTTAACGGTTGGCATTGACGGCTGGGAACGTCTTTTCTAGAAAAAGCCTAAGGACTAGGGGCCGATATCTTCAAGGTGCCGAATTTGGGCGACCAAAACTCCCCTTGGCTCTGAAAGAAGGCGACTTCCTTACATTTGCCCCGGCGATTTTCTAGGAGTGAGCAGCGCAGCATGACTTTGTCCTGCCCGTCTTTGGTGTAGGCGTAGCGCTCAAGTAAAGCACCGCAGACAGGGCAGGGATGGTCGGTAAACAGGTCTGAACTGAGAGCCTGGCGCTGGGCTTGGGGCAGCTCATAGCGTTTGGCCTTAGCATTCCAAAACATGACGGTGCTGCAGCCGGGGCCTGAGCATTTGAGAAAGTGCTTCGCTTTCATCTTCTTAGAACGGGAGGGAAGTTTGGTCATCGCCTCGCCGCAGGTGGGGCATTTGGTTTTGGTCGGTTGACCATTAGCAGGCTTGGCCTTGGTAACTGACGATCGCTCAGAAGACTTCCCTCCCGGTGCCGGGGGATGCTCGGCAAAGGTCGGTAGGGAAAGGAGTTGGGACTTGGCTTGGGCGATCGCCGGGGCAAAATAATTCCGGTTCCAGTTGAGCAGATAGGCCTGCCACTCCTGATCGCCAGTGGCGATCGCATCCAGGGCCGTTTCCATCTGGGCCGTAAACTCTGGCTGAATCAGGTCTGGCAGGAGCTTCTCCAGGGCTCCATCAAGCTCCAGTCCCAACGCGGTGGGCTGTAGCTTGCCCTGAAGCAGATCCACATACTCCCGCTGCCTGAGGGTTTTGATGGTTGGGGCGTAGGTGCTGGGGCGACCAATCCCTTTTTGCTCCATTAGCTTCACCAGCTTCGGCTCGCTGTAGCGGGGCGGCGGCTGAGTCTGCTTAGCATCCGCCTGGGCCTGTGCGAGTTGCAGGGGTTGCCCCTGGGTTAGGGCAGGCAGCACTGCATCGGCGCTGAGGTTGTTCCAGTAGCGGGTGTAGCCGGCAAACTCGAGCACCTGGCCGCGGGCTTCCCAGTAGGCGTCGCCCGACTGAGTGACAATGCGAGTTTTGCGCAGGCGCGCCGGGGCACATTGCGAGGCCACCGCCCGGTTCCAGATCAGCTCGTAGAGGCGAGCCTGCTCAGCAGAGAGTTCTCGCTGAAGGTGCTGGGGCAGGTGATTGACATCGGTAGGGCGAATCGCTTCGTGGGCTTCTTGGGAGCCTTTGATGGCGCGATGCTGGGTGGTTTTGCGCGGCAAGTTAGTGGGGTCGTGCTGCTCTAGGTACTGGCGCACCGACTCGCAAAAGGGGGCGGAGAGTGTAATCGAATCGGTGCGCATGTAGGTGATGTGGCCCTTTTCATAGAGCGCTTGGGCCACCTTCATAGTGTGCTCGGGGCTGAAGTGCAGTTTGGAACCAGCCGCCTGCTGCAAGGTGGAGGTAACAAAGGGGGGCGGGGGCGATTGGGTGGCCTGTTTGCCTTCAATGTGTAGAACATGATGGGGATGGGTTTGAGCGCTCGCCACCAGCTGATCGGCCCGCTCTTGGGAGGTCACCCGCTCAGACTCCTGCTCAGCACCCTTATCTTCCGCATCTTTGGCCGGCGGCCGCTGCGGCTTAGGGCTGGTGCGATAAAACGCTTTGAACCCCTCGCCGTAGGTCACCCACACGCTCCAGTAGTCTTGGGGGACAAAGGCCTGAATGGCTCTCTCCCTGACGCAGAGCAAGTGCAGGGTAGCGCTCTGCACCCGACCCATAGATTTTGCGCCGTTGTTTAGGGGCCAGACTACGTGGCGACTGCCGGTGTAGCCCACCAGCTTATCAAGGCAGTCGCGGGCGCGTCCGGCAGCGACTAGGCTCTGGTTGAGGGTGCGGGGCTGGGCGATCGCCGCTCTCACCGCCTGGGAGGTAATTTCGCTGTAGACCACCCGCCGAGGGTGCTTTAGGTTGAGCGCCTGCTGCAAATGCCAGCCAATGGTTTCGCCTTCGCGATCGGGGTCTGTGGCGATGTAGACGCAAGCGGCGGCTTTGACCGCCTGGCGCAGCTCAGCCAACACCTTTTGGGCGCGGTCATCACGAGGTTGGTAGCGGCAGTTAATAGAGTCTGCCCCCAGATCAAAGCCGAGGGCATCTTCGCCGTCATTGGCAAGTTCGCGCACGTGGCCCATGCTGGCTTTGATCACCCAGCCCGAACCCAAAATTTGCCCGAGCTTCTTCACCTTGCCAGGGCTTTCAATCAGCAGCAAATTGGCCATGGTTGCCTCGATAGACCATCAAAGGTCTGAATGCACTAACTCAATAGTACACTTGAACTCAGAAATTTTCAGCATCTCGACTTGCGCCAAGCCAGTAGGACTAACTCTATAGAGTTGTCAGGCCCTCAAGCAGACTGGAAACAAGGACTGGCTAAGCTTTTAGGTATCGTTAGTAGGTCCAATTTTTTGCTTAGAGCAACAGGTGTACCTAACTTAACGCTACAAAGACATAATGGAGCCCCATTGCTAGCTAAATTTTTGTTATTGTGCAGATAGGCAACGCCAGAAGGCTTGCCCGGCTAGATTAATTTCTTTTGACATTGTGAATAAGATTTGAATCCTTCTTCCTAGTGCCAGTAGTTGTTTTTCTCAACATGGCTTGTCCCTAGGATAGATTATGTCCAACATTCAAAAATTCGACCTCCCTAAAAATCATTTGCTTGCGGTTTTACCAACGGAAGCATATGAACGGCTAGTTCCCCATTTAGAACTGGTTTCACTGACGAACTATCAGTCTATTTACGACGTTGATGAACCTGTTTCCTATGTTTACTTTCCGCACCACTCACTAATTTCCCTAGTTACCTCAATGGAAAATGGCTCTACCATTGAGGTTAGCTTAGTAGGGCGGGAAGGAATGGCAGGTATTTTGGCTATTTTGGGCGGTAAAACCAAGGCCCATCGAGCCTATGTGCAGAATCCAGGTCAGGCTATGCGCATGAGTGCCGCAGCGTTAAAGGCTGAGTTCGATCGCGGTGGACCGTTACAAAGCATCCTGCTGCGCTACTGTCAGGCTCTTTTTAGCCAAGCGGCTCAGTATGTTGCCTGTAATCGGTTTCACTCAACTGAGGAGCGGCTGGCCCGCTGGCTCTTGCTAGTGCGAGACTGCTTGCAAAGCGATACATTTATACTGACTCAAGAGTTTATAGGGGAAATGTTGGGTGTTCCCCGTTCTAGTGTCACGATAGCTGCTGGCAACCTGAGTCAGGCTAGTGTAATTCGCTACACCCGTGGTCGGGTCACGATTTTGGATGGTGAAGCTTTAGAAAACTGTTCCTGTGAATGCTATGGCGCTATTCAAAGGGAGTTTGCCCATTTGCTAGGTCCCCTATAGGAGAAAAAACCTGCCCTATGTTTAAAACCCGACCGACTTGACCGTTTAGAGCGGTTTAGGATGACCTTGGCTTAGAAAAGCTGGCTTACCTAGGTCACAATCTCGTTTTGGGTGATTATGCAGCCAGAATATCGTCAATGCGGATACGGCGACGAAACGAACTGTGCTGACTGGCTAAGTCTAGATTATTTGTTGCATTTAGCCAGCCCTCAAGCAGTGCAAATGGATGCAGACCATGGCGATTTGCTAGTAGAAGAATGTCAAAACAACTACATCAATTTTGATGGCAATCTATCTTCCCTAAAGGGCCTACGGGTTTTGATAGTTGATGGAGATGTCGATACTTTAGACATCTTTAGTTTTGTGCTGCAAGGAAGAGAAGCAGAGGTCTTCGCAACTACTTCGACCACCGAAGCAATTGATAAGGCAACTAACTGGTATCCCGATGTTTTGATCTGTGATATCAGCCTTCCAGGTCAAGATGGCTATGCCCTAGTTCACGAGCTAAGAAGTTTGCAGACCGACCCAGACAAATTTTTGTGTGCCATTGCGGTGACAACGCTGCTTAAACAACAGGACTGTCTAAAGCTTTTATCACAGAATTTTCGATCGGAAAGCTTCCAGAAGTATCTCCCCAAGCCAACCGATGTTTATGAACTTGTTGCTGCTGTTGCGGAGTTGACAGGACTTAAACCAAACCGATGGCGCTAACCCATTGGGTTAGCGCCCAGAACCATACATTCACCAGCCTCGAATTCAAGCCAGCCTTGGCACGCAATGCTCACTAGTGCTGCGGCTCCTAGCGTAGTTAACTGTGCGTATGTGGTTTCATAGCGTATCGCCCATCCGCTACGCCTTTTGGAACCTGGAATATGAGCTATTGGGCAAAGCAAAATTCCCGGGCTAACTCCCAAGGTCCTTTTTGGTAGTACCACAGCAACAAGCCTTCTCCCCAACCCGTCATAGATTGCCATTGTGCCTCCAGTTCTTCATATAGCTGGCGGGCTGCATTGGAATCCACCTTATTTTGAATGGTGATGTGCGGACGGTAGCCCTGGCGATCTTGGGGGATGAGCCATTCGTCCCAGGCGGTTGCTAGGTCTTTGTGTAGCTGAATCAGCTCAGGAGAACTAACGCTGATAGCGACGCCGTTGCCAAGCAACTTGGGCGAAGGCAAAGAAAAAGGAAAGTGCTTTGTCTGAGCGCACAGGGTTTCCAAGCTGTGGGAAATAGCCGATTCGCGATCGCCCGGCAACTGATGAAACAAAATAATGTGGGCCGGAACGACATTTCGCTCTGGGGGAAAGTGCTGCTGGCGTAACGTGTTTGCTCGCTCGAAAGTGGTTTGGTCTAACTTCAGCGTCAAAATTAGAGAATTACTCATTGGTTAACCGACACAGGGATTGAGCCTAAGAACGGGTAAGGTAACAGTGACAATCTGGCTTTTCAATGAGCGTTTCCACTAAAGAATTTAACGTCACTGATGCTAAAAGCCCACCACCGAAGCTGCCTTGAATCGTGATGTGAGCAACTTTTGTCTCCGCCAGTCGCCGCTTTGCCGCTGGCGCATGGCTAAACCCAATCGGCATGCCAATGACGAGGGCGGGCTCGATTTGCTGCTGCTCAATCAGCTGGCAGGCCGCAAGCAGCACTGAAGGGGCGTATCCGATGACCAGCACAGACCCCTTGGGTATCTGCCGTAGCCGTTCTTGCCAAGCTGGATGGTTGTAAAACGTTTGCTCTGCTTCACTGACTCCCGTAATGTGAGGATCATCAATCAGGGTTGCGATCGGACATCCCAAATGCGCTAACCGAGTGCGATCGAGGGTGGCGGCGACGCTTGGCAAGTCTGTCACAATACAACACTTCGCTTTAAGCGCTTCGCGAGCAGAGGCAACGGCACTAGGGCTCAAGCTGACAAAGTTGATCAAGCTAACGTCGCCACAGGCCAGCACGAGCTGATGCAGCAAATGAACTGTGACTTCAGAGTAGTCAGACAGGTCGGGGAGCAACCGTTGTAGGGACTCTTGAAATGCTTCTGGGTGCGCTGTTGTGGCGGCATCTAGATTTGACCAGATCTGGTCGAGTTTGCCGAGCTCCTCCTGGGTATTCACGTCTAGCTGCTTGATCTGGGCCAGCACCTCGGCCTGGGTGCTCTGGCAATCGCGATCGCGCCCTAGCAGCCCCTCTAGCGCCGTTGCCGTCTGCCGCAGCCGAGTGATTTGCTCAATCACGGCGCGATACTGCTGCTGTAGCTGGGTCATCAATGTGGGATTGGTGAGTTCTTCGGACTGGCTGTCGAGTAGCTGGCGAATGTGCGAGAGCTGAAACCCCTGCTGCTTGAGGGCAATCACGCGCTGGAGGCGCTGCACGTCTTGCTGGGTGTAGAGGCGGTAGTTGCCCTCGGAGCGCTGCACGGGCGGCAGCAACCCCAGGGTGTGGTAGTGCCTCACCATGCGGGGGGTGACGCCACCAACCGCGTCTGTGAGTTCTTTGATGGTTAGGTATGGAGCCTTCATCCCTCTAGCTTACTCAAAACATTGACATTGACATTAGTGTCAATGTCTAGGGTGAGGAAGTCTCTACTTCACGGTCTCAGCATGGTTTCTGCCAACCCATCTACGCCCCGGCTTTCTAGCCTGGTTAAAGATCACCCGGATGCGATCGCCGCCTTCGCCTGTGCGGCTCTCGTCCTCCTAGGCTGGCAATCGCTCCATCTGGGCTGGGTTGGAGCGGCCATGTTGATTTTGACGGCGGCCTACGTGATTGGCGGGTTTGAGAGTGCGCGGGAAGGGTTGACCACCCTATTCAAGGAGAAAGAGCTAGATGTAGACCTGCTGATGATCGTGGCGGCCCTGGGGGCGGCCAGTTTGGGCCTGTGGCGGCGAGAGTATTTCCTGATTGTGGATGGCGCGGTTTTGATCCTGATTTTCGCCATCAGTGGGGCGCTGGAAGGGTACGCCATGCAGCGAACAGAGCGCAGTATTCGCGGGCTGATGAGCCTGACCGCCGATACGGTACGGGTAATCCGAGGGGAGCGAGAAGAGACTGTGCCAATTTCAGCGATCGCCGTTGGCGAGCAGGTGTTGGTCAAGCCGGGAGAGCTGGTGCCGACCGATGGGTTGGTGATTGAAGGGGTTAGCACCCTAAACCAGGCACCAATTACCGGAGAATCCATTCCGGTAGAAAAGACTATCGGCGATCAGGTCTTTGCGGGCACCATCAACGGCAGCGGCGCCCTGCGGCTGAGAATTCACCAGCCGCCCGAAAGCAGCTTGATTCAGCGAGTCATTCGCCTGGTGCAGCAGGCCCAAACCGAGGCCCCACCTTCCCAGCAGTTTATCGAGCGCTTTGAGCGGGGCTATGCCAAGGTCATTGTGATGGCCGGAATTTTGCTGGGCGTGCTGCCGCCCTTTTTACTCGGCTGGAGCTGGGAGCAAACCATTTACCGGGCCTTGATTTTTTTGGTCGTGGCGTCGCCCTGTGCGCTGATGGCCTCGATTATGCCCGCGCTGCTGTCGGGCATTGCCAACGGCGCGCGGCGCGGGATTTTGTTTAAGAATGGAGCGCATCTGGAGCGCATGGGGCGGGTGAGAGCGATCGCATTCGACAAAACCGGCACGCTGACCACGGGCAAGATTGAGGTGGTCGGCATGCGGGCCGTTGAGCCATCTACGCAGCCATTACTTCAAGTTGCCGCTGCCTTGGAAAGCCTGTCTGAGCACCCCATTGGTGAAGCGATCGTGCAGGCCGCCCGCCAGCAAAACCTGAGCTGGACGGAGGCGGTTAATGGCCAAGCTCAGACTGGGCAAGGGATTACCGGAGAAATTGATCGCAAAACAGCGGTGGTCGGCAAAGCGGTCTTTGTCCAATCCCAGGCCGAGAGTCTTCCCCCAACCCTGGTTCAGCACAGTCAGCAGTGGGAGGCTGAGGGCAACACGGTGGTGTGGGTGGCCCATGGCGGTGAGGTGTTGGGCATTATCGCCGTTGCCGACACCGTGCGCCCGACTGCAGCGCGGGCGATCGCCCAACTCAAGCGGCTGGGGGTTGAGCAGATTGTCATGCTGACAGGGGACAATGCCCGAACGGCTCAAAGCATTGCTCAGCAGACCGGGGTAGATCAGTTCCATGCCGAGCTGCTGCCCGAAGACAAGGTAGACGTGATTCGGCGCTTGCAGAAACAGTATCAGACGGTGGCAATGGTCGGTGATGGCATCAACGATGCGCCCGCCTTGGCACAAGCATCGGTGGGCATTGCGATGGGAACCGCAGGCAGCGACGCGGCACTTGAAACCGCAGACGTTGTGCTGATGGCCGATCGCTTGGAGCACCTAGAGCACGCGATTTGGCTGGGTCGTCGGGCTCAGAATGTGGTCAAGCAAAACATAGTGTTTGCCCTTGGATTTGTCGTGATTCTGCTGATTTCGAATTTTGCGGGCAATCTGACGCTGCCCCTGGGCGTGCTGGGGCACGAAGGATCGACGGTAATCGTGACGCTGAGCGGGCTGCGGCTATTGAGAAATTAGTCGGCGTGGTCGGCTAGGTCGAGGATGCGATCGCGCGGTCGCCTCATCAAAGGCTAATCGTGGCTAACTAAACCCCGCTCGCTGGCTCGGCAGTTTGCCCAGGCCCAGAGGGGATGCGGCTGAAGTCAAGGCGAAGGGCGCTTGCATTCCCGATGAAAAAGAATTCACTCACAAAAGCGGACAGTTTGATGAGTGTACTGGCAGCGGCATCTTCTGCGCCTTTGATATCAGCGATCGCACACTGTCATGCGATCGCCCCTCAAACTGACTTGGTTTTGGGTTAAGTGTCTAAGCAACTGACTGCTGAACGGGAGCAGTCTGGCTAGACCGTCGCCGCTCGGGCCGCCGCTTGCCGCCAGCCATTTCATACTCAGAACTTTTGCGGCCATAGACTACGGCGACGGCATTCAGCATTCTTTCGGACTTTTCGGCTAGGGCTTTTTCGGCGTCGATCATTTCGTTGTAGAGCTGATCGACAGTGGAAAGCATCTCGTTGTACTTGTTCTGGCGATCGCGCATGGCTTCAATGTCGGCCCAGAATGAGGCGAGGGTCATACCGTTGCCCAGGTCGAGGTTGCGGGCGATGGAACCCATTGCGGAGGCGCGACGTTCTGCTTTTTGTAGAGAGGTAGATGTGCGTTTGGCTCGTGCCATGGTGGTACTCCCTCCTTGGGAGTTTGAGTTAGAGGGTTGGAGGGGCTGACTGGGTGATCAGCTTGGGTTCAGAGTTGACGCCTGCGTTTCAGAAGCATCCAGGGGAGGTGAAGGGATATGGAAGCTTTATGCAGGGGGTAAAAACTCTTTAAGTGGAGTAAAAGGAGTTCTGTAGTCTTACGCTTAATGTCTTGAGAAAGAAAAAATAGTTTTACCTGTTTGGGCTACAGGTTCTAATGTCTAAACATTAATGCGGGTAGGGTACTGACTAAGCCTTACTGAGATCTCATTAACTGCTAGGCCGAACTACTTTACGCTTGGGCAGAACTCACTAACTGCTACAGAGAACTCATTATTTGTTAGGTCGAACTGCTTTACGCTTAAGCAGAACTCATGAGCTGTTGTAGAGAAGGCATTAATCTGGTTGGTTTATGTTTTAAGCCTTGAGGTATAAGCGTTAGCGGCTGGGGAGTGGGCGATAGCGGTTGCGGTCAACGGCTGAGTGCTGAGGCAGAGACTCTAAGGCGAACGTGTTTATAGTGTTTTTGTGTGGTCGGCTTGGCTACTTGATCGGGACAGCCAAGCCTAATTTCTGCCCGCTACTCTTCTCGGGGCAAGAATTTCACCAGTGCTTTCATAACTTCGCCAGGCTGGAACTGAAGCGGCTTATCAGCATTAGGTGCGCTGAGAAAGTCTGTCCACTCGAAGATTTCGGCAAAGCCGAGCTGGTGAAGGGCGACGACGATAGAGCTAACCGATCGCTTGCTGCCGATAACGAGTATTTTAACTGGCTCACGGTCTGGGTTTGGGTAGCTGTGAAGCTTGAGGGTGAGTTCAAGGTGAACTTGGCCAGGGTCGACTGACTCTGGGCCTAGAGAAGGGTCGGGAGTGCTGATGCGGGCACTGTAGCGGGCGGCGGAAGAGGGGTCTTGCCCTAAGCCTGTCGAAGGGTGGTTTTGCATAGTGTGTCAACAGAAACGATGACTAGCATCATAGTCAACAAGTCAGTTGCCGTCAACAGATCAGTTGTTTACTCGCTTGTACTGGTCTGACACCATGAAGGCATGGGAAAAGCAGGACAGGTGCTCAGGCAAGTGCTTGAGGAGTTTGAGGTGAGCCAATATAGCCTTGCGGCGGCTCTCGATATTGAACGCAACAGTGTGTACCGATGGGCGAATGAGAAGAGCGACCCATCGGGCGAAACGATTGTAGACATCGTCAGAGCCTTAAAAACGCTGCATCCTGTAGCGGCCAAGACTTTTGTAGAGCGCTACCTCGGCGAAGAGGTAAAGGATGTTTGAGACCTGTTTGCACTCAGGAGATGGTTGAAATATGCCAGTGAGGGATTATCAGGCCGATTTACTAGGTCAGCTAGCTGACCTAGATTATGCAGCACTTTATTTGAAGGCGTCTTTAGAGGAAACGTTGCGAGATGGCGACACAGCAGCGTTTATGCTGGCGCTTAGGGATGTTGTTGAAGCGAGGCAAGGTGCTGAGGCCAACCTGAATGAGGCAATCGATTTGAAGCAAGCGCTGAATTTGGATAGGGAATAATTCCCAACTCTAAGTATGCTGATTTCGGTGCTTAACGCAGTTGGTTTAACGATTGAATCTAAGGCGGCTTGGCTATGTATTGGGATGCATCCCTGCGATCGTTGGCAATGCCGCTTGTATCATCACGGGTGATAAAGATCTGCTGACGCTCAGCAAATTTGAAGCCGTCGACATTCTGATGCCCAAAGATTTTGCAGTCTACAAGAACCGGCTAGTTTTTGGTTGAAAGTGGCAGCACTGTGCCCTTTGTCAGTGAATGTATTGGGTGGTGGGCAGTGCCCACTATTTCTAATGTATAACTACTTTTGCTTTGAAATTGTTGTAAATTGGTCTATTTGCACTTTTAGTCGCATTTACTAAAGACCTAAATGTTTTGATAGTATCAGCCGTGAAGTCTTGCCCCTTTAAACCATTTTCAACAGCAGGACTCAAAGCATCAATCAAGGCAATCATCGGCTCTAGTATTTCCTCCCAAACCTTAACCGCATCTTCTGTACTAATATTTCCAAACGATAAACTAAATAAGTCTGTAATCTGTTGCTCCAAAACAATTTCCAGGCATTGTGCAATAGCTGTAGTTGCCAACATACTTGCGCCTCTATGTTGAAAGAAGCTCATTTGATCAACTTCAGCTTCGGTTAACCCATTTTGCCGAGACTTTTGAATCAAATTCCTTTTGAATGAATCAAGCGCTTTGTGCAGGGAATATACAAAAATAATATGTTTCGCTGTTGTTCTATCGTGAAAGACTTTTGAGTATAAAGAATTCGATTTCCATATATCCGATTTTCTATTGTAAGCATTTTGCGGATCTCCGTGGAATGCTGTGAGCGATTGCCCTACAGTGCTAGATGGCAGAAGATTTTGTCTACGCCTAATGACATCCTCAGCACCTCCTCGCCGCCCTCCTGAGTATTCAGCGTCAGGAATGCTACTAAATTCATCAACCAGCCTAGTTTGAATTTTATCGTTACTTCGAAAGTCAGGAGCTTCAACTTTATTTTGACTATTGTTAAAACGTATAATCGATTCAATTATTTGAGTTGAGGAACAAACTATAAATCGAGCTTGAATTTTTGCTCCAGACGAAGGGGATGACCCCAAATTGCCTATGGAACCTGTGGTTTGAGCACCGTTAACAATTGAAATCCCTGACAAAGATAGCTCCCCGGCCTCTTCATCATAAGTGAACTGGTTCGTAATAGCTGTTATCCCATTATTGAAGACGCAAAAGTTTCCTGGATCTTCCAAGACTGTTTTCTTTATTCCATTATTAATGTTCGCATCTATGTTACGACTTCCTAGATAGCCACGGATATTAGCAGAGAACAACCTGGATTGATATGTTTGAAAATTTTCGTAAAGCCAATTTGCCGGTATTGTAGTAATAAAAGAGCGCCAGTTTTCTGTGAACTCTTCAAAGCCATTTTCGACTTTAACTTTAAGGTCTTCAGTAACCAAGATCGGTGTAGTCAAGCTTTGATAAAGCCCTTCTGTAGAACTATAGCCAAGCTCTCTGCCAATTATGGTTATATTATGTCTGTTAGGAAATGCTTGCCTAATCGTATTTTGGGCATTGCGACAAACAGCGTCTAATTCGTTTTGAACATTTCTTGATTCACGTAAGTTATGAGAATACCAAAATTCAATGATTCGTATTTCGTTTTTTTCTAGTGCATCTCTTAGTTCAGAGGCAGCAGATTGTATGCGAGCTGGTAAACCTTCGACAGGAGTTCAGAAAAGCCATGCCACTGCAGTGTTTAGATCAGATGCTTTATTAGCAGGCGCATCACGATTAGTATTATCACTTGTAGAATAGTAGCCTTGAGCAATAACGGCTATCTCATTCTCTCTGTCCACGTAAACGAGATCACATTTCTTGTCTTCGTATCCATCTGTCAGCGAATCATTAGCTATAGATTCAATATCTTGAATATCAAATCGAAGTTGCAATGTAAATAGTAGTAAGGCATTGTCGCCATACCTAGCTAAATCTGTTCTTGCTTGAAAAGCAGCCTGATGTGTTTCTGTCATGTCAAAACTCAATATACTGGAAATAAAAACTCAATTTAAAATTCTTCTCTACATGATACGCCACTTCTCTCTATGCCACTTCAACCCCTCCAAACTCGGCCTAAACTCTCGCTCCTCCGGCAGCCCAATCGTCTCTCCCCCAAACGCTACCATCTCTCGACTCTCCACCGCTGGCTCCTCCATAAACCGCTCCTGCGGAATCACAATTCGGTAGTCGTCATCCACCCCAAACCAGCCGTGGTCAAACGCCCAGTGATGGTTCTTGCAGAGCGCTAGCCCGTTCACAAAGCGATCATCCCTAAACTCAGCAAACGGCTTAATGTGGGCACCATCCACAATGTCTTGTCCATCCGCGCTAATAATCCTTAACCTGCAAAACGCACAGCGCTGGTCATATAGCGACACCACAATTTTGCGAAACGCCCCATTTCTGACAACAATGTTTTCCTCATCTTTAAGGTCTTCGACGTTGTAAGTCGCTCCGCCTTCTCGCAAGAGCTGGGTTTTCACCAACTCAAACTCATCGATGAGTGACAGCTGCTCAATCTCATTCGATCGCCCTGAGAACCAGCTATCAATTAGCACCCGCAGCAAAGTCACCCGCTGCCCTGGGTCTTGCAAGATGGAAAATAGCTCTGGGTCTAGCCACGCATACTGCACAATCCGTCTAACAGCCGTAACGCCCTTGCGGCCCAACCCCGTCGGGGTTGCCGTTTCACTATCAGGGTAAAACGTTAGGTGCCAAAACTCATCCCCCGTTAAATGCACAAATGGTAGTGAAATATCTGATTGATGGTCAGTTCTTACTAGACTGCGCCAATACTTCAGAAATGTCGAAATTAGCTCTGGCGACAGTGGCACCTGATTCAGTCGAATCTTGCCCTGCTCAATCAATTCAATTACTGAAATCAAGAGCACAGGCTTATGAGGAGCAGCCCCTCGCTCTCGATGTTTGTTGACGTTCAGCTTCGCAAACTTTTTGGCGTAGTATGACAGGTCTTTCAGCATCATTTAGCTAGAGGGGGCATCTAGCGCTAAGCTTACTTAAGGCTTTCATAGATATAGCCTAGGCTTCTCTAAGATAGCCCAGCGGTCTCGAAATTCATTGGTCAATGAAATTTCCTTTACTTCCGCCAACTGTCCAGGAAGCCAGCGACTCACCGAGACAGCCCCCTGGTGCGCTAGCAGGCGACTAAGACCAGTCGCCTGCCATATCTGAGCAAACCCCCTATTCTACTGTCACGCTCTTGGCCAAATTACGAGGCTGGTCAACGTCCAGCCCGCGCCGGGCCGCGATATGGTAGGCCAGCAGTTGCAGCGGTATCACCGCCACAATCGGCGACAGCAGCTCATCCACCACCGGCACCGGCAGCAGGCGATCGAAGGTTTCCTGGGCGTCGGTGTCATTCATGGGCACCACGCCAATCAGTTGGGCGTCGCGGGCCTTGGCCTCTTGAGCGTTGGAGAGCACCTTGTCGTAGACGCTGCCGGGCATGGCGATCGCCACCACCGGCACCTTGGCATCGAGCAGGGCGATCGGGCCGTGCTTCATTTCGCCTGCTGGGTAGCCCTCGGCGTGAATGTAGCTGATTTCCTTGAGCTTCAGCGCCCCTTCGAGGGCGATGGGGAAGTTGATGCCCCGGCCCAAAAAGATAAAGTCCTGGGTTTCGTTAAACTCGTGGGCCAGCTCTTCGATATAGCGCTCCTGGCTTTCGAGCACCTGCTCAATGAAGGCGGGCAGCTGGTGCAGCCCGTTGAGAATGGCCTCGATGCGATCGCTCGTCAAAGTCTGGCGGCGGTAGGCCAGATCGATCGCCAAGAAATAAAAGGCCATCACCTGGGCAGTGAAGGTCTTGGTGGCAGCGACGCCAATCTCAATGCCCGCGTGGGTGTCGATAACGTGGGGTATCAGCCGCGATAGCGAGCTTTCGGGCCGGTTGGTGATGCCCAACATGCGGGGGGCAAAACGGGGGTCGGGGTGGGCAGCGCGGCGGTCTTGCTCCATTTCCAGGGCGGCCAGGGTATCGGCAGTTTCGCCCGACTGGGTGACGCCGATGGTTAGGGTGTTGGGAATCAGCGGCGTCGGTGAGTAGCGAAACTCTGAGGCATATTGCACCATCACCGGCAGGTTGGCCAGCTCTTCAATCAGGTATTTGCCTACTAGGGCGGCGTGCCAACTGGTGCCGCAGGCCACAATTTGCAGGTGCTCTAGGCCGCTGAGCAAGTCGTCGGGCAGGCCGAGGCTAATGGGCGACAGGGGAGTATTGGCGCTATCCGCCGTCCAAGCACTGTTGATGTAGGTTTCGAGGGCGGTGCGCACCACGCCAGGCTGCTCGTAGATCTCCTTGAGCATGAAGTGCTTGAACCCCTGCTTCTCCACCATGATGGGGTTCCAGTTCAGGGTAATGGGGTGCTTGCGCTGGCGATCGCCCGCAAAGTTATACACCTCTACCCCTAGGGGTGTCAGGCTAGCTAGCTCGCCATTCTCCATCGGCAGCACGGCGCGGGTGTGGGGCACGATCGCCGGAGTGTCGCTAGCGCAGAAAAATTCGCCCTGGCCAAAGCCAATTACCAGGGGGGCTTGCTGGCGCACCACCACCAGCTCATCGGGATAGTCGGCTGAGACAATCGCCAGAGCAAAGGCCCCGTGCAGCTGCTGACAGGCACGGCGGGTGGCTTCTAGTAGGATGGAGCGGCCCTGGGTATCGTCGGGGTTGAGCTGGCTCAGGTGTGACTCGATCAGGTGGGGCACCACCTCAGTGTCGGTGTCGGAGGAAAACTCGTGGCCCAAGGCCTTGAGGGTGTCGCGCAGCTCGCGGTAGTTTTCAACGATGCCATTTTGCACTACGGCCAATCGCCCGCTGCCGTCGCGGTGGGGGTGGGCGTTGTATTCTTCAGGCTTGCCGTGGGTGGCCCAGCGGGTGTGGCCAATGCCCAGGCGAGCGGGGTTCTCTTCGCCGTCGAGCTTGTCTTGCAGGTTTTGTAGCTTGCCCTTAGCGCGCACGCAGTGCAGCTCGCCTTCGAGCACGGTGGCGAGCCCAGCGGAGTCGTAGCCGCGATATTCAAGTTTACGCAGGCCATCCATGAGGATGTCGGCGGCGGGCCGGGTGCCAATGTATCCCACAATGCCACACATACGTTGTCTCCTTGGGTAACTGCCGGGGGTTAACTGCCTGGGTTACGGGCGGGTGTCTCGGGTCAGACTGACACTCTAGAATACACGCTGTCTCGGCGGGTGAGATCGATAGGGTCTGTCAGAACCCCCCAATTTTGGGGGGCAGGGGGGCAAAACTTTGGCAGGTTACAGAAGAGACTTAGCGGTCTGCTAAGAGCTATCTTGCCCCCTAAATCCCCCAATTCTGGGGGACTTTGAGTGGCACTGGGCAATCTTGATAGAGGAAATTCTATCACTGTCCATCAATGGCCAAGGACTCTCCAAGGATTCGTGGTACTACTCGGTCAATTGAGCAGGCTGCCCGAGAGTTAAGGCAAAACCTTACCCCTGCTGAGACAAGACTGTGGAAAGCATTGCGAGGACGGCAGTTGAACGGACTCAGGTTCCGATGTCAGCATCCTGTGGGACGATTCATTGTTGACTTTTACTGCCCATCCTGCAAATTGGTTATTGAAGTTGATGGTAGCGTTCATAACCAGCAAGAAGCCTACGACAAAGCGCGGACAGAGCATCTTCAAGATTTCGGTTATTGCGTTTTGCGATTCTCAAATGCAGAGGTCGCGGACAATCTGGCCGTTGTTCTCGATCGTATTGCTCAAGTTGCAGAATCCCGGTCCTCTTCAGAATTGAGGGGCTAGGAAGCCAAACTATAGCGGGTTACAAGGGTTTCTGGGGGCTTGCCCAGAGCTGTCGGCCCCCTAAATCCCCCAATTCTGGGGGACTTTGAGGAGTGGAGATCAATTTCAAAACTGCTTAGCCCTGGCCCTGAAACAGCGCTGCGGTTTCGCCAATCGGGAGGGGATGCCCGAGCAAATATCCCTGCGCTTTGTTGACGCAAAGCTGCTTTAGGGCAGTGCACTCTGGGGCTGTCTCTACCCCTTCGGCGACGAGTTGGCTGCCACTTTCTTGGGCAAACCCGACTAGCGCAGCGGTCAAGGCGCGGCGGTTAAGGTCGGTATCAATATCGCGAATGAGTCCGATGTCGAGCTTGATGATTTCTGGCTTGAGCTTGAGAATGTGCAGGAAACTCGCGTAGCCCGAGCCAGCATCGTCGACGGCGAGGCGAATGCCGCGATCGCGCAGGGGTGCTAGGGCTTGGCCGAACTGGGAATAGTCGGGGATGGGCACATGCTCAGTGACCTCCAGCACAATGCGATCGAGCGGCGCATTGTGGAGGGCTCGATGGATAGCGCCATTCAAGATGTTGTCGGGCGAGACGTTGAGAGACAAATAGATATCGTCGGGGAGTTGGTCGAAGCCCGTGAGAGCCTTGGCGATCGCTGCCATCTCCAGCTCTTCGCTCAGACCCACTTCAGCCGCCTCGTTAAACCACACATCAGGGCTGCGAATGGGCCTAGACCAAAACCGGGTCAGAGCCTCGAAGCCGATGATCTTGTTGTCTCCTAAGTGAACAATCGGCTGGTAGACGATGGTAAACGATTCAGACTCTAGCACTGAGACAATGCGCTGGCGCATCTCTCGGTACTGGCGCTGGGTGGCTAGCTCTCGGCCAATTTGGCGGGAAGCAAAATTGGCAAACACGCGCATGATAGACAAGTCGCGATTGCCCAGGGTAAAGTCGGGCCGAGTGCTAAAGCAGCAGAAGGTTCCGTAGAGCTGCCCGTTCCCCAAGCGGATGGGCACGCTGAGGTGGGCTCCCACCGGCAGGTCCATAGTGACCGGTAGTTCTAGCGCCGCCGGGATTGCTGAGGCATCTTGAATCAGCTCTGGCAGCCGACCATCGACAACGCGTTGGCAATAGCTCTCTTCGAGCGGGTTTGAGTCACCCACGGCGATCGGTGGATGCTCTAAAGATGAATCGACATAGCGAAATCGGCGTCTACCACCCGAAAATTCAGCAATAAACGCCACCTCCATATCGAGGTAGAGGCGAATGGCGCATAGGGCATCGAGCACGACCTCATCGATCGATTCTCCCTCAGCACTAGATGCCGACAAAAAGACGTAAGGGAGCAACGATAGCTTGTTAGCTATCGGGTCCGGACCCAGTTGTCCAACCATTGAGCGGTACTCCAAACAGTATTCCGCAGCAGTACTTAAGACGATTTCAGCTTCAGATGGTTCTAGACGTAACCCGATAATTTGGCCAGGCCAAGAGCATAAGTACGGATATTTGGTTAACAACAGCTCTGTGGCCTGGCATCACCGATATTCTCGGCTCAAGCCCTAGGGCCGCAAATCAGGGGATTACTTCATTTTGTATCACTCAGATACTATTATCGACCCTATTAGGTAGCCAATTTTCTATAGGGAGGGATGGATTTTTCTATGCTAACGCTGCCCCGCCCTAGAGGCGAAAATTAGATTACTAATTTGAGTAGATTGTCGAGTCAGTAGTGATGGGTTGGTAGTGGTTTGGGGTTTAAGGTGTATGGTTCACGGTTTGTCTTAAGCCTGAGATCCTGAGTTCTAGGTTCCCAGGGCTAATCACAACTAGCTTGGCGAGTACTATTCTTTCCCCAGCGCTAACAGGTCTGCTTCGGTGAGAATGGCAACGCCCAGACTTTCCGCTTTGACGAGTTTTGAGCCGGCTTTTTCACCCGCCACTAGATAGTCGGTGGCTTTGCTGACGCTGCTGGTGACCTTGCCGCCGGCGGCTTCGATGATGTCGGTGGCCTGCTGGCGGGTAAGGGTGGGCAGGGTACCGGTGAGCACGAAGGTTTTGCCTTCTAGGGGGCCAGCGGCTGGGGCGGCGGCGGATTCTGCGGAGGCAAGTTGCAGACCAGCCTGTTGCAGGCGATCGATTAAGGTTTGGTTGGCAGGCACCTGGAACCATTCATAGACGGCCTGAGCGATTTCGGGGCCGATGCTGTGGACGGAGGCGATCGCCTCAGGGCTAGCGGCGGCAAGAGCGGCGGCACTGGAAAAATGCTGGGCCAGGGTTTTGGCGTTGACGGCACCCACATGGCGAATGCCCAGGGCGTAGAGCACTGAGGCCCAGGGGCGGGCTTTGGAGGCGGCGATCGCCCCCAGCAGCTTTTCGGCCAGTCGCTTGCCCATGCGATCGAGAGGTGCTAGATCCTCTTCTGTCAGGCTGTAGAGATCGGCAACGGATCGGACCAGGCCCTGCTCCACCAGCTGTTTTACCCACTTTTCGCCCAGGCCCTCAATGTCGAGGGCGTCGCGCCGGGTCCAGTGGATGATTGCCCCCTGCACGATCGCGGGGCAGGAGATATTGATGCAGCGCGTAACGGCCCCGTCGTCGGGTTTGACCAGGGCGCTACTGCACTGGGGGCAGTGGGTGGGCATGGCGATTGCGATCGCCCCCGCTGCTCGCAGCTCGGCCAGCACTCGCACCACTTCGGGGATGATCTCTCCGGCTTTGCGCACAACCACGGTGTCGCCCTGGTGAATGTCGAGTTCGGCGAGGCGATCGGCGTTGTGCAGAGTGGCGCGGGCGACGGTGGTGCCCGCCAGCTGCACCGGGCGCAGCTCGGCCACGGGGGTCACTGCCCCGGTGCGGCCCACCTGAAAGCTGACGGATTCGAGGATGGTGGGCACCTCTTCAGCGGGATATTTAAGCGCTACCGCCCAGCGAGGAAACTTCTGGGTAAAGCCTAGCTGCTGTTGCAAGGCAAAGTCGTTGAGCTTGACCACCACGCCATCGGTGAGGTAAGAGAGCTGAAGACGCCGGGTAGCCCAATCATCGTAGTAGGCCTGCACGTCGTCAGCAGATTGGCAGAGCTGGCGGTTGGGGTTGACGCGAAAGCCGAGGGACTTGAGAAATTCGAGGGCCTGCCACTGGGTCGTGGGAGGGTGGGTGAGGGCCTGAGTCGGGGCATGGCTCGTGGCCTCGATTTGGGCCAGCTGATCGTCGTCAGCTCTTCCACTCACCGTCTCATCCATGGCTTCTCCCCAGTGAACGGTGTAGGCAAAGAAGTCGAGCTTGCGGGCCGCGACAATGCGGGAGTCGAGCTGGCGTAGGGTGCCAGCGGCGGCGTTGCGGGGATTGGCGAAGAGGGCTTCGCCTTTGGCGGTGCGATCGCGGTTGATCTGCTCAAACACGTCCAGCGGTAGGAAGGCTTCGCCGCGCACTTCAACCACGGTTGGGGGGTTCTCGATGGCCAGCCGCAGGGGCACCGAGCGGATAGTGCGTACGTTGGGGGTAATATCTTCACCTGCGGTGCCGTCACCTCGGGTAGCACCTCGCACCAGCAGACCATTTTCGTAGGTAAGGGCGATCGCGTTGCCGTCGATTTTCAGTTCAGCGACGTACTCTACCGCTCCAACGTCGGGGGCCTGCCGGCGCCAGCGGTCTTCCCAGGCGCGAAATTCGACCAGGTCAAAGGCATTCTCCAGGCTGTAGAGGGGGATGTTGTGGCGAACCGAGGTGAACTGGGTGGAGGGTCGTTCGCCAACGCGCTGGGTGGGGCTATCAGGGGTGACCAGCACGGGGTGGGCGGCTTCGAGGTCTTGCAGCTCGCGGTAGAGGCGATCGTAGACCTCGTCGGGCAGGTCGGGGGCGTCGAGTACGTAGTAGGCGTAGCTGGCGGCTTGCAGCTGCGACCTAAGCGTCTGCACCCTGGCTGCTGTGTCGTCGTTGCCGTTGTCGCCCATGGCTCGGTTTCCTAAAATCGCCCGGTGGCTAGTGTAGCGCTGCAATGCCCCCAGTGCCGCTCAGTTTCCGCCATTCGTCAATAGAGAATATGTATAGGTTCCAAAGCCTTGTGACCATAAATTTAGAAGTTTTTAGCAGCTATTCGAACACTGCTATAGAAAACTAGGCAAATAGCCCGCCCTAGGCGTGGATTCCTGAATTAACGAAGGGCATGATTACGTGCGCGATTCTCTACGGTTCTTGTTAGGGTTACTACTAGCCCTTGGTCTATCTCAAGCTCCTATGATTGCTAACTTCCTCACTTACCCCCCTAGCCCCCAGCACGACCAGGTCGATACCTATCATGGTGTGGCGGTACCTGATCCCTACCGCTGGCTCGAAGATCCGCAATCTCCTGCCAGCCAGGAGTGGATTGAGGCCCAGAATGCGGTTACTGATAGCTATCTACAAACGCTGTCGAGGCGTGGGGAAATTAACGATCGCCTCACCCAAATCTGGAACTATGAGCGCTACAGCACTCCTTTCAAGCGGGGTGGGCGATATTTTTACTTTAAAAACGACGGCCTGCAAAACCAGAGCGTTCTCTACACCCTGCCTAGCCTAGAGGCCGAGCCCCGCATGCTGCTCGACCCCAACACGCTGTCGGAGGATGGCACGGTGTCGCTTAGCGGCATGGAGGTGAGTGAGAATGGGGCATACATGGCCTATGGTTTGTCGAGCGCGGGGTCAGACTGGGTTGAGTGGCGCGTGCGCGATATTGAGACTGGCGCAGACACCGACGACTTGCTGAAGTGGGTGAAGTTTTCGGGCGCATCGTGGAGTCACGACTACCAGGGCTTTTTCTACAGTCGCTACGATGAGCCGGACGAGGCAAGCAAGCTAGAGGCAGTTAACTATTACCAGAAGCTCTACTACCATCGCCTGGGCACGCCCCAAAGCGAGGATGTGCTGGTGTATGAGCGCCCCGATCAAAAAGAGTGGGGCTTTGGCGGTGGCGTCACCGAAGACGGGCGCTATTTGATCATCTCGGTGTGGAAGGGGACTGACCCCAACAACCTGGTGTTTTACAAAGACCTGAACGACCCAGAAAGCCCTGTGGTAGAGCTGATCTCAGAGTTTGAGGCCAGCTACAGCTTTGTGGATAACGACGGCACGCTATTTTGGTTTCGCACCGATTTAGATGCGCCGAAGGGGCGGCTGATTGCGATCGATATTGCCCAGCCGGAGCGATCGCACTGGCAAGAGATCATTCCCGAAAACGACGACACCTTAGAGGGCGTCGGCATTCTCAATCACCAGTTTGTGGCGGATTATTTGAAGGATGCCTACACCACGATTCGCATCTTCTCGCTGACCGGAGAACTGGTGCGGGAGGTGGAGCTGCCGGGAATTGGGTCGGCGGGAGGCTTTGACGGTAAGCGGGAAGATACCGAAACCTTCTACAGCTTTACCAGCTTTACGGTGCCGCCCACGATTTACCGCTATGACATGGTGACGGGGGAGAGCAGCCTCTATCGCCAGCCCGAGGTGGATTTTGACCCGAGTGCCTACACCACGACCCAGGTGTTTTATACCAGCAAAGACGGTACGCGGGTGCCGATGTTTATCACCCACAAGAAAGGGATTGAGCTGAATGGGCAGAACCCAACGCTGCTCTATGGCTATGGGGGCTTTAGCATTTCGCTGACGCCGTCGTTTTCGGTGAGCAACCTGGTGTGGATGGAGATGGGCGGCGTCTATGCGATGCCGAACCTGCGCGGCGGCGGCGAGTATGGCGAAGAGTGGCACTTAGCGGGCACGAAGCTGAATAAGCAGAACGTGTTTGATGACTTTATTGCGGCAGCGGAGTGGTTGATCGCTGAGGGCTATACGTCGGCGGAAAAGCTGGCGATCGCGGGTGGCAGCAACGGGGGACTGCTGGTGGGGGCCTGCATGACCCAGCGGCCCGATCTGTTTGCGGCGGCGCTGCCAGCGGTGGGGGTGATGGATATGCTGCGGTTTAACCAGTTCACCATTGGCTGGGCCTGGGAGTCGGACTATGGTTCGCCCCAGAATGAGGAGGAGTTTAGGGTGCTCTACGGCTATTCGCCGCTGCACAATCTGGAGCCGGGGACGGCCTACCCGGCGACGCTGATTTCTACTGCTGACCACGACGATCGGGTGGTGCCGGCCCACAGCTTTAAGTTTGCGGCGGCACTGCAAGCGGCTCATCAGGGAGAGGCTCCTGTTCTCATTCGCATTGAGACGAAGGCGGGGCACGGGGCGGGTAAACCAACGGCGAAGGTGATCGAAGAAGTGTCGGATAAATGGGCGTTTTTAGCGGCAAATTTGGGGATGTAGCTATTTCCAATTCGGCAGGGCGAAGCCATCTGCTAAATGCCGAGGTATAGGGGTTTGTAGTGTATTGCCAGGATTTGCGTAGGAGCATTGCAGTGCAATGCCCCTACAGGTGTCTTCAGCAACCAAAATTTCATCCCTCTCCACTGAGGTAGCCATCACCATTTTGATGGGTTGCATGGATGCAGTTGGTCGTCGGCCCAGGATACAGGATTGTTTGTGATGTAGTGACGCATGTGCTGGAGCGATCGCCCGTTCCGAATAATGTGGTCGTAATAGTTGCGCTGCCAAACCGGTGTGCCTGCTGCATCACGCAGGGTGTTGATGTGTTTGGTCGTGGCAGATTTGTAGGAACGAACAACTGTTGGAATTGAACCGGAAGACATCTTGCCAAATACGGAGGCGTAGGGGCATGGCAGTGCAAAGCCCTTACGGGGATCTTCGGCAACCAAAATTCCATGGACATGATTAGGCATCACAATGTAGCCGTCAAGTTCAATATGTGGAAAATGCTCTGGAATCGCTTGCCAGCATTCTGTTGCGATAGAACCAAATTCACTGATTTGCGTTTCACCATTGACTACCTGTCCAAATAGGCAATGGCGTTGAAAGGTGCAGATCGTGATGAAATACGCCCCTGCGGATGAGTAGTCGTACTCCTTGAGGCGCAGGGAACGACGGTGATGTTTGTCGGGGTTGTACTTCATCAGCAGGGTTGACGGCCAGTGCCTTGAGGATGCCCTGATGAAACCGTGCTGGTGCAAGTTTGCTGTTTATTGCAGCGATCGGCGTGGGGCATTGCACTGCAATGCCCCTACAAGAGGGCAATGGCAAATTGAGCCTGCCTCCGATTCGGGTTTTAAAGGACAGTTAAACAGGTGGATCACTCATTCTTTTTAGAATATCTATGGCGGATTACCGTAGGCCCATGAGTACAGATCTTCCTCCTACCCCCGACAGTCGCAGCGAGCTAGTGCAGTTTATTTTGCTGGCGCGCGATCGCGGCTCCTCCGACGAATTCATCAGCAGACTGCTGCGCGACTACGGCTGGCCCTCGCGAGAGGTAGAGCGCGCCTTTTTTGAAGTGTACGAAGGGTTGGTGGGTCGCCCACTGCCCACACCGCGCGGCGGCTCGGGCGAGCTAGCGCGCGATGCCTTCTTCTATTTATTGGCCTTTGTCACCCTGGGCATCTGGATTCAAGCGCTCGGTGAGATGGCCTTTATCTTCATCAACCACTTGATTCCCGACAGTTTGAACAACTATTACGGCGACCCCTCCTGGCAGGTGGCCTTTGCCCTAGCGCGGTTGCTAGTGGCCTACCCGGTGTACCTAGGGCTGATGCGGCAGATCAACCGCGACTTGGCGGCCCACCGCGAAAAGCATTTCTCGGAGGTGCGTAAGGTGCTTACCTATCTAACCTTGCTGATCGCCACCATCATTGCCATTGGCGCAGTGATTGCCTTTTTGACCTCGTTTTTGCGGGGCGAGCTGACGCCGCGCTTTTTGCTCAAGGTGCTGGTGGTGCTGGTGCTCGACGGCGGGGTGCTGTGGTACTACTTCGATTGGATTCGGCGCAAGCCTGCCCCTAAGGTTCTAAATTTGGCCCATGAATAAGACGTTTGACAATCGGACTTTTGATCGGGCGTTTGCAGCGGTGGCCACGGCGGCGGTGGGGCTAGCGATCGTTGCTGGCTTCTGGGTGCTAGGTACACCAGGACGGCAGCGCGAAATCGCCGCCGATCGCCAGCGGTTGCAGGATGTGGCATCGATCGCCCAGCGCCTCCACGAGCAATATCTGGCCGATGACGACAGCTTTGAGCTGCCCGCTACCCTAGATGCGCTCGAACTACGCAACGACCCGCTGACTAACCAGCCCTATGAATATGAGCGGCTAGGCGATCGCGACTTTAACCTCTGCGCCACCTTCGACACCGACAGCAGCACCCACCGCCTCAGCCCTCAGGAGTCAAACCCTGATGCAGGGCGATGGCAGCACCCCGAAGGGCGGCACTGCTTTGAGTTTGATGTGGCGGAGTATCCGACCTTGGTGTACTGATCGACTGGCTAACGGCAACCGTAGGGGCGCAAGGCTTGCGCCCCAATGCAGCATTTGTTGCTGTAGCCAATCGGGTTAGGACTGGGCAAATGGCATTTTTCCCTACGGGTGGGTCGATTAGGCCATTGCAGAGACCTCGTGAATCTCTGTCATCACCGCTTTCGGGTCGGGCAGTGTATCGGGATCACCTACGTAGATGCCCAGCGACCTGGCCACTTTCACCATGGTGCTGTCGGTTTCTACCGGGCTAGGGCAGGTGCCGCGTAGATGGCACTCGCGCACGGTGGCAATCACGTCGCTCAGGTCTTTGGAGCGGACGCGGCCCGCTTCCCAAACCACTAGCCGGTTGTAGCGACCTTCAGCGATCAGATCAACGGCTTTGCGGCCAAAGGCCGAGGCCAGCAGGCGATCGCTGGCGGTGGGGATGCCGCTGCGCTGAATGTGGCCCAGCACCATGGCACGAGTTTCAACCCGGTCCATGTCGCAGTAGGCGGTATCGCCAGTTTGGCAAAGGGTGCGGCTACGATCGGCGATCGCCGTAGCCAAAGATTCGCCAATTAGGTGCTTGGGTTTGCCGTCTTCGCCGTGAACGCCCTCGGCCACCACCACCAGAGCAAACTTGCGGCCCCGCTGGCGCAGATCGGCGATGTGCTGGCAGATCTGAGTGACCACCAGGGGGCTGAGGTCAGGCACCAGTTCGGGAATGAGAATGACGTCGGCTCCGCCCGCAATGCCGCCGTGGAGCGCCAAATGCCCCGCATCGCGACCCATAACCTCGACTACCATGACGCGATCGTGGCTGGCGGCGGTAAAGGTGAGGTCGTAGAGGGCGCTGTTCACCGTCTGCACCGCCGTGTTGAAACCGATAGATTTTTCGGTAAACGGTACGTCGTTGTCGATGGTTTTGGGAATGCCAATCAGGTTCCAGCCGCCGCGCTGGGCCAGGTCATAGATGATATCGAGGCTGCCGTCGCCGCCGATGGCAATCAGGGCGTCGAGGTTGAGTTTTTCGTAGCCCGCCAAAATTTTGCTGATCTGGTCAGGCCCATCAAAGCGGCTTTTGTTGAGCGAGCCCAGGATGGTGCCGCTGAGAAATTGCAGCACGTCAAGCCCCTGCAAAATGCCAGGGATATCGTAACCGTGGTCGGTGAGCAGTAAGTGTTCTGGGTCGTACTGACCGTCGGCCACCTGCATAAACCCGTCGGTGCTGTAGGGTATGCCAATGACATCCCACCCGCGCCGGTTGGCGCATTTAACCACCGCTCGAATGACGGCGTTGAGGCCAGGGCAGTCGCCGCCGCTGGTGAGAATGCCAATGCGCTGAATGGAGGTCATAGAACGGTATCCGAAGGGCTGATCTCATCAATCCTCAAGCCAATCGAGCCTTGGGGATTGCCTTCTTCAACAGTCTTCAACAGTCTTAACGGAGAATAATCTTCGTTAACGATGATGGCTATGCCGACTTCAGCACAATTTCCAAAGTTGCATTCGCCGCCTGACGATTTGGTGAAGCACCCAAACAAAGTCTTGACCAGACGGTCGAGGCTCTATGAAGCGCTGCCAATTGCAGATTTTCCTAGGGCGTGAAGGGTACGCTTACGTCTGATGAGAGATAGTGCTAAATCCTAATGAATTTTTTCAACCCTGCCAAAGCTCTCTCTGACACAGCGGCTGAGGCCGCACATCAGCTTGGCACTCACATTGAGACTGCGGCTGCGGAAGCCAAAATTGCTGTTAGCTCTGTGCAAACTACCCTGGCTGGTGCGGCAACCTCCGGCGCTGCGATCGCTCAAGCATTGCAGGATCTGCCGCGCACCGCTCAGGAGCTAGCCGCAGAAATGCCCAAGCTGGCGCGGCGAGTGCAAACAGCGGGCGTACGACTTGGCGACACGCCCCGGTCTGAAGTCGATGTTATGGCGCTATTTAATAAAATTCCGGGTACCTCTAAGTTAGGGGCGAGCGAGCGCGACATTCGGGTGTTTCTCTCCGACAAGCACGGCAGCCACATTCGACCCCATGCCCGAGGCGGCAGCAACGGCGCTGAGAATATCGTTTGGGAAGTCGGTACGCATAACCTGCGACGTGGTGCCGACATGATGACGGGGCAAGAGCAGATCTACATTCGGCTCTATAACGCTGTAGACTCGGTGCTCAAAAATTCGTTGACCATTGGCAAACTGGGGCTAGCCGCTACCGGCACCGCCGTATTAACCCAGGCTGTAGTCACAGCCGTGGCCTATACGCTAGATCTGCACCGTGGAGACATTACAGCAGAGGAATTTCGAGACAAAATCGTGGCAGCGGCTGTTAGTGCAGGCATTGCTACCCCAATTTTCTTTCTAATTTTAATTACTGTGATCGCGCTTTTTCCAGAAATTGCGGTCGTTTTATCAGCGCCCGCTGTGATCGCTGGTTTTAATGCTCTTTTTGGGGTTAGCATTGCGCTCCCGATCGTGCAATCCATTCTGCGCCACGTAGAGGCAGGCGGTTTTGAGAGCAACGGACAGGCAGAAGATCCAGATAGTTTCATAGCTTCTGAAGCGTAGACCTCCTATAGACACCTGGTGCTCTATCTGAACGGATGTTAGCCAGGCTTACCAACCCAGACTGGTTAACTGGGCCAGGAGGTAAGCCCAAGAAAGGGGTTGACAGCATTAGGGCTGGCTTACTTGCACAAATCGGTGGACCACTCTTGAGAACCCCGGTCGAGTTGGCAACGCACTTGGCTGCCGGCCCAATCGAGCCGCCACTGGTCGCCCTCGGGCACAAACTCCAGGCGATAGCGCGTGCCGTTGACGGAGTCGTCAGCGAGGCCAGTTTGAGTGAGAATCACTAGGGCCTGGTCTTCGGTTTGGTCTACTAGTTCAACCTCTTCTTCAAAGTTGCCTTCCCCCGGCTCAGTGCTGCCAAAGGCGGCCAGGGCAACTTCGGTGGGATCTTCCCCAACGGCCCCCCCAGGCAGGGGCACTTCGATGTAGTCGGCGCGATCGCCAACAACGGCATCGCTGTCTGGTGCCTCTGCGACGGGAGTTTCAGTGGTGGTGTTTCCACTGGTGTCTGGGGTAGTGGCTGTAGGCTGACAAGCAGCTAAGGTGATCAACAGCGCACTGGCGGCTAGGGCAGGAAGCACAGAGGTTTTAAGCATACTTTTATCTCGGTGAGGGCTTAGTAATGTATTTAGAACAACAAAATACTGAAAATATAGGACGATATCGGCTTTGCGTACGCTGTTGTTAACTACCGAAACCTTTGCTGACGAAAACTTTTGGTAACGAGAGTTAGGGATTAAGGATTAAATAACGCAGGATAGCCGTCTCGACTGTTCAAGGGTAGGCAAGGTGCCCAACCTACAAAGTGTTGGGGTAGGAAGGTGCGATCGCATCGCAAATAACCCCGAAGGCCAAAGTCTCACGATGAGACCAGTCTGCCCTTTACTTAGTCTCATTTAGATACTTAATGGACTTGATACAAGACGGTTAAGATGCAAAGAAGTTCCGCCTCGGTTTAGGGGCACTCAAAGGATGATTTTTGAGCTAGACCGCTTACTATGGCATGAGTTCAAACCAGCTATCTCATCCAAAAGGGTCTACTTTCCATGACTTTGCCCTTTGACGCTGCCCCAAGCCAGGCGCGAATTGAGCGATTTTGGCAGCTTTCCGCCAGCTTCGGCATGGAGCGCAATGCCTACCACAACTATCTCAACGAGATCGTCAGCGATCGCTACGCGCTGATCAAGGGGCTGCAACTGCTACGCGACGAGCTGCAATTTGCCGGGGCTAGCCCGACGGACATTCAGGCCTGCGGAGCCGACATGAATTTACCCAGCGCGGTGACAACGCTGGCCTACACCAACTGCGGCGATCGCATCCATCAGGGTGAAGCGACGAAGCGTTACCGCGATGTGGTGGCTTCCCGGTTTGCGACCCTGTCGGAGATTGGCGAACTCAAGCTGGAGGCGTTTTTCCCCGCCGGGGGCGGCACCGACAATGGGGCTACCCTAGCCCATGTAACGGTTGCCCACGAGCTGGATGAGAAGCTTAAGCGGCGAGTTTATGAGGGCAACCCGCAGTCAATTTCTCTGGTGGCGATCGATCTCAAAACCCACGTAGGGCGCATTCAAGAAGATGGCAAGCAGGTCTATGGCAAAACCCGTGAGTCTCCCTGGCGAGAACCTCGGGCAGCCTGTGGTGCGATCGTTGGTGCCCTGACCAACTATCAGTCAGAGAATTTGATTCACCGCCGCATTCGCAACGATTTGGGCGAACGCAATTTTCAGTTTCTATCTACCCAGGAAATTTTGACCGATGAAGGGGTTGATATCACCATGGCGGTGGCGGCGGCGATCGTGGCGATTCGCGGCATTCGCAACACGGCGCTGGCCCTAGGGCAAGAAATGGATGAGCGCGGCCTGGGCCATTTGACTGCCAGCACAACGGTGAATCGCCCTTCTCGGGATGACTTGGTGATTTACTTGGCCCGCGCGACAGTGTTCAACGGTATGGTGCGCATCCAGAGCCTGGGCACTGAGGCCAAACACTACGGGGGCAAGCTGGTAGGATACGCCGGAGAAAAGCGGCTTCAGCTGCGCTACGACGATTGGGATGTTGAAGATGTGCCAGTCGAAGAAATTCCCTACAAGGTGCGGCTGTCGGGGCTATAGATAAGAGTCGGCTGATGGGCGCTAAGACACCAGCCGACTCTCAGTCTTATATTTGGACTCTCTTGAGTCTAAGGGAGTCCAGGTATAACTTTTATGAGTCTTGATATGAGATTGCTTATCCTCGATCAGATAGCAACGGCTGAGGGGCGTTAGCCAGATCTACTGTGCTGCCGGCCTCGTATTCCTCAAAGGTGAAGGCATCGACCTGGATAGCATCTTTGCGGGCCTCGGTCGCTGCCGTCAGCAGATCCCATTCGAGCTGGGTGAGCAGACCCGCCCGATGGGCCAGGGTTTCTAGGGATTCTGTTTGATTGGGACTATCGATGGATAGCTGCCCGTTGCGGACGGCGTCTTTGAGGCGATGGTGAATAGCGTCGGCCTGCTGGCTGAGGGCATGGGCTTGCTCCAGGCGGCCCAGGGCATCGGTAGGGTCGGTGGGCAGGTAAATGCCTGCGGTGAGGCGATCGCGCATTTCCCCAGTCGTTTGCAGATCCTTGGCGACCTGGTGACCCAGGGCATCGGTGGGCAAAGTCGCTAGGGGATTTAGCCGCAGGCCCAGCCCCATCAACGGTTTCAACGGCGGCCCAACTACGGGGAGAGACAGGTTGCTAACAATGCCTTCAAAGGCGGTTTGAATTTGAACTAGGCCGTATTGGGCAGCCCATTGCACTGTTGCCAGGTCGGCGTCGGGTCGCCCTTCAGCCTCAAACCGGCGCAGCACAGCGCTGGTCAGATATAACCAGGAGAGTGCATCGGCATAGCGGCCAGTGAGGTTTTCGTGGCGCTTGAGGCTGCCGCCGTAGCGGATGAGAGCGATATCTGTGAGCACGGCAAAGGTGGCTGAGGCCCAGGAGAGTTTGCGGTAGTAGGGGGCGGTAGGGCCGCTGACAGGGGCTTGGGCCAGTCGCCCCTGGGTGAGACCCAGCCCGATGGAGCGACCGACGTTGCGAATAGATGCGCCAACGTGACCCCACAGCAGTCGGTCAAAGGCGACCCAGTCCGCGTCATACAGGGCTTGAATCTCGGCGTAGAGGTAGGAGTGGCAGCGGATGACGCCCTGGCCAAAGATCATCAGGGTGCGGGTAAGAATGTTGGCCCCCTCGACGGTGACGGCGATGGGGATGGCGGTATAAACGTTAGCCAACAGGTTGCGCGGCCCTCGGCAGATGCCGGAACCGCCGAGGATATCCATGCCGTCGTTAACGATCGCACGGGCTAGCTCTGTGCTTTGGTACTTTGCGATCGCGCTCACCACCGCCGGCTGCGCCCCGCTATCCACTGCTCCGCAGGTGTAGAGACGAGCGGCATCGACTGCATAGGTCAACCCGGCAATGCGGGCGAGAGGTTCTTCGACCCCCTCGAAGCGACCGATGGGCAAGCCAAACTGCTGGCGCACTACGCTGTGGGCACTGGCCACCCGCGATACCAGCTTGGCCACCCCGGTGCAGGTAGCAGGGAAGCTAACACCCCGCCCCGCCGCCAGGGTCTGCATCAGCATCTTCCATCCCTGGCCCGCTTGGGTCACGCCGCCGATGATCTGGTCGATGGGCAGCACTACGTCGTGGCCCTCAACCGGGGAGTTAAAGAAGGGGACGCCCATGGGGTCGTGGCGATAATCGATGACCACGCCAGGGGTTTCCCTCGGCACCAGGACGCAGGTGATGCCCACGTCATGCCCCAGGCCCAGCAGGTTGTCGGGGTCATAGAGGCGAAAGGCGAGGCCGATCAGCGTTGCGATCGCCCCCAGGGTGATATACCGCTTCTTCCAGTTCAACCGCAGATACAGCTGGCCGTCGTCTCCTTTAAATACTTCGCCGCGCGAGGTAAGGCTGGCCGCATCCGACCCAGCCAGCGGCTCAGTCAGGGCGAAGCAGGGAATTTCTTCACCAATTGCCAAGCGCGGCAGGTAGCGGGCCTTTTGCTCAGGGGTGCCGTAGCGCAGCAGCAGCTTGGCTGGGCCGAGGGAGTTGGTCACTCCCACAGTGGCCACGTGGGTAAAGGAACGCGAGGCCAGCTTCACCATGACGGCGCTGTAGGCCAAATTTGAGAAACCCAGACCGCCAAACTCTTGGGGAATCATCATGCCGAAGAATTTTTCGTGCTTGAGAAACTTCCACACCGCTGGGGGTAGGTCTTTGCGCTGATAAATCTCCCAGTCGGTGGCCATCTGGCAAACCTGCTCCACCGGCCCATCGAGAAAAGCCTGCACGTCGGGCGGCACCTCGGGGTAAGGCTCGTTGAGCAGCCGATACCAATCGAGCTTTCCAGAGAAGAATTCACCCTCGACCCAAACCTGGCCCGCCTCGATCGCAGCCCGTTCGGTATCAGAGATTCTGGGCAGGCGTTTGATCGCTGTTTTGCCAAAAGGGGTGGAGATGAGGGTGCGACGTAGGGGGGGGATGAGGAAGGTGAGAAGGATGAGGAGGGTCAGGGAGATGGGGAGGTAGTGGAGCATGGTGGACCTCGGTAGTAGGAGGTGAGGGAAAAGTTTTAAGTTCTCAGTTTTGAGTTTTGAGTGCTTGAAGTAGCGATTTCTCAAAACTCAAAACTTTTTTTCTCAGCTCATCGCATCAAGTTTTCAAACACCCCCGCCGCGCCCATGCCGCCGCCAACGCACATGGTCACTAGGCCATAGCGGGTGCCGCGTCGTTGCATTTCGTGGAGTAGGGTGGCGGTGAGTTTGGCACCGGAGCAGCCAAGGGGGTGGCCGAGGGCGATCGCACCGCCGTTGACGTTGACAATGTCTTCGTTGAGGCCCAGTTCGCGAATGACGGCGAGGGATTGGGCGGCGAAGGCCTCGTTGAGTTCGATCAGGCCGATGTCGTCGAGGGTGAGGCCGACCTGCTTCAGCACTTTGGGAATGGCGGCGATGGGGCCAATGCCCATGATTTCGGGGGGGACTCCAGCGACGGCGAAGCCGAGTAGGCGACCGAGGGGTTGCAGGCCCAGTTCGCGGAGGGTATTTTCGCCCACAACGACGGTGGCGGCGGCTCCGTCAGACATTTGGGAGGATGTGCCAGCGGTGACGGTGCCGTTGGCTTTGAAGACGGGTTTGAGCTGGTTCAGGGCTTCGAGGCTGGTGTCGGCGCGGGGGCCTTCGTCGGTGTCGAAGATGAGTTCGTGGGTGTGAGGGTGGCCGTCAATGTACTCGGTGGTGCGCACGGTGATGGGGACAATTTCGGCTTTGAACCGACCGGCAGCCTGGGCGGCGAGGGCTTTTTGGTGCGATCGCAGGGCAAAGGCATCTTGGTCAGCGCGGGAAACCTGGAAGCGATCGGCGACTTTCTCGGCGGTGAGACCCATGGGAATGTAGGCGTCAGGCATCTCCGCAAACAGCTCGGTGCTGGGGGAGAACTGGTGCCCGCCCATGGGGATGATGCTCATAGACTCAACGCCGCCCGCCACGATCACGTCGGACTGGCCCCAGGCGATCGCCTGGGTGGCCATGGCAATCGATTGCAGCCCTGAGGCGCACAGTCGGTTGACGGTGCAACCAGAGACCGAGTCGGGCAAACCCGCTCGCAAGGCAATTAGCCGGCCTAGGTTATACCCTTGCTCGGCCTCAGGCATGGCGCAGCCCATGATCACATCGTCGATGTGGTCAGAGACCAGGGCGGGAATGTGCTCCAGTGCACCCCGAACGGCGGCGGCTCCCATGTCATCGGGGCTGGTGTGGCGGAGGGTACCGCGGGGCGCTTTGCCCACGGCGGTACGGACGGTGCTGACGATGTAGGCGGTGGTGTTCATAGCGGAAGGCTCCGGTGGAGGGGAGTGGGGATGGATGGGTGGGAGGGTGGATGGGTAGGAGGGTGGGGGAGTGATTACACGAACACTCCATCACCCCGTTACTCCATCACTCCCTAGTTCCTCAGCGGTTTCTTTGTCTTCAGCATGTGCAGCAGGCGTTCTTTGGTCTTGGGTTCGTCGATGAGGGGGAGGAAGTTGTCGCGCTCTAAGTTGAAGAGATAGGACTCCTCTACGGAGCCGGGGATGGTGAGGTCACCGCCGGTGAGGACGTAGGCGAGGCGGTTGGCGAGGCTGCGATCGTAGTCGCTGATGTAGTTACCAGCGTGCATGACGTAGGCCATGTGTTCGAGCATGGCGCGGGCGGGTTGGCCGAGCACGGGGATGGGCTGGCGGGGTGGGGGGGCGTAGCCCATGCGGTGGAGACAAAGCACTTCTTGCTTGGCGGCGTAGAGGCGGCGATCGCCATTCATCACGATCTGCGTGGTGGCAGGCAAAAAGCCTAGCTCGATGCCTTCGTGGGCGCTGTTAGAAACCTGGGCCATGCCGACGGTGCGAAACACCTGCTTCAACCAGGGCAAAATGTCGGCGGGTTCGTCGGAGATGGCGCGCTGGCTAGCCCAGCGGGCGAGGCGCATGAGGCCGCCCCCGGCGGGGATGAGGCCAACCCCAAGTTCCACCAGGCCGATGTAGGTTTCGGCATCGGCGACTACGTGGGGGCAGGCCATGGCGAGTTCGCAGCCGCCCCCCAGCGCCCGCCCCTGAATGGCGGCAACTACGGGTTTGGGGAAGTAGTAGATGCGCTGCACTAGGGTCTGGACGTCATTGAGCAGCTTGGCGATGGTGCGATGGTTGCGGTTGAGGGGGTTGAGGTTTTCCCACTGGGCGATTTTGCCTACCTCGGCCAGGTTGATGCCGACGCAGAAGTTGGGGCCTTCGTTGCCAATCACCATGCCGTGGTAGTTGTCGTGGGCGGCCAGCCATTCGAGGGCAGCACCGAGGCCTTCAACTACTTTGGTGCTGAGAGTGTTGGCCTTGGAGCGAAACTCGAATAGAGCAACTCCGTCTCCAGCATCGAGCAGGGCGGCCTCGCTGTTGTGCCAGAGCGGTGGTTTGGCTTTTAAATCGACTAGATGCAGTTCATGGCTGGGGATTTCCAGAGCAACATAGCTTTCGCCGGGCACGTAGACGGTGGGCGCGGTGATGGCGGGGTCGGAGCTATAGAAGCCCGTGGCACCAGTCGCCTGCATGGGCTTTAGCCAGGGGGGCAGAGTCAGCCCAGCCTGGGTCATGTCCTGAATTACCCGGTCAAAACCTAAGGCATCCCAGATGGCGAAGGGGCCAATTTCCCAGCCAAAGCCCCAAGTCATGGCGCGATCGATGTCGGCGGGGCTGTCGGCAATTTCGGGAATGCGGTTGGCGCTGTAGGCCAAGGTTTCAAGTATGGTCTGGCGGAAGAAATCTCCGGCTCGGCTGCGATCTCTATATAAGTGACGCAGCCGTTCAGCTAAATCGTGTTTTTTCAGCCCTTCCAAATTTCCTAGGTTTACCGGGCGCGGTGATTCATAGCCAAAGGTTTTGGGATTTAGCGAGCGAATTTCGCCCTCTACTTTTTTGTAAAAGCCCTGGCCCGACTTGGCCCCTAAGGTGCCGGTGGCTACTAGCTTGCGCATCAGCTCTGGGGGCTGAAACAGCTCGCGCCGCTCGTCGTGGGGAATGGCGGGATAGAGGTTATCGGCGACATAGAGCAGCGTGTCGAGCCCCACCAAATCGGCGGTGCGGAAGGTGGCCGACTTGGGCCGCCCCACCAGGGTGCCGGTGAGGGTGTCGATCTCTTCGATGGTGTAGTCGCCCCGAATGAAGGAGCGCAGACCCAGCATCGACACGAAGACACCGATGCGGTTGGCAATGAAGTTGGGGGTGTCTTTGGCCCCGACGATGCCTTTACCCAGGCGATCGCGGCCAAAGGCGGCCACACGCTCAACCACAGCGGGGTCGGTGTCGGCGGTGGGGATGAGTTCGAGCAGTTTCAAGTAGCGAGGCGGGTTAAAGAAGTGGGTGCCCAAAAACCGCTTTCTGAAGGATTTCGATCGCCCCTCAGCTACCTGACGAATCAGCAGCCCGCTGGTGTTGGTAGAAATTACTGCGTCTGGGCCAACGGTGCGCTCGACCCGCGCAAACAACTCCTGCTTGACGGCGAGATTTTCGACCACCGCCTCAATTACCCAGTCCACCGTAGACAGGCGCTCGAAATGTTCTTCGTAGTTGCCCAGAATGACTCGCTTCACCGCTTGCTGACTGTAGAAAATTGGCGGCGACTGCTTACAGGCTTTTTTGAAAGCTCCTTCTACCAAGTCGTTTTTGCTGCCTTTTGGGGAGGGCAGTTCTAACAGGTGAACTGTAAGCCCGGCATTGGCCAAGTGAGCCGCAATTTGGGTACCCATGACCCCGGCTCCGAGAACAGCGGCGGTGCGGAATGGTGTTTGCATAGCTGGCTCCTTGTGTGGTGGGTGGGCAGTGATGGAGTGGGGGAGTGATGGAGTAGGGAGTGGGGATGAGGAGGTGAGGGAGATGAGGAAGGTGGGGGAGAGGTGACTTGTAGCCCAATCACTCCATTACCTAATCACTCCATCACTCCCAAACCTCCTAGTAGCGCATTAGCGATCGCGCGTACACCGGACAAGCCTCCCCATCCCCTTCATCTCCTCCATCCCCCCTAACTCCTCCGTCCCCATACAACCGCTCCACCACCTCATCTAGCCCCTCGCTTTGATCAACTAGGGCAAATTTGCGCACGGTGGACCAGTAGGGGAAATGGCAATTGGCGGTGTCGATCAGGCTTTGGTAAAGGGCAGTGATGCGGGGATGGTGCCACCAGTCGGGTTGGGTGAGGTCAAGGTCCCAATGCTCGACCTGGTGGCGCAGGGCGTCTAGGTCAGGAACGATCACCATGGCGCAGAACTTGTGGTTAGCACCGACGGTGATGGCCTTGGCCACCAAGGGGGAGGCCATTAGCTCTTGCTCTAGGGGGCGGGGGGAGACATATTTGCCGGTGCAGAGTTTGAATAGGGCCTTCTTCACCCCGGTGATGGTGAGAAAGCCATCGGTATCGAGGGTGCCGAAGTCGCCGGTGTGTAGCCAGCCATCGGGAGTGAGGGCGACGGCGGTGGCAGCAGGGTCGTGGTAGTAGCCCTGCATGAGAAAGGGCGCGCGCACCAAAACTTCTTGGTCGGCGGCGAGGGCAATCTCAACGCCGGGAATAGGCAGGCCAACGGTGCCGGGGCGGTTATGGCCAGCGCGAGTATAGGTGAGGACGCCGCTGGTTTCGGTGAGGCCGTAGCCTTGATAGACGGGCACCCCCGCCGCCGAGAAAAACTTGACGAGGTTGCTAGATAGGGCGGCGCCACCACAGATACAGGCTTTGAGCCGGCCGCCAAACACCTCACGCCATTTGACAAACACGAGCCGTTCGGCCAGCTGCATTTGCAGACGGTAGAGCTTTTGGGGCGGCTGACTAGGGTCGAACCGAGCTGTGAGATTGATGGCCCATTGCAGCACTCGGCGGTCGAAATGGCTGAGGTGGTTAACTTGGTCGAGAATGCGCTCATGCACTTTCTCTAACAGCCGAGGCACAGTAATTAAAAGAGTGGGCTTGACTCGACGCAAGTGCTTGATTAGGTGGTTGGGGTCTGAGAAATAAATGCTGTGGCCCCAAGCCAAATGCCCATATAAAAACACGCGGGCAAAGATGTGGTTGAGGGGCAAAAACAGCAGGGCGACTTCGTCGGGACCGGTTTGAAGGTTGGGATAGCTAGAAAATGAAGCCAACACGTTGGCGGCGATCGCCTCATGACTGAGCATCACCCCCTTAGGGCGCTTGGTCTCGCTGGCAATGTAGATGATGGTGGCTAAATCGGCGGGGGCGATCGCATCTTCCAAAGTCTGAATAGCCTCGGTTGACCACCCCGGTCGTCCCCACTCACGCACCTCGGCTAAAGAGCACACCCGCAGCGCCTGGGGTACTGGCAGACACGGCTGCTGAGTAGGAGTTTCACAGAGTAGATGGGGAATTTGTAAACAGGTTTCAGAAGCTGGTATCGGCAGCACTGCATCCGAGGCTGAAACCTCACTGCCTCCGGTCTGCTCAGCCTGCCAACCGTCAGGCACCTCGGCCACAATCACGGTTTTCAAGGTGGGCACTTCCCACAAGTAGGGGCGAATTTGTTCGAGCAAGGCAGGGTTAGAGATCACCAGCAGCGGCGCTTCAACCTCTTGCAAAATCAGCAGAATGTTTTCGATGGTCTGGGTAAGGTCGATGGGCACGTTGACGAACCCAGCCAGCAAGGTGCCGAAGTCGGCGATCGCAAACCCCACATCGCTGTGCATCATTAGGGCAACGCGATCGCCCCGTTGCAACCCAAAAGTCTCTAACCCCAGGGCAAATTCTTCTACCGCCCGACGAAAAGCTTCAGTGGAAAAAGACTGCCATCTCCCTTTGCGCCATTGATTGAGCGCGCGATCATTGATGATAGCTAAGCCATCAGCACCATCGAGCAAAGACGGCAGGGTACGGTGAAGGATGGCGGGACTGGGACATGCAGCTCCTGTAGGAATACTCGGTTCGATTTGGTTCGCGTTTTTGGGGTGCCACAGGCTATACGCTTCGCGAAGCGCGAGATTGAAGAGAGTTGGGGTAGTCATAGCGGCTGGGAAGTGAGGGGATGTAGACCGAAAGCGGTGACCCGTTCGCGTTGTGTGACTTGAGTAACTAAATCAAGAAGAGAGAAACTGCCAAACGTTTTCCTTCGCCAGTGAGTGACGGAGGAACTAGAAGCATGGATAAACTAGCAGCAACTTACCTTAGGCAAGTCAACTGCCGTTTTTAATAGCCTTGAAGCGGGGGCGATAGCTAAAGGATTAGGCCTGATGCGTTAGGGCATTGATCCCTCAGCCTATTACCTGATGGTTTGAAGTCGGCAATCAAAATCTAAATACTCTAAGCCTCAATCAATCATTTTAGTATCGGTTTTAATCGATTACTGGCAACAACTAATTTAAACTGGCGCAAGAGCTTTTGTCATTTGATTACTTTGGACGGTCTAGTCAATGACTCAAGGGAGCCATATTTTGTTAAGGGATTGCCACAAAAAGCCTTTTGACTTTTTTGAAGACACCCATTATTTCATTTAATTATAGCTTTCCGCTATTTGCCCAACCCATAATTGAAATCTATCGCAAATAACTTTTGTAAAGATTGGGCTATTAGGCATTTTGAGTTTGCACAAACATCCAGGCTAGCTCTTGAATGCGTTGCCAAACCCTTTGGGATCACGAGGAAAATATAGGAATGTTCAATTTTCCACACTACTCTCTCAGTCTTTAGGCTAGGTGATAGATAAGAGTAGCCGTCTCAAATTTCAGATTTTGGGATAAATTGCCTATACCTAAGGAATTAGGTTTGGCAAGTTTGTAATTTTGCTCTTCCTAAATCTCATTTTGAGACTCTGACGTGCAGAATTTAGTCTTATTTTAAGACTAAAAAGACTTGGCTTTGAGAGTTGCTGCTTTTAGGTGTGTGTGAGGAGTGCTAAAGGGAGGAGGGGTTGAGAGTGCGCTCACATCACCAACACTTCTCTTAGCTCTAGCTAAACTGCCTGGCTCTAACCAAATAGTCTCGTAGCAAGACCTATGAATCTCTTTGCTGGTCTCATTAAGAGTCTTAAGAGACCGTCTGTGAGATAGAGTCTATTGCAGATTTTGGCAATGACATCATGAGTCGAGTTGAGGCGTGTCAGCTATCCTTATGTGGCGGCGAGGCAGCACCCCTAGGTCTCAATGACCTGAAGCAACACGCCTCAATGGGGTTCCAAAAAGGCTCAAAATTTTAGTCCAATTTTAGTCCTCTCAAAATTTGATGATCCCGAAACCGTTTTTCTGCAAAGGTTTTAGGCGTTTGATTGTTTGCGTGATAGGCAACTATTCAGACCTGAGAGCTGCTGCACCATTCCAGCTTCAAGAATAGTCTGGGGTAGACAGCCTCAGCTGCGGAACGGTAGATATCTATCCCCTTCTAGGCCCTGCTCAGGAGGTAGGATGGTGCGCTGCCCCTTGCTAGTTCTTAAGGCAAGACTCAAAACTCTCTTTATTAGTCCTTTAAAAGCTTGGCCGAGTCTCAAGAAGAGACTTCTGCTCATGGATTAAGTGCTGCTTATTCAATCCGCAGATTGGCGCCATTGTTTTGGGGATGGTGGCGGTTCCAAATTTCTGAAACCATCTCTGGTCTGAGCGGTTGGCTATAGAGATATCCCTGGGCTTCGTGGCAGCCCTTGAGTTTTAGGAAAGCCACTTGGGCTTCCTGCTCAACGCCTTCGGCAATGATGGTCATTCCTAGGGCCTGCCCCAGGGCGATTACTGCTGCGGCGATCGCCATATCGTTGGCATCGTGAGGAATATCGCAGACAAAAGACTTATCAATTTTGAGTTTATCGATGGGCAGCAGTTTTAGGTAGCTCAGCGACGAATAGCCCGTGCCAAAATCATCGATCGCAATTTGAATACCCAGCTGCCGCAGCTGTTTGAGCTGCTGAATTTTGGCCTCGGTGCGCTGCATCACCAGGCGTTCTGTCACTTCTAGCTCTAGGTGGCAGGGGGGCAACCCGCTTTTGCGCAGCACATCCTCAACCACCTGGACAAAGTTTTCGTGGTTGAGTTGCGAGGCCGCTACGTTGACGGCAATGCGGCCAAGGTCTAACCCGCTGTCAAGCCAGGTCTTGGCTTGGCAACAGGCCGACTGCAATACCCAAGTGCCAATCTCGTGAATCAGGCCGCTTTGCTCGGCAATTGGGATAAATTGAGCAGGGGAGATCTCCCCCAGCTCTGGATGTTGCCAGCGCAACAGCACCTCGAGCCCCACCCATTGCTGCGACTGTAGATTAATTTGGGGCTGATATACCAGGTGTAGCTCGTGCTGCTGGAGGGCGTTGCGCAGCGCATTGCCAAACAAGACATGCTCAAAGGCTGTGGCGGTCATTTCTTCGGCATAAAACCGATAGGTATTGCGGCCTTCTTCTTTGGCTTCGTACATGGCGGTGTCGGCATAGCGCAACAGCGTCGCCGCTTCGCTACTGTCATCAGGGAACAGACTGATGCCGATGCTAGAGGTCATGTGCACGGTCTGCCCTTCGAGTTTGAAGGGCGCTTCAAACACCGTCATTAGTCGAGAAATCGCGGTGCCAATGTGGGCGACATCTTTGACATCTTCGAGGACGACGACAAACTCATCACCGCTGATGCGGGCGATGCAGTCGTTGGTCCGCAAGCCTTGGCGCAGGCGATCGCCCAGCTGCTGAAGCAGACCATCCCCAGCCCGATGGCCCAGGCTGTCGTTGATGTGCTTGAAGCGATCGAGATCGACAAACAACACCGCTAGCTTGGTCTGTTGCCGAGTGGCCTGCTGAATACTTTGCTCTAGGTGAAGGTTGAGCCACAGCCGATTGGGCAAACCGGTGAGCGGGTCGTGGTGGGCCAGGTGGTGCAGTCGTTCTTCAGACTGTTGCAGAGCGGCTAGGCTTTGGGAGAGTTCGGCGGTGCGCTCGGCCACTCGCGTTTCTAGGGTCTCGTTGTAGCGTTGCAGGGCTGCATCCGCCCGGGCGCGCTCTAGCCGTGGAAAAATTTGATTGGTCAGTTCACCCACCAGTTCGATTTCGTCAGCGCGCCACTGGCGGGGTTTGGCATCGTAAACTGCCAGCAGCGATCGCAGCTGACCATCTTGATGAAATGACACGGTGCAGAAGGCGTGAATATTGAGGCTGGCATAGTTGGCAGCATTGGTGCGCGGATCGGTCTCCGTGTCGCAGACTACGAAGGGTTTGCCGTCGCGGGTGTCGCGCAAAAAGTCGGGGGTCAAAAAGTCAGAGAGGCGGTAGACCCCAGTCAGGGGTATGCCATTCTCTAGGTGCCAATCGTAGGTGATGGTTGCTTCCTGAGCAACATGATCGAGCACAACAAATGAACAGTCAGATAGCTGTAGATAAGCCCCCAGTTTGGCCCCGGTGGTTTGCATAATCTCTTCGGCGGTAGTCAGCCGAGACAGATCGCTCGTGACTTCTACCAAAAAAGCTGCGTTTGCTTCGTGGCGTTTGCGCTCGCTGATATCTCGACAAATGCAGAGATGCAAAAACTCATCGTCGGTATCGACTGCGCTGACGGTAACTTCGACATCGTAGGTGGAGCCATCTTGGCAGCGATGGACGGTCTCAAAGGTGCGGCCCACAAACTGCCGCGAGGCTACGATACGGTTGAGTTCTGCCGGACTCCATTGGGCATCCCAGTCGGATACGTGGAGCGTCAGCGTGTCTTCTAGGGTACGCCCCAGCATGCGGGCATAGCTTTCGTTGGCCGCAACCACGTAGCCCTGCAGGTTTAAAACCACAATGCCATCGGAGGAGCCCTCCAAAAGCGCCTTACTGCGGTTTAGCTCCCGCGTCAGTTTTTCTTGAGCCTGTTTGCGATCGGTGATGTCGGTGACGGTGCCAATGAACCCAACCAGCTCGCCCTGGCCATTGTGCTCGGGCACCGCTTGGCCCAGTACCCACCGGAGGGAACCATCTTGATAGAGAAAGCGATGCTCAACATAATAAGTCGCAGGTTGACCCAGGCGAGTTTGCTCGACAAACGTTAACCAGGCGGCATACATCCAGTCGCGATCGTCGGGGTGTAAATACTTTCCCCACCCGCCACCCAAGTTTTCTTCTAGGAAGAGCCCGGTAATTTCTAGGGTTTTGGCGTTGGCGTAGGTGCATTGCCCGTGGATATCGTTGCGAAAAATTCCTACTGGGCTGATTTCTGACAGCAGACGAAACTGCTCTTCACTGTCTTTCAACGACAGTTCAGCCTGTTTGCGATCGGTGATGTTGGTGAAGAGGACGGCGACGATGCGACTCCCTGCGCCACCGTAGCGAAATGCCGAGGTCTCAAACCACTGGTTGCCCAGCCCTTTCACCACATGTTCGAGCCGTACCGGTTTGCCGGTCAGGGCAACCTGCCCGTAGGTATCGATCCAGATCTGCTCAAAGTCGGGCACTAGCTCGCGAATGCGTTTGCCCGCCATGGGCTGCCCTGCATGTTTCACAAAAGCCGGGTTGGTTTCTAAACACCGAAAGTCCACCGCCTGGCCCTGCTCGTCAAAGATCAGCTCAAGCAGACAAAACCCCTGATCGATGTTTTGAAACAGGGTGCGATATTTTTCTTCTGACTGGTTTAGAGCCACTTCTGCCTGGGCCCGTTCGACCGCTGCCCAGGTGCGTTCAGCAGTTTCTTCTGCCAGGTTTACCTCTGCCTGGGTCCAGATGCGGGGCGTCGAGGAGTGAACCGCCAAACCGGCGACAAAATTACCATTTTTGACCAGCGGGATACCCATGTAAGCGAGAATTTGAACTGATGCATAGGTGGCTCGCTCGGCAGGCGAGAGCCGAGGGTCAGCGACGACATCGGCCACCACCACCGATCGCCCGGCGCAGAATTCGGAAAAAATGGTTAGACCAAATGCAGTGACGGGATAGCAGCCCGCGATGGTATCCACACCGCTGGTGTAATCCCGTTCAACACAGTAGATGTCATTGCGGCACTCAAAGTATAGGGTGCGGCTGGCATTGAGATATTCACCGAGGATGCGGCTGGCCGTGACTTGAATCTCGATCGGGTCGGCCAGCGATCGCAGCGCATCGGAGAGCGTCACCCGAAAGGCATCAAGCTCAGCGATCGCTGGCTGGTGATCAGCCCAGGGTAAAGCCTCTAGGGTCTGGCGCAGACGAGCCGGGGAAAGTCGCTCTTGCACCCAATAGTCGGTCGCCCCTGCCTTTAAAGCTTGGGTTGCCGTGTCGGCCTCGTTGGGGCCGATCGCCACAATAGGCGGGCAGCGATCGCCGAGGTGAGCTTTCAGCTGTTTGAGGCAATCAAATTTCCGCGTATCTGGCCGATCAGCGTCTAAGAAAATCAGCCGCAGGTTGTGGGCATGGCACAGCTCTAAAATTGGCCCGTCGTAGCCCACAGCCAGCACCTGCCCCAAACCCTGATCAGCCTGCTCTAGCAGGTTCTGAAGTGAACTCGCCGTTACATCTGCATCACTGATGACTAGAACAGCGCAGTCGAAGGGTGGCATAGAGGCATTGCAAGGGGCGAGAATCAAGGTTGGCGGTATTGAGTAGGTGAGTTTGTCGTAACCAATGGCCTAGCAGTAGAGCTTTCCCCATATTGCCCAGGCTGAAACTGCCCCAGTACTTACGATCTGCTTTTGAACACAGATATTTAGACTCCGCGCCAGAGCAAATTAGCTCCATTGCCCATTCCCTATCTGCTACCGTAGCTTGCCGGTTGGGTGGCACCTCTAGTAACGTATCATCACGAGAATAGAGCATGCGAAACATTGCCGTTCTGGGTGAGTGCGAATGGTCGACACCTCATCTCAAACTATTGTGATTGTTGGCGCTGGGCCGGCTGGGCTATTGCTGGCTCACTACCTGCTGCGCCGGGGCGATCGCGTCGAGATCTACGATCGCCGCCCCGATCCGCGCCAGGTTGCCCCTGACGAACAGCGGTCTTTTCCCATTTCTCTACAATATCGGGGGCGGCGGGCCTTGCAAGGCATTCCAGGCTTAGAAGAGGCGATTGCGGAATACAGCGTGATGTGTCAAGGTACCTACCTGCATCGCAAGGGCAAGGCTCGCCGCATTCCGCGCAAACACCCTATTCTCACCGTCGATCGCAATCGGCTGGTGCTGGTGCTGTTAGAGCAGCTGGTCGCTCGCTATCCTGACCCGGAGCGGCTCAGCCTCACCTTTGACTGCACCTGTCAGGGGGTCGATAGCCAGGCCCAAACCGTAAGCTTTCAGTCTGCTGATGGCCAGAGCTTTACTGTCAACTACGATCGCCTGATTGGTGCCGATGGAGCCAGGTCTTGCGTCAGAGCCGCGCTCGTGGCCAACCATGGTCTCAATTGCCAACAGACCTACGTGCGCGATGCCTACAAGTCTATTTTTCTAGCCCGCACCAACCCGCAGCAGGGCGTTGAGCTAGCCCCAGATTTTATCCACGCCTGCAATGTGGGGGGCGATACGCGTATTTTGCTGGCTCCGCAGCCGGGCGACCAAATGCACGGAGCCTTCATTTTTAATGCCAAGAACAACCCGTTTGACGGACTAAAGACCAAAGCCGACGTGCTCAACTATTTTGCCACCCACATACCTACCTTTCGCCCCTTGCTCAGCGAGACCGAGGCCGAGGCTCTGCTACAACGCCCCACCGCCCGCTTAACGACGGTAACTTGCGATCGCTTTCACCAGGGCGATCGCATCTTGATTTTGGGCGACGCCGCCCACGCTGTTTCGCCCTCCATTGGCCAGGGCTGCAACTCGGCTCTGCAAGATGTGGCCTGGCTTAACCAATTACTCGACCAACATCAGGATGATTGGTCGCGGGTATTGCCCCAGTTTTCTCAGCAGCGGGTGGTCGAGGCCCATGCCCTGCGCGATTTGTCAGACTATTCCTTTCCTCGCAGCAAATCGTTAGTGCTGGAGTTTTTTCTGCGGCTTGCCGTAGGCCGCAAGCTGCACCAGTGGTTTCCCCAGCGGTTTTCGCCCTTTGTGTTTGACCTCGTTTTAGATACCGATTTGGATTATTCAGAGGTGTTGCGACTCAGCGAAGGATGGATTAACAAGGTTAAGCGATCGATGGCTGAAACCACCCCGGAGAATGTTTGAACAGTCCTATTTTCTGTAGCAAACCTAAAGATCTCCCTTAATCCTTCCACTCTACGAAAAGCCACAAGCGTCTACAAAAAGGGGACATTTACCCCCCTTTTTAAGGGGAGCAGGGGGGATCAGCAGATGACTAAACCTACAGAAAATCACTTGCCAAACACCCTCTGAGGTATGGCCAAACTAGCGTTTAAATTGCTGGCAATCGCCCCTCTCCCTAGCCCTCTCCCCAAGGGAGAGGGAACAAGAGGTGGAATTGACGTGATAATGAAGCCTAGTTATCCACCAAGGCAAGCCTGTGACCTCCGAAAAATCAGACGCGCCAGATGCGCCAAAGGCGATCGAGCATCAGAATGTCCCCGTCGAGCATCGCAGTCTCCACGACTTTTTGTATAGCGCCGCCGACGAACATGCTGCTGAAACAGCTACCGCCCCACCTACGGCTTCTACCGGCAATAGCCCCCTACCCGTTGCAGACTGGTGCGAGCAAACCCAGGATGCCAAGGTCACCGGGGTCTATGCCGTGCTCGATCGCGACGGTCAGACTCAGTTTATTGGCATCTCTCGCAACGTCTCCCTATCGTTGCGTAGCCATCTGCTCGAAAAAGGAGAGGCAGTCTGTGCCTTGGTAACGGTAGAACCCTTTAGCTTCCCGAACCGAGAGGTGATGGCGGCCCTGCGGGATGAGTGGATTGCGGCTCTGCCCAGCCCCCCACCTGGCAATATCGATGGCACCTGGGATGGCACCGTGGGCAAAGCCGTTACCCAGGCTATGTCAGCTGCGGAACGGGAAGCCTACGAAGCTAAAAAGCTCAAGCTTCGTCGCGCCATGGCCGATAGCTCGTTGGCGAAAGAGCAGGATGCAGCCCAGGCCGCCGACCCTAAAGCAGACCTGGCTGCCGCTATGAACGATGACAACTGGAGTGCCCTAATTCGCGATCAAACTGAGCAAACCAAGTCATAATCCTTGCGGTTCGATCGTTGGGTACATCGAAAATGATGCCCTCTCCCCAAACCCCTCTCCCAAAATTGGGAGAGGGGCTTTGAGTTGTTGTATTTAGCAAAACCCAACAAGCCCAGTCTAGTGTTGGGTGATCCTGAGCTCTATTCAACTTACGTTTGATCGCAGCCCTACAGTCTGGGGTCTACTGGCTCGCTCTCCAAGGCTAAAACCCCAAAAACACATTCGTGAACCTGGCGCAATGGGGCATGAGCAACGAATCGCTCTAGGGCTTCGATGCCAAGGGCAAACTCTTTGAGTGCCAGCGATCGCTTCTTAGACAAACCCCGCTGCCGCAGGCGCTCCAAATTCTCGGGGTTGGAATATTCGGGCCCGTAGATGATGCGAAGGTAGTCCTGCCCCCGGCATTTTACCGCCGGTTGTACTAACCCTTTGGCGGCGTGGCTGACGAACTCCATAGGCTTGACCACCATGCCCTCGCCACCGCTAGCGGTGCGATCGCGCCACCAGTCAATGCTGTTCGACTGGCTGGCAGCATCGTTTAGATCGACTGTGTGGTACGGAGTGGCTAGCAGCAGGTCGGGGTCGCTTTGGCAGACTTGGGCGATTTGCTGCATGTGCCAGGTGTGGGTTTTGTCGATATGTACCGCTCCCTCAGTAGCCAAAATGTGAAAGGGCGCGAGTTTGAGATCGGCCATGGAGTTGACTGGCCAGCAGTAGCGGCGATAAGCATCAATATATTGCTGAGCCATTTGCTGGCGCTGCTGTCCCATAGTCAGCAGGGTACTGACATCGACACCGCGATCGCTGGCCTGCTGCAGTTGAGCTACCGCCTGGCTCAGAGCCTGGCTGGCCGCTGCTCCTACCGCCGCATACTGCTGGCGCAGCAGTCCCTGGGCTTTTACTGACCAAGGCATGAGTTCGCAGTCGAGGCAGACCCAGTCGGTTTGCAGTCGCTCCCAAAGGTCGCTGTTCGTCAGGGCGGCGTTCACTCGAGCTAGCAGCTCGGCTTCCAGGCCGGGGTCGGTAAAGAACCGGCGGCCGGTGCGGGTGTAGCAAATGCCGATGCCTTCATTTAAGATGCCAAAGCGACGGTGGGCCACGGTTTCATCACGGCAGACGACTACCACCGTTCGTGACCCCATGTGCTTTTCTTCGCAGACGACAGAAGTAATGCCCGCCTGCTGGTAGTAGGCAAAGGCCTCGGTTGGGTACTCCAGGTAGCCGGGTTGTTTAGAGGTGGCTACGGGAGACATGGTAGGCGGCAGATAGATCAGCCATTTGGGGTTGACGGCAAAGCGGCTCATCACCTCCAGGGCAGCGATCGCATTTTCGTCTCGAATCGTGACCTGCCGCTGTAGGCGAGTTGAAATTAGCCGTTTGCCCAGCACGTCGGCAATGTCGAGGACATCATCGTGCTGCTGTTGAGCCGTGAGCGGGGGAGCGACGACACCTTCCGAGGATGCGGCCAGGGGCTTGACCGGATCGCAGTAGACACGCTGGGCCGGTATGCTGACTAGGTTTCTTTCGGGATAGCGCAGGGCGGTCAGATGACCACCGAAGACGCAGCCAGTATCAATATCGATGGTTTGATTGAGCCACTCGGCGGTTGGGACGGGAGTGTGCCCGTAGACAACCATGGCCTGGCCCCGATACTCTGCGGCCCAGTTGTAGCGAACAGGCAGGCCAAACTCGTCGATTTCGCCCGTGGTTTCACCATAGAGGGCAAAGTCTCGCACGTAGCCCGAGCCACGTCCCTGCAACTCGGCCTTCATACCGGCGTGGGCAACGACGAGCTTACCGTCGTCGAGCACAAAGTGGCTGATCAGGGTGTCTAGAAATTGGCGCATGGCCGCGATCGCATCATCCCGACTGTCGGCGGGCAGGGCGTCAATTTCTGCCAGAGTTTGCTCAAGGCCGTGGTTGACTTTGACATTCTTGCCCTTCAGCTTGCGCAACAGTTTCATGTCGTGGTTGCCCGGTACGCAGAGAGCCGTGTCTGCGGCGACCATGTTGTGCACCAGCCGCAGGGTGTCTAGGCTGCGCGGCCCGCGATCGACCAGATCGCCCAAAAAGACGGCTTTGCGCCCCTGGGGATGGCGATAGGTGGGAAACTGCCAGAAGGGAGAATTGGCTGTCTCAGGCTCGCCTGCTCGATACCCAAGGGTGTCTAAAAGCTGCTCTAGTTCATCGCAGCAGCCGTGAATATCGCCGATGATGTCAAACGGACCCCGTTCAGCTTTGCGGTTTGTCCAGAGGGGCTGCCGCTCAACGGCTACCGCGTTGATATCGTCTAGGGAATTTAGCTCGTAAACATAGCGAAACCCCTCTCGCTTCAGCGATCGCAGCGATCGCCGCAGACTTTGTACGTGGCGCTGCACCACGTGGGCCCCAAACTGTCGGTCGGGGCGCTGCTGATTGCGATCGCTGCACACCCGCTCGGGCAAATTCAACACGATAGCAACGGGAATGCAGTGATGCTGTCGCGCCAGGGCAATTAAGGGTTTGCGATCCTGGGGCTGCACGTTGGTGGCGTCTATCACCGTTAGGCGACCAGCCGCTAGCCGTTTGGCGGCAATATAGTGCAGCGCATCAAAGGCGTCGCGACTGGCAGCCTGGTTGGTTTCATCGTCTGAGACCAGCCCTCGAAAGGTGTCGGAGGACAAAATTTCTGTAGCTAAAAAGTGGCTGCGGGCAAAGGTCGACTTACCAGACCCCGAGGCACCCACCAACACGACCAGCGCCAGTTCAGGAATTGTGATGTTCATCGCTCAAATACTCCCATCTGTGTTGGGGTGCCCACGGTGGGGTCTTCGGTGCCAATGCCGTGAAACTGGACTCTGTACCCAAACCGCTCGGCCACCTGGGTAGCCCAGGTCTGAAATTCTGCCCTTGTCCATTCAAAGCGATGGTCTGAATGGCGCAGGTTACCAGCGGGCAGCCCGGAAAACCGAGGGTTGTACTCAATATTGGGTGTCGTGACAATCACGGTTTGGGGGCGCGCAAACTCAAACAACACCCGTTCTAACGAAGCCAGACGATCAGGGTCGAGATGCTCGATTACCTCTACGACGGCGGCCGCATCAAACCCGCTCAAGCGTTCGTCACGATAGGTCAGCGAACCCTGAAACAAGTTCAGGCGCGATCGCTGCGTAGGCGAAAATAAGACTCGCTCTAATCGTTCCTGGGCCCGTTCCAGCGCTCGATGGGAAACATCAACTCCGGCAATGTGCTCAAAGCTGGGTTCTTTGAGCAGCGATCGCAGTAGCTTGCCCTCGCCACAGCCCAAATCGACCACTCGTTTTGCACCGCTCGCTTTGAGGGCCGCTACCACCGTCGCCAGCCGCTGCTGATTGAGGCTGATCGGTTGTTCGAGGTTTTCTTCTGCCTGGGCCTGAACGGCCTCTGCTACATCGGGAGTAAGGCGATCGCCCTCGCCTAGCTGCTCTAGCGCCAGCTGAGTTAGATGACGCTGCTGCTTGAGATAGCGTCGGGTGATGGTTTCGCGAGCCGGATGGTGGCTGAGCCAGCCGCTGCCGTGGCGCAGGAGCTTTTCGACTTCCTCATCGCCAACCCAGTAGTGCTTATCGTCATCCAGCACCGGAATCAGTACGTAGAGATGACTCAACAGCTCGGCCAGGCGCAGGGTATGGTGCAGGTTCACTGCAAAATAGGGGCTGTTTCCCCAATCGGGAAACTGGTCGTCTAGCGGTAGCGATTGGGCTGTAACCTCATAGCCCAGCGGTTCAAACAACTGTCGCAAAACCGCCTCGCCGCCGCGACAGGGCAAAACCGGCAGGCTAACGGTCAGGGGAATAGCCTCAGCGGCCAGTTCTGGGCGTTGGTTGCACTGTCCAGCCAGAGCGGTGCCAAACACCTTGGCAATTGCTACGCTCAAAAATGAGGAGGCCACGTAGGGGCGATCGTTAACGTACTGCTCTAGCGATGTCGACTTGCCCCGAACTAGCGTCACCGGGTCGACGTCTAGCATTAAAGCGGCAGTGCAGCGCTCTGCCCGCGCCTCAGGATAAAAAACAAACGCCTGGCCAAATGACATTGGAAAAGCTTGGCAGCGATCGGGGTGTTTGTGGAGCAGATAACCCAAATCGGTCGCAGGTCCATGGGTTGTTGTCAGGGTTAGCAGCATGAATGGTCTTTTGAATGGGTTGCGGGCGATCGCGCTTCAAACAGCACAGGCCGGAGCAACACTCTTTAGCCCAGGATAGTGCCGAAATAGGCTCCAGCCTGAGGTCGTCAACTATCTTAGCCCTGGCCTCAATACCTAAAATATTCCCCTTTTTGCTCCGTTGGCTCCTAAGGTTTGGACAGAAATCTGGTCAACGGCTGTTTAGGGTTGATTGAGGATCAGGACGCTGTGCCAATGGCTCATACTGACTGCTCAGCCTCGAGCTGAACAGCATCGGCATAGCGCTTCTGATAGTTTGCCGATGGATTGCGGTAGGTGCGCTCGCATCTCAGCACATTCCCCGAGGTTTTGGCCTCGAATCAAACTGAGCAAACCCAGTCATAGTCCCTGAAGTGCAGACGTTGTGTGGGTTGAGTGGCGATAGCAGAACATAACAGAACCCATTCTGCGTCGGACGACCCTTAGGGCTGTTTCAAGTTCATGAGAGGAAACCATGTCACAGCTTGCCCTTCGGCCTCTCAATTCTGGGGGGATCTGAAGCCCCCAAATCCCAGGTTTGGGGGCCAAAGCTCATACAGACAATATTCCTTATTCCTTTTCAATAATGGAACAATCCTGAGGTGACCTTGCGTTCAACCCAACCTAACTTTGCTAGAGCAGGCACTTAACAAGGTCAGTCGTGCTTACATTTAATTTCGTCTGCCTACTCAGTAAGCAATGAACAAATACAAAAATTGGGGAGCACCTGAAGAGGTGCTCCCCAATTTTATAGGCTACTAAGCTTCAGAAGAACTAAAGATAACCTTGATTATCGTGAAGCTTTTGCTCAATCAGAGGATCTTTCCAGTCCTCTGGATTCGTATTCGTATTAGACGAGGATTCTTCTAGGGACATCTTGGCCGCTGAAGCTGCGCTATTGGCAGCATTTTTGGCTTTCTGAGATGTTTGGTTGATGGTGTTTTTGATCGCAGGCGCTACGTCATTATTAATTGTGCTCTTGGCAGAATCTGTGACTCCACGAACGTCTGCTTCATCGATTTTGCCTTTTACAGACTGGCTTACACCACGAACATCTGCTTCATCAATCTTGCCCTGAATAGACTGGCTCACGCCGCGAACATCCGCTTCGTCAATTTTGCCTTGCACCGACTGGGTTACGCCGCGAACATCGGCTTCATCAATCTTGCCTTGAATAGATTGACTAACACCGCGGACATCGGCTTCGTTGATCTTCTGCTTTGCAGACTCAGCTAGCCCTTTGACATCGGTTTCATCAATTTTTGCTTTAACGCTATCAAGGGTATCTTCTACCTGATGGGTAACGCTTTCAGCTGCACTTTTAATTGAGCCCGCCACATTTTCTACTTGCTGATCCATGCCTGAAGCGGCTTGATCACCAATAGCTGCACCTGCGATTGCGCCACCTACAGCGCCAATGGCTGCGCCCACTTTACCGCCGACCATTCGACCAACTACTGCGCCTGCAACACTACCTCCGGTAGCGCCAACGGCTTTGGCTACGGTATGCTCACCGCTTTGTTTTTTTTCAGTTTCTTCTGTCTGCTCAGATTGGGCAGCAGGGAAGTCGGTAGCCTGAATTACAATCCTTTCTTCAGGCATTCCAGATGGATGTTGGTTGCTGCTCGTACTCGTCATAAAGCAAATTCTCCTGAAAGATAACTTTCTCTTATTTCTACTTAAAGTGTATTGACCAAGATCAGGTGGTGTATCGTCTCAAGGACTAGTCTTTCTAGAAGCTTTTTCAGCCAATGGTTATAGGCTTTGCTACCGGTCCAACTTTTTAATGCTCAAGCAATTATCCATTGGCAATGTCAATAGCTTCTGATATTGATGCAGTAAGGATTCTGAAGGAATTAGGCCAGATGAACCTAAAATCCTAAGAACTAATAAGCTTTCTTAATGAAATTGGGGCTAATTAAAGCAGGATAAATGTGGCGATGGCCGCAGTGGGCGATCGCGTGCTTGGCTCCACTATTTATACAGAGCTACAAGTGGGGCGAGTTGATGCCATAGCCGGTTCGAAATCGCGGTTATGGGTGAATCGTACGTGACGAATGAGTTGCCAAGCCGGTAGAGGGCGCAGATGAAGCTTGCAGCTTGAGTGCACCCTAGCAGAACCCAACAAGCCCTGTCTGGTGGCAGAGGCATTCCCTGAACAGCTTAAATCTTGGAAAAAATATTGCCGCTCTGTTGATCTGCCGTCTCTTGGTTCGACTACTTCGCATAGAGAGGGTTAAGGGTTGAGACCTAGCCCGCTGACAAACCATCTATGGAGGTTTACGCCCGATTTAAGCGTTCACTTCTTCTACATCTCAGAACTAAACATCGATTAATTAGGAGATTCACCATGAAAGTTATGGTTTTAGTCAAAGCCAACGCCGACTCGGAGGCAGGGGTAATGCCCAGCGAAGCAATGTTGGCTGAGATGGGACAGTTTAACGAAGAACTGGCTAACGCTGGCGTGATGCTGGCGGGCGAGGGACTACATCCGAGTTCAAAGGGGGTGAGGGTAGCCTGCTCGGGCAAAACTCGCACTGTCATCGATGGCCCGTTCACCGGGACTAAAGAACTGCTAGCTGGGTTTTGGATCTGGCAAGTGCAGTCGATGGCTGAAGCGATTGACTGGGTTAAGCGCAGCCCTTTTCAGGACGACGAAATCGAGATTCGACCGATCTTTGAGGCAGATGACTTTGGCGAGGCCTTTACCCCAGAGCTGCGGGAACAGGAAGACCGCATACGAGCTGAGTTAGAAATAGGAAACTAACCCCATTCCACAATGAAGAGAAAATCCAACAGAATCAAGGGTTTGTTGGGTTTTCTCCTAGGGGGGGCGGTTCGCGATCGCAGTGGCCATTGTGTAGGTTGGGTGGCGCGCCTGCAAAACTCAACAAAGCTCGGTCTGGTGTTGGGTTTTCACTGCGTTCTACCCAACCTACACTCTTAGTCATCGAGTCGAGCAGTGTGATCATGGTTTCCAGCACTCAGCAACCCTACCTAAGCCCCCAAGACTATTTAGATTGGGAGCCTCTGCAAGAGCTGCGCTACGAGTACATCGACGGCGAAGTTTATGCTATGGCAGGGGGCACGCTGCCCCATAGCGAAATTGCGGTAAACCTGACGACGCTGCTTAAAAATCACCTCAGGGGAAAAGGCTGTCGAGTGTTGGGCTCTGATGCCAAGCTTGGCATTACCGAAAATGGCCCGTTTTTCTTTGCCGATGGCAGCGTTACATGCGACAGCCGAGACCGTGGCTCGCTCAAGTTTTGTCGCTACCCCTGCCTGGTTGCAGAGGTGCTTTCCCTAGGGACAGAGGCCTATGACCGGGGCGGCAAGTTTGCCCAATATCGCCGTCTGGAGAACTTGCAAGAATACGTATTAATTAGCAGCGATCGCATCACGGTTGAGATTTTTCGCCTCAATGAGCGCGGCAAATGGGAGCTAACGCCCTACGCCCAAGGGGAGACTGTTCAGCTCAGCAGTGTTGACCTACAGTTTCCTATTGAGCAGCTTTATGAAGATATTGAGCTAGCTAACTTGTCAGATATTCAGCTGCCATCTGCCAACTAACACCACACCTAAGGTGCGATGGGGTGGATTTCAAAGCATTGATAGGTTGGGTGGCGCGCTAGCAAAACTCAACAAAGCTTAGTCTGGCGTTGGGTTTTCTCCGCTGGAGACCTGAGTGCAGAGCACACGCTACGCGAACGCGAACACTGCGTTCTACCCAACCTACACTCTGGGAAAGAACGTTGAGATTGCCGAAGTCTTTCTATGGTCTCCATAGCCTGCTCAGGCACTGGTAAGAGAACCTGATGAATGATAGAGGAAGCTTATATGTTTTAGGTCTAGTCATCCGATTGAGTTATGGATATAGTGAATTCAAGTTCGAAAGCAACCCTACGGAGAGCAAGGCCATGAGTGCAACCACCGCTGTTTTTACCACCACCAACACCGCTACCCCCGTCGATCGCAAGGCATCTTTGGAGGGCCAACTGCGGGCCGCCCTCGAGCACGCCAGACGGCTGTCGGCTATGGATGGGCACTGCAACCGTGACGTTGCGATCGCCTGGGAAGCCGTCGAAGAACTCCAAGTGGCTCAGCGCCAGCAACGGGCCACCGCGCAGTCGGCCTTTGCCCAGTACTGTTTGGCCAACCCCGAGGCACCTGAGGCCCGTATGTATGATGTCTAGCCTCTAAACATCGAGACGATGATCCTTCTTCCAGTGTTTTTCCCTCAATACTCAGCACTTAGCGGGAACTACGGTTCCCGCTTTTTTTGTGGCGATCGCTATGGGCAACAAATGGGCACGCGGCATGGTGCTAGATGAGTGGATCGAGGCGGTGCAGGATATTACTGTGCCAATGCTGCTGTTTTTTGGCGGTCAAGATCCGTTTATTGGGGGCGATCGCGTGCAGCAAATCGAGACTCGGTTCCAGCAGCTCGGCAAAACTTACACCGTGCAGGTGTATCCAGATGCCGACCACGGTTTTTTTTGCCACGAGCGCGAGTCCTACCATCCCGTCGCCGCCGAGCACGCCTGGCAGACCTTGATGAACTTTTTCAAGCTGCATTTATCGACACAACTGTGTTCAAACAAAATCTGAAATGAGCAACCCAAATTCAAAAGAGACCCCCAGGTTGCGTTGCAAACGTCTCATCACGAATTCCCAGCCTCAAGTTGAACAGTCTCGGCGTAACGCCGCCGATAATCTGCCGACAAATTGCGGTAGGCGCGCGATCGCATCGCCAGCACCGTCACCACCAGCCCCACGCAGCCCGTCAAAGTAAACAACAGGGCAATGCCGCGATCGGTGCCGGTGCCAAACCAGGAGCCAATCAGGTCAACCCCAGCCCCAGTCGTCATAAAAGGAATAAACAGAAACTGAGCGATCGGGCCGATCATAAATGCCGTGAGCGGAGAGGCCGCCTGCTCAACACTTTGGGCAAAGCCAAACACCCGTCCCTGACGCTCCAGCGGAATCATCGTCTGCAAGATCAGCTGTTCTGAAGCTTCAACCACAGGAATCAGGCATAGATACACTAACAACCCCACCGCTAGCAAAATAATCGACGGCTGAATCGTGAAGCCCATCGCCACTATCCACATCACAATGTTGGATAAAAACATGGTGCGCAAAGGGCTTTTGCCCAAGCCAAATCGAGCCACCCCCAGCCCGCCAACAATAAACCCCAAACTCAAAACTCCCCACACAATGCCCCAAACCTGCACCGACACCAAAGAGAGCCCGTAAGCATCCATCAGCGACATAAAGACGCCGCCCAAAAAGTTGTTGAAGCAGTTGAAAAAGATCAACGCAAATAAACCCGGCACTAGACGAATCACCTGAATCGTGCCTCGAATATCAATGTGATCAGTTTTCGCCCCGGTCTGAACAATGCGCTTTTCAGGAATAGCGATGGTGCACAAATGGAGAATGGTCAAGACGGTGAGCGCGATCGCCAGCACCAGCATCCAATACATGCCCAAAAAACCGATCGCCAGACCGCTGACAACAGAGGCTCCCAAAAAAGCCACGCCATTGATGGTGCCGACTAGGCCATTGGCTTTGTCGCGTTCTGCCTCAGCAATCAGTATCGTGACCAGAGTTGGCAGAGCGATGGTGCGCAGGTTGCCAGCGATCGCCCCCATCAGCGTCAAAACAATAAACCCCCAGAGCATGGCGCTAGACGCGTCGGCAAAAACAGCCGCTGGCGTAGAGACGTAAATTAGGTAGGCGAGCGCATACATCACTAGCGAAACAACGCTAGAGATCAGCAGGGCGTTTTTTTTGCGGTAGCGATCGACCAGCGAACCCAAGAAAAAGCCAGAAACAGCGACGGTGACTAAATATATGCCAGCCATCACCGAGGTCGCTAGCACCGACCGGGTTTGCAGATAAACCCAAAACGTGACCCCAAACCAGACCAAGGTATTGGTTAGAATCGCCACCAATGAGTTGGCCAAAATGACATAAAAAACGGGTTTCATTGAATCTTCTTCACCCCACCTACGATCTAAATTGTGTCAGTCAGAGTTGCGTTTGAGTTTGGCTCGAATAAGACAAGGGGTGAGACAGATGGTCTTTGCCCAAGAGTATCGAAGTAATCAACCTGGATGTAGCATCAAACCGCTCCTGAGCTGGGTCTTGCGGATCTAATGAAGCATCAATAGCTGATTTGTAGTATACATACTACAGGACGGTGCAGCAGATTTCTTCGCCCCAGTAAAGGTTGGAAGGGTGCCAAAGTCCCTCTCCCAATTTGGGAGAGGTATTTGGGAGAAGAAAAACTTCAGCAAAGAGCAAGCCACCTCCCGCCAACCTCGCCCTCCATCCCCCAACCCCTTCCTCCCAACTTGGGAGGAAGGGGAGTAGGAGCCCTCAAACATGCCTGCCCAACCGACAGAGCGATGGCAAATTCCCGAAGACCTGCGCCGCCGCATGGTCGAAGTCGCTCGCCAGCTTAGGCAAGAGCAAACCTTGACCAAAAACCTATTGTGGCAACACCTCCGGCGTAAACAACGGGGCTACAAAGTCCGTCGTCAGCAGCCGATCGGACCATTTGTGGTTGATTTTTATATTTCTCAGGTACGGCTAGTGATCGAGATCGATGGGCCAAGCCATGCCCATAGAGCAGATCGCGATCGCCAAAGACAAACCCTACTCGAAGAACTCGGCCTCACCGTACTACGGTTCAAAACCGACGCCGTTGAACACGACTGTTCCACAGTACTCACAGACATCGACAACGCCGTCAAAGCCCTATCTTCATAACCCCTCAAAGTCCCTAAGGAAGCACTTCAAAGTCCCTCTCCCAAGGTGGGAGAGGGATTTAGGGAGAGGGGAAACTCTGGCAGAGAACAAGTTCCCCACCACCACCCTCCGCCCTCCATTCCCCAGCCCCTTCCTCCCAAGCTGGGAGGAAGGGGAGCCTAAGATTACCCGCGCGGGTAATAGCAACGCTCCTCCGCAGAGCCTAGGATTTTGTCATGAAATGCTGCAGAGAAGCCATCATTCCCTGCTTGAGGGCAGCCTTAGCCCAGTATTTCTGCATCTACAACCCTAGCCCACCCCAACGGCTCTCCCCCTCTCCCCTCAGCGAAAGTCCTCGGGGAACCTGCCCTCCTAAGGAGATTTTTCCATGGCCGATCTCGTCGTCAACTACTCCCTCGCCAGCGCCAGCGCCCTCACCAACCCCGACGGCACCCTGCCCGCCATCCTCACCAACTGCACCGAAGCTGCCGGACCCGGCGCAACTGCCCTAGGCTCCCTCGATAAAGCCCTCCACTTCGACACCGGGGCCTCCATTCAAACCACCCTGTCGCCGGGGGCTATCACCCCTAACCGCTTCTGCATTCGCGTCGCCTTTTCGGCCAACGGCCCCGTCACCACTCGGCAAAACCTGGTCGAGTGTACCGCCCTGCCCTTTGCCATGTTTTTAGAGCCCGGCAGCACTGACGATTGCTTCAACCTAGTCGTTGCCGTGGCCAATAGCCGAGTCGACTGGGCGATCGCCCACACCACCAACCGCGTCGCTCTCACCTTCAACACCTGGTACGTGGTCAGCCTCGTCTACGACCTCGACACCCTCGCCCTCATGGTCGATGACACCGTCCACGCCGTCACCGCCTTCCCCAACGGCGGCCTCAATGCGGGCAGCGGCGACAAACTGTGGATTGGCTCCTGGGTCGATGGCCTGCGCTGGCCCTTCAAAGGCGACATCGCCGCCTTGCAAATCTACAGCGACATTCCGGCCGACCTCGAAACCGCCCTCGACGCCAAGCGCTCTACCCCCGAGTGGTTTCTCACCCATAAACACAACGCGATTCGCCCCACGCTCAACTTGGGCAACAAGATCTCAGATTTTTACTTCGACACCGCCATCTCCAGCTACGTGCAGCCCTTTGAGGGCGGCCTGATTTCCTACACCGAAACCCACGGTGTCGCCTTTGAAATGCATGGCTCTATCCACGCCCTCTACCAAGGCGACTCAAACCTGCGCCGCAGCCTCGGTGCCCCCGCCAGCGATGAAATCAACGGTCGCCGGGCCGGGTCGCGCAAGAGCGTCTTTGCCCAGGGCTGCATTTACTGGTCGCCTCAGACCGGCGCGGTGCCCGTCCTCGGTCGCCTCTACCTCGACTACGAAATGCTGGGCGAAGGTGGCAGTGCAATTGGTCTGCCCACCGCCGCTCAAACCGCTATCCCTGGCGGCGTCATGCAGCAGTTTCAGGGGGGCCGCATGTATTACCGCAGCGGGTCCTCCAACGCCTTTGAAGTGCACGGCTCCATTCTCGGCAAGTATGATGCCACCGGGGGCGTCAGCCGCTGGGGGTTCCCCGTCAGCCACGAGAGCGACGTGCGCCGCGACAGCCAGGTAATCGGCAAAGTTAGCCACTTCGAGAGCTGCACGATCTACTGGAGCGGAGCTACCGGCGCCCACATTATCTACGGCGACATTCGCCGCAAATACCTCGAAGTCGGCGGTCCCCAGGGGGCGCTGGGCTTCCCCACCAGTTCAGAAGAAGACATTCCCGGTGTGTCTGGCCCCGCCCGATACAACACCTTCCAGCAGGGCAGCATTCTCTGGTTTAACGGCCAGCTCCACGTCTGCTACCCCTTCCGGTTCTTCATTGGCCGGGTCGACACCAAAGAAGAAGACCGCGACTTTCTCGATGTTGATGGCCAAAACGACCTCTACTGCCGCATTGCCATCTCGGTGAATGGCCACCGCGTCTACGACAAAAAACTGCCCGAGGGCGACAAGCACTTCAGCAGCGCCAACATCAAAGACGTCAACTTCAACGTGCCCTACGCCGTGCTGCCCGGCGACCCCAACCTCAACGTGCAGTTTCAGGTCGAAATTTGGGAGTGCGACTCGGGCAACCTGTTCGGCGGCGACGATGACTTGCTGGGCCGCTTTACCAAAGACCTCAACATTCGCAACGCCTGGGGCCTGCGCGACAACGCCAACGGCATTTTCAGGGCCAGCAACTTTGGCCCCTGGATGAACTTCATGGACTGGTCGATTAAGCCCCAACTGGGGGCCAATACGCCCTTCGACTTTTTCTCGACCATCAACCAGGGCACCCCCACCGTCGATTTTCGTGAATACGCCGCGGCCTTTGGCGATGTTGACCCCGATTGGGAGTTTGACTTTGGCCTGATCGACGACGGCCTTAAGGCGCTGTTCTACGAGCTGGTGGTCAAGGGCGTCGCCGCCGGGGGCAACTGCTTTGGCATGGCCACCGAGGCCATCTACGCCTACAAAGACATGAGCCGCCTCAGCCGCCCCCTCAACCGCTTTGGCAACTGGGCCGAGGTCGAGAATGACTTTAACGTGCGCCAAACCTACCAGGTAGGGGCCGATGCGATCTGGTGGTTTGTGGGTCAGTTTCTCAGCGGCAAAACCCACAACCCGGTCAGCGTCTTTCGAGACACCTGGGATGCCCACAACCGGGGCCTCAACCCGGTGATTTGCCTGTCGCAAAACTACGACTTTACCGGCGCGCCCCACTGCATAATGCCCATCGCTTGGCGCAACACCGGCAGCGAAATGCAGATCGATGTGTTTGACCCCAACTCGGCCAGCAGTGTGCAGCGCATTGTCATCGACCCGGCCCGCAACACCTTCCGCTATGAGAATGGCCGCGTCTACGAAGGCGGGGAGTGGAGCGGTGGCCGCCTGCACTACATGCCCTTCTCGGTGCTCAACCACCGCCAGCGCACCCCTGTATGGGATGCAATTATGCTGCTGCTGAGCGGCGTGGTGCTGATTTTGGGCGACAGCGCCGAAACCCTCAGCCTCACCGACGAAAACGGCAACAACCTCAACGCCTTTAAAGACACCTCCCGCAAGGTCGAGAACCTGGCCGGCAAGTTTGTGCCCTTCCCCGGCTTCTCGGGCAACAACCCGATCAAAGGCGAGCTGCTGCTGGGTATGCGACCGAAGCGATCGCGCTTTATCCCCCTCGACAACGTGCTGCTCGATTCGGTGCAGCTCAACAACGTCAGCAACCTGGGCATCAACGCCGACCTGCGCCGCAACTTGGGTCCGACGCTATCTGCCAACGTCAACCCCAACCTGAATGTGAATTTGGGGGGAGCTCGATTCCGCGATCGCGCCATTCTAGACGCAATCCAGCGCAACCAGCAGCCCACCGACCTCGACAGCTGGGTGCACACCCTGCGCGGCGTTAGCGGTGGCCGGTTGCAGTACTACTTAAAGCGTCCTCTCCAGGCGCTGCAAGTGGGAGGTGCCATTCGTGCCAATGACCGGCTCACCATGTCGGCCAATCGTCTGCAAGCCGTTGACAACGAGTTCAAAGTCGTAGCTCAAAACGCCAACGCCTACACCCTATCGGCGGTTTCTAAGCTGGGGGCCGGGCGCGACTTCGTTAAAGTCACCGTCGAGAATGTGCCCGCCGAAGCCAACCAGGAGCTGAAAATCAACCTTCAGCCCGGCCTCAACACCATGGATGTAGTCTCCAACGGTGCCCCCTTTAACGCCACCGTCACCTACGAAGGGCGCGTCAACGACAAACCCCTCCGCAGCCAGTACACAGTCCCCATGGCCCAGGGCATGCGGCTTACCGCCCCCAACCTAGAGGACGCAGGCACCCTCAAGGTCAGCGGCATCGAGCGTATCCTGGGCGAAGTCCACGCTACTCAGTTGATTCAAGGGCAATAGGCGAAACAACCGATTGGGGATTCCGTCATGGTATGCAACACCTGCTGATCCCCCCTGCACCCTACAAAAGGGACAAGAGCAGATTCTTAAACTCCAGGAATAGCGATGGCAATTCAGCCATCGCTTTTTTTCTGAAGCGTCCCTCTTTTAGGGGCATACGGCATTTGCCATCACCTACGCAGTCGGAATCACCCCTGCGATCGCAGATGTCGTCGAGCGCAATAGAGTAGAACCCGCAAACAATCGCAAAGCTCAAAGCCCCTCTCCCAATTTGGGAGAGGGGTTTGGGGAGAGGGCAAAGAGCAATATCGCCGCTGCGCTTAAATAGAGAAGCCTGCCCCCCAGAAATTGCCATGGTCGCACAAACAGACACTGCCCAACTGTGGCAATCCAACCTACCAGGCATTGAGCTGTTCAACGCCCAGCTCTACCACCACACCTTTGCCAAGCACATGCACGAGGCCTACACCATCGGCTTCACCTATGCGGGCCTGGGTGGCTTTTTCTATCGGGGTGGCCATCACTATGCTAATCCCGGCAGTTTTAAGCTGATCCATCCAGGCGAAGTGCACACCGGGCAGGTGCAGGCTGAGGCCGGATGGAGCTTTCGCAACCTCTATATCAGTGTGCCAAAAATGCAGCAGATTCTGGCCCAGCTAGAGTGGCCAGGGGCAGGGCCAGGGCTGCCCTACTTTGCGATCGCCCTACAGACCAGCACCGACGCCGTTGGACAGGCGATGTTTAGCCGATTGTTTATCGCCCTTAGTCAGCCCACGCTTCAGCTAGAGCGAGACTCTCTGCTGCTGGAGCTAATGGCCTATTTAATCGATCACTACGGCGACAGACAGCACCGATGGCAGCGGCCAGAGCCCAAAAGCAGCGCCATCGCCCAAGCGCAAACCTATCTCAAAACCCACTACGCCGAATCCATCTCCATCGAAACTCTAGCTCAGCAAGTGGGCCTCAGCCCCTACTACTTAATTCGCAGCTTTCGTCAGCAGGTGGGGTTGCCGCCCCACAGCTATCAGCGCCACTGGCAGCTCGTGCAGGCCAAGCGATCGCTCCACAACGACCAATCGATTGCCGATATTGCGATCGCCCACGGCTTTTACGACCAAAGCCACCTCAATCGCACCTTTAAACAGGCCTTTGGCGTCACCCCCGGCCAATATGGCCAGGGCAATTTTGTCCAAGACTGTAGCTCCTGAGCCTCGGTAATCTGGTCAGGTCAGCCAAGTTCAAAGATTTAGTTTGGGTAAATACCTTGTAGGGGCACAGCTCGCTGCACCCCTACAAACACAAGAATAGCAAACAGAATTCGGCGAAAGATCTACCTTTGGGCAAAAAATATGGCCGCTAAAGGCATAGTCAACGACGTCTCTTTCTCCGCAATCATCGCGGGTTTCGTCACCGTGCTGGTGGGGTTCACCAGCTCAGCCGTAATTGTGTTCCAGGCCGCCCAGGCGTTGAATGCGACTCCAGAAGAAATCGCCTCCTGGATGTGGGCTTTGGGCCTAGGCATGGGCCTCACCTGCATTGGCCTTTCCCTGCGCTACCGCGCTCCTGTCGTCACCGCCTGGTCTACCCCCGGCGCTGCCCTGCTGATCACCTCCGCTGCAGGGGTGCCCATGGCCGAAGCCATTGGGGCCTTTCTAATCTCTGGGGTGCTGATTACCCTGGCCGGGTTCACCGGCTGGTTTGAGCGGCTGATGAACCGTATTCCCCTATCGCTAGCGGCAGGCATGCTAGCTGGGGTGCTGCTGCGCTTTGGGCTGGATGTGTTCACCGCTATGCAGACCCAGTTTGCGATGACTTTCGCCATGTTTTGTACCTACCTGGCAATGCGCCGCCTAAAGCCGCGCTATGCCGTGGTGGGCGCGCTAGCGGTGGGGATTGCGATCGCCGCCCTGCAAAACCTGATCGAGTTCGACACCGTCACCCTGCAACTAGCCCACCCCGTCTTGATCGCCCCCCAGTTTTCCCTGAGCGCCCTGATCGGCGTCGCCCTGCCGCTGTTTATGGTCACCATGGCCTCGCAGAACGTGCCGGGTGTTGCCGTCCTACAAGCCTCCGGCTATGCCTCCGTGCCGATTTCCCCCATCATTGGCTGGACGGGAGCCGCTAACGTAATCCTGGCACCCTTTGGCGGCTTTGCGCTAAATCTAGCCGCCATCACCGCTGCCATCTGCATGGGACGCGAAGCCCACGAAGACCCTGACAAGCGGTATGTAGCGGCGATCGCTGCTGGTTTCTTCTACCTCCTCATTGGCTTTTTTGGTGCCACCGTTGCCGCCGTCTTTGCCGCTTTCCCTGAAGAATTGGTGCTGGCGATCGCCGGGTTAGCCCTGCTTGGCACCATCGGCAACGGCCTCTTCACCGCACTACGCAACGAAAGCGATCGCGAACCCGCCCTAATCACCTTCCTCGTCACCGCCTCCGGCATCACCCTCCTCGGCATCGGCTCCGCCTTCTGGGGCCTCATCGCCGGCACCCTCGCTCTCCTCCTCACCACAACCAAACACCCTTAACTCCCAACCTCCCCCACCCATTCACCCATCTACCCATCCACTCCCCCACCCATCCACCTTCGCCGCCGCTCAAACTCCCTCAACCGTCCCTCAAACTCCCGCCAATGCTCATCCATATCGTCTAGCGAAACCTCAAACAGCTGAGCCGGCTGATCGGCCAGGGCGATCGCCACTAGCCCCTTTTGCACCACCAACCCAACGTTTGCATAGACCTGATGCGCCGCCTCTCGATAAGCCGCAATCTGCAAAAAGTAATCCCCTAGCCATTGGGGCTGCTTCGGTCGCAGGGCCGTTTTCCAATCGCACAGGTGCAGTTCACCCTTCACCACCACTAGCGCATCTGGAATGCCCACAAACCCAGCTAGGTGCCACACCGCCCCTTCCACCAGCAGCACCTCATCCACCTGATCCAGCACCGGCAAGATTGACTGCCAATAGCCCGCCAAATCGGCCGGAATTTCCACCGCTGCGCCGTTGAGGTAGGCCGCAATCTGTTTGTGCAGCCGCGTACCTGCCGAAGACGCCTTGCCCGAAATCTGCTGGGCTGCTTCAACCCCAACCCGTTGCCGCCAGCGTTGCAGAGCATCTCGCGATTCCTGAGGTTTAGTGGCCGACAGCACCGTGGTTACGCCGGGATAGCAGCGCCCCTCTATCTCGTAGAGCATTTTGCGATCGCGGCGCACCCGTTTAGCCACATAGCGAGGAAGTTGATGCACCATAGTCCATTTAGTAGTGACGCTGAAATTGTAGCCACCACCCATTTTCCCTAAGAACGCAATACCTTATTAAGTCTCACAGCGCTTTCTTTAAGACCAAAGAAAGGCTTAATTGGTCCTAAATGAGACGGTGTAATACTGGATTGGCAAGTAGACATGAGTTTGGTCTAGATTGGCGTCAAAGCCGCAAGCGCTTCAAAAAAATGGGTGTCTCCAAAGCTAGAGACACCCGCACACAGTTCATCGACGCGATCGCCTGTGTTAGGCCAGCAGCGATGGCCTCAACTCAAACGCATCCTTAAGCAAGGGCTTTATGCAAACTCTGACAATTAGATTTCGAGGCCTTTTTTGGTTTGCTTAAGCTGCTTATATAGCGAACTAATTTGCTCAAAAGCCTCGTCGGGCGAGAGCTTGCCGCCAGTCTGCAACCCTGAAATGTAGCCAACTCGGTTGGCAAACTCTTGCAGGTTGGCGTTGAACACAAGCTGTTGAGGTGAGAATGTGCCGTAGTAAGAGCTTTTGGGAGAAATGAATCGATCTAAATCGCGCCGATTGTTAGTGGAGCCAGAATAGGACATAGGGCATAAATAACCTTCTCTTAAACAAATTTGAACTTTCCTTTAATCTTAGACACGATAGCCCAGTCCCTCAGGTTTTTGCAACGAAGATTATTGCAAATCTATCCTAGGAATTAGACTCACTGTCTCGCCTAGGCTGTAGCCACCAGCGAGCTCTGAACCAAACCAAGTTTGTGCTGGCTGGCCCAGGTATGGAGATCGTTAAAGGCGCGATCGCGATACTGTCCATAGCGTTCCCGCTTGTTGCGCACCTTCACCGGCAGCGGCGGCAGAATGCCAAAGTTGGGCGGCATTGGCTGAAAGTGCTTCGGCTCCGCTGAGGTAATGAAATCGACCAGCGCCCCCAGCATCATCGTCACCGGCAAATCGAGCAGCTCTTGGCCTAAGGCCAGACGGGCCGCATTCGTCCCAGCCAGCCAGCCCCCAGCCACCGCCGCCGTGTAGCCCTCAGTGCCCACCAACTGCCCTGCCGCCAGCAGCGTGGGCCGCGCCTTAAACTGCAGCGTGTTGTGCAGCAGCTCCGGCGAATTCAAAAACGTGTTGCGGTGCATCACCCCCATGCGCACAAACTCGGCATTCTCTAAACCAGGAATCAGCCGAAACACCCGCGCCTGTTCGCCCCAGCGCAGGTTGGTTTGAAAGCCCACCATATTCCACAGCTGGCCGCTTTTGTCTTCCTGGCGCAGCTGCACCACGGCGTAGGGCTTCTTACTCTTATTCTCAGGGTCTTTGAAATCGCCCAGGCGCGCATCAAACAGCCCGACCGGCTTGAGCGGGCCGTAGCGCATGGTGTCTTCACCCCGGCGGGCCATTTCTTCGATAGGCAGGCAAGCCTCAAAAAATTTAGCCGTTTCGCGCTCAAAATCTTTGAGTTCGGCCTGTTCAGCGTTGCACAGCTCAGTCCAAAAGTGGAGGTACTGCTCGCGGTTCATCGGGCAGTTGAGGTAGGCCGCTTCGCCCCGGTCGTAGCGAGAGGCCATAAACGCTACCGACTGGTCAATACTGTCGCCCACCACAATCGGGCTAGCAGCGTCAAAAAAGCTCATGTAGCCCTGGCCAGTAAACCTCTCCAGCTCCACCGACAGCGCGTCACTCGTCAGAGGGCCCGTGGTTAACACCACAATGCCGTCATCAGGGATGCTCGTCACCTCGTCGCGCCGCAGCTCGATCAGCGGGTGACGCTCTAGGGTTTCGGTCAGGTCTTGACTAAAAATACCGCGATCGACCGCTAGGGCACCCCCCGCTGGCACCTGGTGCTGGTCGGCTTTGCCAATGACCACTGAGCCGAGCTGGCGCAGCTCCTCGTGGAGCAGACCCGAGGCGCGATCGCTCGCCATTGCCCCAAAGGAGTTGCTGCACACCAGCTCGGCCACATGCTCGCTGTGGTGCGCAGGGGATTTCTTCTGAGGGCGCATTTCGTGCAGCACCACGGGCACCCCGGCCTGGGCAATCTGCCACGCGGCCTCGGTACCGGCCAGCCCGCCGCCGATTACGTGAATGGGGTCTGGGGTTTGCACTACGTATCCCTTCAAACTCAGCTTTTCTAGGATAACGGGTTCTAGCCTTTTGAAGGTGTTGAAGTGCTTCTAAGATATAGGCGAAGGCAAGGACGAGGATGACTGCTTTGTATCAAATAGCAACAATACAAAGGTTCCTTTCATAGAGCCTGCCAAGCGCAAGTTTTGGGGTGCCGAATCTTGATTTGACTAAAAGATAGATAAAATTGCGGGATTTAGTTATAGGCAAGAAGCTCCACAACTTGCTATACACAGATATTCACTCAACAATTATAATTATCTTTAATTTTTTAACATTGCTCTAATTTTCTCTTTTATCTCTTCAATTTTAAATACTGGAAAACCCTTTATCCGAGAAATATGGAATATTCTCTGAACTGGCATTAGCCCTCTTGCTAAATAGTAATCTCCTTTTTGCTTCAATCTTTCATCTCTCAACATAAGCATTCTTTCCATTTGCTCAACGATTGATAAGGTATTTTCAGGGTTTTCTTCATCCATCCATGTGGGATAGCATAAACCATTCCACATATGGACAAAAAAGAGCCCGTCCTTTAATAGCCATCCATCATGGTCAAGCATTTTTATTCTGATATTTATCTTTTGTTCTGCATTGAAAAAATCTAGCCACCTGCAATCAACAGCTTGAACTTGGCAGTCATCTATAAGAATTCCATCTGGCCCAGAAATAGCATCTAGTATGGGCTTTATTATATTATCCACATCAGCTGATGAGTCGCTTTCATATCTGTCTTGCTCATGAATCCACCATTCAATATAAATTTGAACGTCATCGGTTAGCATGAACTCACACTTACTTGTGACTTTGCAAATTGCGGACGTTATAATATCCTTTTTCCTGCGGCTCGCTTGCAGCGAGACCGGGTTTTCATTAATAACTATTTCTAGCTCGCCAGGGGAAAGAAACGACCTATTCCTATCCCATTTTTCTTTTGACATAGCTAATTAATGTTCAATGGTGAACCCATACCAAATCACATACCCCCAATTCGATAAAGGCTAAACTGTAGGAGCAAATGGCATTTGCTCCGTTGAATCGGGAGTAGTCAAGCAGAATTTAGCATCAGACCATTTTCCAGGTCATCTGTTCCCCGGCCCGTAATGGCACCAGTCCATCATCGACAAAAGGCAACTCATCGGGAATGCGCCAGGTCGTTTTGCTTAGGGTAATGCGATCGCTATTCCTTGGAAGCTGATAAAAGTCTGGCCCATAAAAGCTGGCAAACGCCTCCAGTTTGTCTAGGGCATCAACACTCTCAAACGCCTCTGTATACAGCTCCATAGCGTGCAACGCCGAAAAACACCCCGCACAACCACAGGCACTTTCTTTGCCATTGCGGGGGTGGGGAGCGCTATCGGTGCCCAAAAAGAACTTAGGATTGCCCGAGGTAGCCGCCTGCAAAAGCGCTTGCCGGTGGGTTTCTCGCTTCAAAATAGGCAGGCAGTAGTAGTGGGGCCGCAGGCCCCCTTGAAACAAACTATTGCGGTTAAACAATAGATGTTGGGGGGTGATTGTGGCCGCGATATTGTCGGTTGCCAGCACAAACTCTACCACCTCTGAGGTGGTAATGTGCTCCAGCACCACGCGCAATTGAGGAAATCGCTGCTTTAAAGGAATCAAGTGTTTCTCAATAAACACTTTCTCGCGGTCAAACATATCAACCGCTGAGTCAGTGACCTCCCCATGGAGCAGTAGCGGCATGTTGACCTGCTGCATCGCCTCAAAGACGCGATCGCATTTGCCAATCTCGGTGACGCCAGCATCCGAGTTCGTTGTCGCCCCAGCAGGGTAGTACTTCACCGCTTTGACAAACTGAGCCGCCTTGGCCGCCATGATCTCTTCGGGGCGAGTGTTGTCGGTGAGGTAGAGGGTCATCAGCGGCTCAAATTGCTGACCCGCCGGCACCGCCGCCAGAATGCGATCGCGGTAAGCCGCCGCCTCGTCCACCGTGCGCACCGGGGGCTTTAAGTTGGGCATCACGATCGCCCGAGCAAACTGCCGCACCGTGTGGGGCAGCACCGCCTTCAGCGCCTCGCCGTCGCGCAGATGCAGGTGCCAGTCGTCGGGTCGAGTCAGGGTCAATGTTTCCATCGTCTCATCCTAGAACAGACCTAGCTCAACCGCACCACAGCCTCATTGTCCAGTAGCGTATTGCCCGTGAGAATGTCTTCGACTGTGATCCGCAGCAGCCGATCGCGATCGACTCGAAACAGCACCCGCACCCGATCGCTGCCCGGAAACCCCAGCGGGTTGAGCTGAGCAATGGTGCGCGCCCCCTCGCGATCGTTCAGCGGCTGCACTGAGGGGGCATCACCGCTAAGCTGGCGCGTCACCAGACGACCATTCTCAAAATACACCTCCGTCTGGGTGCTGGCCGATCCCAGCTCACCCAAAATTAGCTCAATGCTGGGCTGCTTTTCCACCGAGGCACCCAGCGTAATCTCGACCGGGGCAGACATAGGGTAGGGCTGGCCTTGGTTGAGAATGGGGTGCCAGCTGTGGCGATTGTTGCGTCGGTCCCAATAGCGAATGCCGTAGCTGTGGTAGAGAAAGTCTTCGACCGCTAGGCCCTGGGCAATTTGCAGGGCTCCTTGAGCCACGGCCTCAAAGGGGCGATCGCACCTCACCCGCTCAGCCCCAAACCGCTCTGTCACCCACCGCTGCACCGCCGGAATCTGCGCCGTACCTCCCACCAGCAGCACCGCGTCGATCGCATCTAGATCGATGCCCTGGCGCTGACCCTGCTGCAGCACCTGGGTCAGCCCCTTCTCCAATCGCTCAAAAAACTGGTTCTGGGTAAGGATTTCCTCGAACTGGTCGCGAGTTAGGGCTAAGTCGTAGGTGTCAAAGGTCTCATCGTCAAAGTAGGCTTCTGCCGCCTCGGTTTGCTCCGACAGTGCGATCTTGAGCCGCTCCGCCAACCGCTGCACCACTGCCCCTCCGGCAATGCCCTGAGTCTGAAAATGCTCCACTAGCCACTGGTCAATGTCGGCCCCGCCCAGGTTTTCGCCTGCCTTAGCCAGCACTCGCGCCACCTCGGGCTTTTGGGCGCTGGTCTGCTCCGCCCCCTGGCCCCGCCACTTGAGCAAAAAACCCACCGGCTGCTTTTGAGCCGGGGCCACCAGCCGCACCAGCGACCAATCCAGCGTGCCGCCGCCAAAATCGAGCACCAGCAGGGTTTGCTCCCCCGTCAGCCCGTAGCCCAACGCTGCGGCGGTGGGCTCGTCGAGCAGCCGCACTTCTTTAAAGTCCAGCGCGGTGGCCACATCTCCCAGCCACAGGCGGTAAGCCTCAAAGCTATCTACCGGCACCGTCAGCACCAAGCTGTCGTCCTCTCCGGCTACGGCGCGCACCTGGGTCAAGAGCGATTGCAAAAACCACTCCCCCAGCTGCTCAAAGGAGAGCGATTCTCCATCAATCTCTGGCAAAAACCCTTGCAGCGGTGTGCCAATACCGCGCTTAACGTTAGCGAAAAAACGAGGATCGGTGGGGATGTCGAGGCCGCGATCGCGCACCGCCTGCCCCACCACGACCCCATCAGCCTGGGGCTTCTCCACATAAACTAGACTAGGCACCAGCGGTGGCACCGTCGCCAAGCTCAAGCTCAACCCCGGCAACGCCACCGTTTCCGGGCTTTCAGAAACTGGGTTCCAGCGGGCAATGACGGTATTGCTGGTGCCAAAATCAACCGCTATAGCCATAGTTTCAGAAAGAAAACGGTGCTACCCATCCTACCGGGAGAATGGCGGCAGTCATACTTACTTGCAGGCTCACCCAGCAAACGTTCTACTGGAAGGGCCTACCCCTCGGGTTAGGACTGCCTACCCCAAACCAAAAGCCAGTTTCTCAAGTATGTCTGATTCTGATTCCTCCTTATCAAAAAATTCGGCCCTGGCACCCTGGCGCAGCGCCCTAGCCCGTGCCCTGCACCGCAACCGCAGCCGCCCCTACAGTCGCTATTTTCAGTTGGCCACGATTACCCTTACTGGCCGACCCGCCAACCGCACCGTTGTGTTTCGCGGGTGGCTGCCCGACAGCAACACCCTCACCCTAGTCACCGACCAGCGCAGTGCCAAGGTTGCCGACATCGCTGCTCACCCTTGGGCTGAAGCCTGCTGGTACTTCACCGATACCCGCGAGCAGTTTCGCTTGGCAGGCTCTATCCAAGTAGTAACCGCTGACGATGCCGATGCCGACTCCAACCTCTCAACAGCTCGGCAAAATTCTTGGGAAGCTCTCTCCGATAACGCTCGCCAGCAGTTCTACTGGCCCCACCCAGCCCAGCACCGCATCGCCGAGGCCGACTTTTCGCCCAGGGAAATTCAGGCAACGCCTCCCGCTGAGTTTTGTCTGGTGCTGCTAGAGCCTGACCATGTTGACCACCTAGAGCTGCGTGGCGAACCCCAAAACCGTACCCTTTACGACCAGCAACCCGACGGCACCTGGCAAGTCAAAACGGTGAATCCTTAACCTCTCATCGGACCTAATCGGCACTTGAAAACAATGCAGGAGATTTGCTCCGCTGGAGAAGCGTTAGACTGTTATACAAAGTATAATTTTGGGCTGATAGGATGGACATTCAGCTAAAGAAGTGGGGCAATAGTCTCGGTTTGCGTATTCCCCATCGTCTGGCGGAAAGCTTTGGGTGGAACGAAAACTCTACATTGGAGATTTTAGAAGTAGATGGTGCGCTGATAATTCGCAAAAAGGCGACAGCGCTGACCCTGGATGAATTATTAGCCAGTATTCCTGATGATTTTCGATACCCCAGTGATGTTCACGACTTCGCCGACGGTTTTCCCCAAGGGCAAGAGCTGCTGTAGCTAAGGAGAACGTTGATGCAGCTGCGCCGAGGTGAAGTAATTCGCGTAAATTTGAACCCCACCCAGGGCCGAGAACAAATGAGAGACGCTCGCCCATGTTTGGTTTTAAGCCAGACAGTTTTTAATGCTTTTAGGGGTGGCATCGTCATTGTCTCACCGATTACTAGCACCGTGAAACCGGAGATTAAGACCTTAATTTCGATACCACCAGGGTTTAAGGTCAGCGGCTCTATAATCGCGGAACAAGTGCGCACGTTAGATCTGAGTCAGCGCTGGTGGCGAAGTACCGAAGACTGTCTGCCGTCTCTAGTGGTTGACCAAGTAGTGGCAACCCTGAACCTAATCATTGGTGGGTAATCCAATCTCTCCAACTCCAGGAAATATTGAAGGGGCTGGGGAGCTGTTCCGTTTGTGGTTGCAATCGCCTAGCTAGTCTGGCGGCTCAACCGTCGATCGAGCCACATTAACACCGCCAAGGCAGGCAGCACCGTCGCCATAAGCCCCAACCAAAAGCCGTGGGCGGCCGCATCCCCTTGGTCGAGGGCCCAACCGCCCACAGGTGGACCGATCAGATAGCCTACGGCCCAGCACATTGAATTCACCGACAGGTAGACGCCACGTAGTGACTCCGGGGCCAAGGCCACCACCAGCGCCGAGGCAATGGGCGTGTAGGCCACCATCGCCAGGGCCATCGTGGCCAGACTCAACCCAGCCCAGACTAGAGGCTGAGCCCCCACCCCGGCCTGCCACACTAGGCCAAACCCCAAACCCCACAGCAGCGCCGACGCCACTAACCCCTGAGCCGGACGATAGTGGTTAAGCCAGCGAGCCGTGGGCAACTGAGCGATCGCCGCCAGCACCACATGGCCTGTAAACAGCAGGCTCAGCGTTCCCTCGCTGACCCCCTGCTCGCCCCCCGCAAACCGATTAAGATACAGGGGCAGCGTGCTTTGAATCTGCGCTAGATAGCCCGTAAACAGCACGTTGACCAGAGCGTAGACCATCAGGGTGGTGTCTCTGAGGGCCTGACTCCAGCCCTGGAGGAGCGATCGCGCCCCATTCCCCACCGGGCGCGTCTCGGCAATGGCGGCGTAGATAATGCCAAAAAATAGCAGAAACGTAACGCCGTCAATGGCAAATAGCGCTCGGTAGGCTTCGGTGAGTGAAATTAGCGCCCCTCCAGCGATTACCCCCACCCCTAGGCCTAGGTTGTCGGCTAGGCGCACCAGGGCGTAGGCCTCGTTACGCTGCTCTGGGGGGGTGATGTCTGCCGCCACCGACTCCGCCGCCGGCCAGTAGAGGCCAACGCCAAACCCCATCAGCAGATTGCCCGCCAAAAATATCCAAAAATCGTTGGCCAGCACCAGCACCCCATCTGCTGCCGCCGACACTAGGGCTGAGGCCAGCAGCGTCGGTCGCCGCCCCCATCGGGGTGAGTCGGCCAGCGATCCGCCCAAAAAACGTCCAGCCATGCCCGCCGCTGAGCCCAGGCCAATGCCCAGGCCCACCTGAGTGGCCGTCAGCCCCACCTGTTCAGTAAAAAAAATTGGCGCGTAGAATAGCGTAAAGCCAATGCCCACCTGCGACAGCAGCCGCCCGCCCGCCAAGATCCATACTCGGGGGTCGAGGTTAGGCAGCCATCCCTTGAGCCAGCGCTGTAGGAATGCCATCATTGCGGCTGCGCCTGCCGGGGTCGCCGCAAGGCATCTACCAGGGCTACCGTGCCGCCCACCATCCCCCAAACCATCCACAGGCCCAGGTCATAGCCCTTGCGCTGGGCCACCTGGGCGGCGACCAGCCCAATCACGCAGTGCAAGAACATCGGCAAGTAGGCCAGCGGTAACGAATCAGCCATTTTGGTGAAACCCGGCGAAAAAATTAGCAGAAGGGGCGAAAGATGGGGCGATCGCATTACTTACCTTACACGCAGGGCTAGACCTATGCTGTGGAGGGTACGGCTTGCCGCCGCCAATTAGAAACCGCCGAGAGAAATATCACCGTGGCCACTGGACTTTTTGTGGGGCTGATCACCCTCGACTGCATTTACCGCGTCGATCACGTGCCCAGCAGCGATGAGAAAATTGTCGCTGAGGAGAGTTTGCTGGTAGCGGGCGGGCCAGCTACCAACGCCGCGATCGCCTTTGCCGCCCTGGGCAATCGAGCCAGGCTAGCCGGTGCCCTGGGCCAGCATCCCCTGGCTGATCTCATTCGAGCCGACTTGGCAATCTACGGCATTGAGATGGTAGATCTCACCCCTCAGCTGAGATCGCCGCCGCCGCTCTCGACGATTCTTGTTACCGCTACCACGGGCAATCGCGCTGTGGTCTCCCGCAATGCCGTTGGGCGACAGGCCGCACCTGCTGCCACCCCAGGCCTACTCACCGATGTCGATGTCGTGCTGATCGACGGCCATCAGATGGCTGCCAGTCAAGCCGTCGCGATCGCCGCCCAGTCCTCAGCTATCCCTATCGTCATCGACGCTGGCAGTTGGAAACCCGGCTTCGACAGTGTCCTACCCCTCGCCACCAGCGTCATCGCCGCCGCAAAATTTCAGCTACCCGGCAGGGCCGACACCCTAGCAGCCCTCAGCGCCCTAGGCATTGCCGAAGTCGCCACCACCCACGGCCCCAGCCCGATTCAATTTCGCGATCGCGACACCGTCGGCACCTTACCCGTTCCCCAAGTCCCCGTTCAAGACACTCTAGGAGCCGGAGACATTTTCCACGGAGCCTTTTGCCACTACCGCCTACAAGCTCCTTTCATAGAAGCCCTCACCCACGCCGCCCAAATCGCTACCCAGAGCTGCCGACACTTCGGCCCCCGCGCCTGGATCGAGAATGCACCCCACCAGCTATAGTGCTCTCTTGTAATCCCCCACCCATCCACTCGCCCACCCTCTTACCCCCCCACCCCCATGCCCTACGACCAGGAAAAACAAACCGCGATCGCCGCCGTCATCCAGGCCGCCCAGCTCTGCGAAGCCGTGCGCCAGGGCCTTGTACCTGCCGCCATTGAAAAGAATGACAAGAGCCCCGTCACCATTGCCGACTACGGAGCTCAAGCCTTGATTTGTAAAGCCCTGGCCGAAGCCTTCCCCAACGACCCAGTTGTAGGCGAAGAAGACACTACCGACCTGCGGCAGCCCGAAACCGCCCACGTTCTCACCGCCGTCACCGAACAGGTGCAGCAGGCCATCCCCAGCGCCACCGACAGCGATGTGCTGAGCTGGATTGACCACGGCAACGGCACCGTCGCCCCCCGCTACTGGACCCTCGACCCCATCGACGGCACCAAGGGCTTTTTGCGCGGCGACCAGTATGCGATCGCCCTGGCTCTGGTCGTTGATGGCGACATCAAAGTAGGGGTGCTCGGCTGCCCCTTCCTCAGCTTTGACGGTGGTGAAACCGGGCTACTCTTCGCCGCCGTGCGTGGTGAAGGCACCGTGATGATGCCCATAGCGGGCGGTAATCCCCAGCCGCTGAAGGTTACCGCTGCCGACGATGTTGACCGCCTGCGCCTGGTCGAAAGTGTCGAGTCGGGCCATGGCGATCTCAGTCAGCAGGCCCAGGTGGCTCAAGCTGTGGGCATCACCGCCCCCTCGATTCGCATGGATAGTCAGGCTAAGTACGCCGCCGTAGCAGCAGGGCAGGCTGCCCTCTACCTGCGCTTGCCGTCTCCCAAAACCCCCGACTACCGGGAAAAAATCTGGGACCACGCCGCTGGGGTGTTGGTGGTCGAAGAAGCCGGAGGCCGCGTCACCGACATGCACGGCAAGCCCCTAGACTTTGCTAGTGCTGCCCGATTCCCTAACAACCCCGGCGTCGTCGCTAGCAATGGCGCGATCCATGACGCGGTGATCCAAGCCCTCAACTGAGTTGCAGGGATCGGGTGCCTTTGGGGTGCTGTCATAATCCCGGCTTTACCCCAGGTACCCGACCTTTAGAAAGAAACCCCGTATAGCTCGCGCACCGACTCTTGCAGCAGCACTACCAGCGTCGCCACACCCAGCACCGTACCCAGAGGGGTAAACAGCAGCGCCCCGCAGGCCACCACAAAGCTAAACCAGTAGTGCTTGTGTCGTCGCAAACAGCCGCCTGAGATAATCAGCGCGATCGCCAGCACCAGCCCGTAGAGAAACAGCGCCAACCCGAGTGCTAGAAAAGTTAGCCCCGCTGCGAAGGGTGGCAGCTCACTATCGCCGCTAACCATACTCTCGGGAGCCAGCAGCACCACCCCCCCAAGCGCCACGAACACCAGCGGCAGTATCGCAAAGGCCAGCACCAACCCCGCTACCACGTAGTGCAGCATCGCCAGCACCTTGAGCCGCTCGATATCTTGACTGGGGGGCAGTATCGTCATGCCACAGAAATCCTATTCGCTATCCTTAAAGTATCCCCTTGTAACCCTCCTCACCCTCACCTCCCTCATATCCACCCCATGCCCGCTAACGACCCCTTGCCTACTTCCCCAAACCCAGACATTACCTGGGAAGAGGTTGAAGCTGAACTAGGGGAACTCGTCGCTACCGTGCAGGGTGCTCCCCTAGCGCTCCCTGCCGCTGACCCCGCCACTTGGGAAGCCGTGGAGCAAGAGCTGGGCGATCTGGTGCTCGACTTTCAAGACCTGCAAGACGACCTCAACTACCGCCGCGCCCAGGAGGCTCTAGGCGGCCTAGTGCAGCGCCTCAACCTCACCCCCCGCGAGCAGGCCGGTGTCGAAGAAGCTCTGCAAAACCTGCGCGGTCTAAAGGACAAGCTCGAGAATACGGTGGTGCATATTGCCGCTTTTGGTCTGGTGGGGCGCGGCAAATCGTCGCTGCTCAATGCTCTGATGGGCCAGGATGTCTTTGCCACTGGCGTCACTCATGGCGTCACCCAAGTGGTCGAAGGCAGCGCCTGGGCCGTCAACCGAGAAGCTCTCACTCCTGACTTGCCCGATCTGCTGCGGGTTTCGCTCAAAAGCGTTGGCCAGTCGCGCATCGAGCTGATCGACACTCCCGGCCTCGACGAGGTGGATGGCGAAGACCGCGCCGACTTGGCCCGTCGCATCGCCGAGCAGGTCGATCTGATTTTGTTTGTGATTGCGGGCGACATTACCCGCGTCGAGTATGAGGCGCTGAAAGCTCTGCGCCAGGCCAGTAAGCCCATGCTGCTGGTGTTCAACAAAATCGACCAATTCCCGGAGGCCGATCGCCAGACCCTCTACGAAACCCTGCGCGATCGCCGCCTCCAAGACCTGATCTCCCCCGATGAAATTGTTATGGCGGCGGCTTCCCCCTTAGCGGTGCAGGCTGTTGCCCAACCTAATGGCGAAACGACCTACAAAACCGTGCGCGCCCAGCCCCAGGTCGATGATCTCAAGCTCAAAATTCTCGACATTCTGCACCGCGAAGGCAAGGCCCTGGTGGCCCTTAACACCCTGATGTATGCCGAAGGCATCAGCGCCGAAATTCTGGAGCGCAAGCGGCAGATCTGCGATCGCATCGCCGACGACACCATCTGGAACGCCACCATGATCAAAGCCGTCGCTGTCGCCCTCAATCCGATCACCGTGGCGGATCTGATTGGCGGCACTGTCGTTGATATCATGTTGATTCTCAATTTGTCGCGGCTCTACGGTCTGCCCATGACCCGCCCCGCTGCCCTCAAGCTGCTCCAGCAGATTGCCCTAGGTCTAGGCGGCATTACGATTAGCGAGCTGGTGATCACCCTAGGGCTCAGCTCACTCAAGGGCATGCTGGGGGTGTCGGCGATCGCAACAGGCGGCCTGGCGATCGCCCCCTACATTCCCGTGGCCCTAGCCCAGGGCGGTGTCGCTGGTTTGGCCACCTATGGCATTGGCCAGATCACCAAAACCTACCTCACCAACGGTGCCACCTGGGGACCCAACGGCCCCAAAGCTGTGATTGGCGAAATTCTCGATGGCCTCGACGAGACCTCGATCTTGAACCGCATCAAAGCCGAACTCAGAGCCAAGATTGCCCCTTAGACAATCCCTCTTCATTCTTAACTCTTCGTTTTTTCGCATCTTTCTTGCCCATAAGGACATAGATCGAGCACAACGCAGCGATCGCAACTCGGATTTTTGTAAAAGCAACACCGCTGGCCGTGCAGCATCATGACTTCGTGGTGGTCGTAGACCTGCTGGGCATCCCACTCATCAGGCAAAAACCCTTCTAGAGCAACATGAGATGGCCCCACTGCCATCTTTGAAGAAATTAGGCCCAATCGCTGGGCGACCCGGTGGTGGTGGCTATCCACCGGCAGTGCTCGACCCCGCAACTCACTAAAGCAAAGCACCGCCGCGCTGGTCTTTGGCCCGACTCCGGGCAGTGCTTCTAGCCAAGCCCGAGCTTCCGCCACCGACATATCTTTCAAAAAGTCGAGCGACCACTCACCATTGGTTAACTCACCAACCAACCGCAGTACTTGCTGAATGCGGGGCGCTTTTTGCTCGGGCCAGGTGCAGGGTGCGATCGCCTGTTCTACCAGCTCCGTTGGCGCATCCCGCACCGCTTCCCAGGTGGGAAACTGGGCCACTAGCTGCTTAAACGCGCGGCCCGAGTCCCGATTTTTAGTGCGGTGAGACAGCAGAGATGAAACCAGCTCACTCAGCGGATCGAGCGCATGAAAATAGGGAATTGGGCAATCATATTCGGCACATAGACGCTGATGAATAATGACTGCCTGGCGCTGCAAGTCTAGATCAATGGGTTGAACTGCCAAAATCTGCTGCCTAGCTATTGCGATGTATCGGTGTCATCTCCGGCTGTATCAGTGTCATTCCCAGATGTAGATGTATCGGTGTTATCCCCAGTAAAATCTGATCGTTGAGGAGTTTGGACCTCAGGAATTTCAGGCCTCTCGATCTCCCTAACCGGAATGTCTAAGCGGTTCTCTGGCTCTGTATTGCGGTTTTGTGGCTCTCGATTGCGGTTTTCTAGCTCTGTGTTGCGATTTCCTCGCTCTGTAGCATTGTCAGGTGTGTCTGACGTGTCAGAGTTTGGTGTCCGAGGCGATGCGGTCCCAGCCGGTGAGGCTTCCGAATCGTCTGTATTGGGGTTAGCCCGGTTGGTGTCTTCGTTATTAGGGTTAGCCCGGTTGGTATTTCCATTTGAGCCGGGCGCCACAGTAGGATTTGTCCTCGCTGGACTCACAGCAGGACTTGTCCCGCCAGTAGAGTTCGTCCCCGCTGGGCTTGTTCCTGCTGGGTTTGTTCCGGTAGAGTCTGTCCCTGCGGGGTTTATCCCAGCCGGGTTTGCTCCAGTGGAGTTTGTCCCCGCCGGATTTGTAGTAGTGGTATTTATAACCTCAGAAGACGATGAGGTGCCCTGGGGATCAGCTGAAGCGTCGCTGGCCCCAGGCGTTGGGGAAGTCTCGGGGGCGTCGTTCTCCTGGCACATGTCATCTAGATTGACGACTTCGCCCTCAGAGTTAATCAGATAGCAAAATCCTTGAGCGTGACTAACGCCAGGCCACATCAGCGCACCGGCTACTAGCCCTAAACCACCTGCGTAGCTCAAAAGATTAAGTCTCATAGCCTTCAACAGAATGGGCGTACACACCTACTCTATCAAGCCGATAAAAGAGGCCGTATCGACCATGAGGTAGAGAATCTACTCAGGTTAGTCAGGTGAACCTAACAGTTCCTTGACAAGGCGCAAATAGAAGAATATTGCTCGGCCAGACTAAAGTTACCTCTTGATAAATTGCGGCCTTCGGACACTATTGGCCTTGGCTGCATCCGGAATGAGCGCCAATCAGTTTGTAGAAGAACGAGTCTCCTAATTACCGATAGTTGTGAATAGGCGCGTCCCTGGACAAATTGCTATTTGTTGCCATCGGAGTTGGCTTTTGGTGGCTTTTAGAGCAACTGACCCAGCTATTGACCTTTTTGTTAGTACTAGTGCCCACCACCTCTGGAACGCATTGTGTTCCTCTACCTGACCAAGTTTCTACAGCGTGGCTTTTGGGTAACCTAGGCTTGGGTTTAGGGGTGCCGCTGCGGATTGCAAAACGCTTCCAGAGTTGCGCTGACCTCTAAAGTCGGGCTTTGTCCATCGCCCCTAACCATAGGGCTTTAGCCGCCATAGTCTACTTGTTAACTGAAGTATTTATCTAACTCTCTATGCGATTTTTGATTCAAGTCGTCGGTTTGGCCCTGATGCTGCTGGGCATCTATTTCTTGGGCAAAAATATCTTTTTTACCACTAACGTTAGCCCCTACTGGTGGCGTGGTATCGCCGCCGACCTGTCAATTTTTCTTTTGTTTGGCGGCATTTTTTTGTTGGTCTTTATGCCCCTCGGCTTTATGAAGCAATTCGGCTGGGTATTAGTAGCAGGCGGCATCCTCTGCGTTTTTGTCAGCAGTCGAGCTGTGCTAAGCCCCACTAGTCTTTGGCACTTCTTTGTCTCAATGCTGGGTATGACTTTTGGGTACAAGCTCCTGGCTACTGGACGAATGCCGTTTTGAGGCGCAGCAGTAGTTTGACCTACGGTGGCCCAGAGAGTATTCGGGTGTTACGAAGCCAGTCCATGGGCTAGGAGGCGATCGCTCCCTAGACAGCAAGTTTTCAATAGCCTGTGCAGGGGTATACCCCTTAAATCTTGCAACTCTTTGGATCTACTACACGAGTCGCTAAAATATGCGTAAAGCTATGGTCGCCGCCGCCGAGTTGTAGCCGTTATTCACTAAGATATCCGCCAGCAGCGTACAAGAAGTAATATCGATATTTCATGACTATTGTTCGCACAGTTTCAGAAGCTACCGTAGATTCTTCTTTTACGGTTTACCACTTGTTCTGCCGGTTAATGCTGCAAGCCAGCCTAATCGCAATTCCTGTTTATATAGGCCTTTTTATATTAGCTACTCCCTACGATATGGATGCTGGGGTGGAGCGGGGATTGCTTATCCTGACTCCAGTCCTTGAATTCTTTGCCGCCTCTATCCTATATGCTTTGGGCTTTTTAACCACGCTCTCTAGCGCCGATCGCGAAGGGTTTGACGGTTCTGCTAGATTCAAAAGCCGGGCTATGCGCCGAAAAATGCAGCTCACCTGGCTAGGCTCTGCTTCGCTGTCACTAGGAATTTTATCGGGCGCACTGCTGTTGGTCAAAGCTCACCTTTAGTTCTAAAGCTCGAAAGTTTGCAAAACTATCTTTACTCCCTATTTTTGCAGTTCATCTAAAAGTCCTGCCCTCCCACAAGAACCTCAGCGGCTTTTCACGTTGCCCTTTCCCACTTTTAGGCAGTTTCTGGTAACCTTCCAGGCGTGCCCTTCCTTGAATGGGAGCTTAAGCCTTGCCGCTAACTCACCACGGACGCTATAGCTATTCGGCCATCACGCAGCGGGCCGACTACCGTTGGCCGGGCGGACGACGGTTAGCCTTTTATATAGCGCTCAACCTAGAGCATTTTGCCTTTGGTGAAGGATTGGGAGCCGAGCTGGCCCCTGGTGGCCCTCAGCCTGATGTTTTGAACTACGCCTGGCGTGACTATGGCAACCGGGTGGGGGTCTGGCGACTGCTGGAGCTGTTTAATCAGCTAGAGTTGCCGGTGGCGCTGCTAGTTAACTCGGCGATCTACGACTATTGCCCAGAAGTGGTGGCGGCCTTTCGCGATCGCAACGATGAAATTGTCGCCCATGGTCGCACCAACTCCGAACGCCAGAGCATTTTGAGCGAAGCGGATGAAGCTGCTCTGATTGCTGAAACAACGCACATTTTGGCCAACCATGAAGGGCAGCCGCCCCAGGGCTGGCTTGGCCCCTGGATTGCTCAAAGTATCGTTACCCCCGACTTGCTCCAAGAGGCGGGCTACACATACATGCTTGATTGGTGTCAGGACGATCAGCCCATCTGGTTTAAGACCCGGCACAGCCGCATTCTCTCAGTGCCCTATCCCCAAGAAGTTAATGACATACCGGCGATCGCAGTGCGCCGGATGAGCGCTAACGACTTCGCCGAGATGATCATCGACAACTTTGATGAGATGTTAGAGCAGTCTCATCAGCAGCCGCTGGTGTACGGCATTGCCCTGCACCCTTACCTGGTTGGGCAGCCGTTTCGACTGCGGCACCTGCGCCGCGCCCTGCAACACATTGCCAATGTAGCGCGCAACCAACCCAACCGGGTGTGGCTCACTCATCCCGGTGCGATCGCAGCCCACATTCTCAACGAGTTGGCCGACACCATCCCCTAGCGTCCATCCCCAAAGCATCGTTTGATGAAGGGTAAATCAGCATTCGTTACAAACCAGCGAAACGCCCAGATTCCCCAACTATGATTGAGCAAATCCTGCCTGGAAGCTATGAAAAATTCTAAAACGCTTCATCTGTCTATTTTGCTGGCGATCGCCGCTGTTCTCGCCGCCAGCAGCGCCCAGGCTGCCACTTCTGCTGGTCAACTCCAAGCGCCAATCAGCGCTGGGGCTGACGCCATGCTCAAGTGTGACAATGAAATTAGCCAAAACTACGCCCAGACAGAGCTAGAAACCTTTTTTAGCAGTGGCTACACCTATTGGGATGCCGCTCAGCTGGCCAGCTATTGGGGCCAAGATGTTGACGAGGCAAAGGCCCGCATTGGCCGTAAAATTCTTTGGGGGCCTGCCGATGTAGCCCTACTTGAGCAGTTTTTGCTCGACGCCCGCCTAGAGTCGCTTCAGTCGGTAGACGACCTGCGCTTCTACAGCGAAACCAGCTACACCTACGATGACGCCGCCGCCCTAGCCGAATTTTGGGGCGACGCCACCCCCTACGACGCCAAGCTCCGCATTGAGCGCAACTTGATTATGGGCAATGCCGACGAGGTTGAATATGCTTTGGAATTGGCTAACTCCCAGCCCTAAGCCATGACCCTGGTGGGCAGAGTTGGCCTAGAAATTGAGCTGATGGCTCCGCGCGGGTCTAGCCGCCAAGCCCTTGCCGAAGCGATCGCCGCCGCTTACGGGGGCAGCGTTAGCCGCATATTTTATCCCCAGTCGGAGCATAGCCAGATCGTCGGCACCCCGGTGCTAGAGAATCTCACCCTGGGGTTTGAGGTGCGCGATGCCCAGCATCAGGCGATCGCCTGGTGCGTTGATGATCTGACTCTGCAAGCCGACTGTGATCGCACCTACCCCCCTCAGCCCGGCTGGTACCGCATCGTTGGCGACGACATCCGGTTTATGCAGATCATTAGTCGCTTGAGCGATGCCAACCTGCCCCTCGCCGAGGTGTTGCAACCGGTCGCCAAGACCCTGGGCCTAGAGGTGCAGCAGGGGCCAAAGGGCATGGTCAAACTAGCTGACGACTTAGGGCCACCCATTGCCATTGCCACATCGCTACCCGGTGAGCGAGAACGGCCCTGTGAATTAATTACCCCACCCCTAACCTACGCTCAGCTCCCCCAGTTGGAGACCTACCTTCAAATTGCTCGTCAGCTCAATTTCTATGCTCCAGCGGAAGGGGCAACCCACCTGCATTTTGACGCCGCTCCTCTCTGTTCTGCCCCGGCAATTCGCAACCTGGTCAACTTGCTATGGGCCCATGGCTTCACCCTAAAGTGGCTTGTGGCCAGCAACCCCCGGTGTCAACGGTTGGGGCTTTGGCCCTCCGAGCTGCTGACCCTAGTGCAAGCACCAGACTGGAGGAACTTGCCCTGGGACCAGGCTAGAGAACGGCTAAAAACCGTGCCCCTCACTAAATACTGTGACTTTAACCTCAAAAATATTGTCTATGCCCCCCGCCGCAAACACACCTTTGAAGTGCGCATTTTGCCGGTCTATCTAACCCTGCCGCCGCTTCTAGAAACGATTGATCTCATGGCTGATTTAATAAACCGAGCCATCGACCCAACTCCCGTGCCACCAAACGACCCCTGGCCAGTAGGGACAGACGGCGTCAACGCGCTACGTCAAGCTCTGCCATCATCACAGTTTTTGCGCCAGCTGTAGCTATGAAAGATTGGCCCAGAACAACCCAGCAGAAGGATATTTAGCTAATAGTAAAAAAGCGAAAATGGAAAAAACCGCCAGGCTCGAATCCTGGTATCTTGAGTAGTCCCAACCCAAACCTTACCTCTGCTATTGCTATTGCAGACGTCCCTCGAGCTAAGACAGATTTGGCGTAGGGACATTACACTGCAATGCCCCTACCGAAAGAATTTGCCTGTCAAAGCGTCTCAACTAAACCAACTACTGCAATGTATTGCTCTGTCGCTCTAATTTCTGCGGTTAACAAAAAAGGGTGCTGTTTAGCACCCCTCCATCAGCAGTTAAACTATCACCGTCACCATGGTCAAGTCGGCTATAACGTTCTGCGTTACCTTAAATGTCAGATGGCGCCTTACTTTCTGCCAGTGGCAGCAACCTATGCCCTAAACGTAGTGGCGATCGCTGCATTGACGCCAACCAAGTGACCTGAAACCTTAAATACGAGGACCGGCAGAAGGATGGTCAACCACACGATCTTCGGTGGTGTAAACCGGCGTTGAGCGCTTGCGCTTTGCCAAACCACTCAAACCAAGCAGTCCTAAAAGGCCCAACCATCCCCAGCTTGAGTCATCATCCTCACCAGCTGTCGCTGTCGTGTCAGAAGCCGCTGGGTCAGTATAAGTTTCACTGGGTGCTGTTGCGTCAGGAGAAACCGTGCCAGGAGCTGTTTGGTCGAAGTTGCTTGGGGCGGCTGGAGTCACAGGGTCAGGGGATGTCTCACCAGGCACGGTTGACCCTGGAGTTGCACCTTCAGAGTCTGCCGAGTCTGCCGAGCCTGGAGCCGTTTGCGCCACGGTCTCAGTCGTTGTATGGGCAGAAGCGGGCAGCATAGACGACGAAACCGCTAGACCAAGTGCCAGCGCACTACCACCAACCCATCTCGACACAACGTTGTTTTTCATAAACCAAATTCCTAAAAACGAATGGCACCTGATTTACTCCTGACGCCAAAACTTTGGCAGCGCCACGGTTGTTGAAGCCAGAGCAAATCCTTGTGCCCACACCCTAAGCGGTTTTTATCTAACTGTTATTCACCTCTGGTTAGAGGTTTATACTCGCCAGCCCTCTACTAAGGGACGAAAAGACTGAAAGGTTCTTTGCACAGCAGCTTTTGAGGCTCAAAGAGAATGGGAAATAACATTTTTGACTTTACCTAATCCTCGTAGACAGCAATGAACTGACTAGATTGTGGTCAATGAGTCAAGGTTGTGGAGCTTTTCACAGGTTTCTCAAAAACTGAGATCCCCTCTTGACGCCTTTTTTGCCGGTGTCGGCTAAAACCACAAGTGGACTAACATCCTTCTGATAACAACTCTCAAAAGCAACTAAGTCTATCTATTTACAGAGCATAGCCAGCACCGAGATCGTCATCATACGAGGTAAGAACAAAGCCAAGGCTAGACCAGACAAAGCAATCAGGGCTCTGGCTTGACTTAAGACCTACAGTTAAGGAGTTATTCCTATGACAGCACAGCTAACGCGAAACCGAGAGATAGTTGCGGTATTTAAGAACCGCCAAGAAGCCGATCAGGCTAAACAGGCGGTTCAGGCATCTGGCATCAACGGGCAGAAAATACTGATTGATGACAGTATTCCCGCTGACCTCCAGTTAGCCGCCCAAGGCATCACCATGGGGCCAGAGGCAGGCCTTTTGATGGGATTTACTCTAGGCGGCATTCTGGGGCTGATTGCCACGATCATTGTCGTCTTTCAGTTAACAGGTCATTACCCCGATTCTGCTGCCAGCCGAATTGCGGTGTTTGCTAGTGCGATCGCAGGCGGTGTGTTTGGTACCGGTGCCGGCCGCACGTTAAAGGCTCGCCAACCAGCTCGCCAGCAAATGAAGGGCAATCCCAACCTGCCTCGGGAATATAAGCTGATTGTTGAAGGCACCCAGGACGAAGTGCGCCAGGCTCAGCAGGCCCTTGGCCAACCTCCCGTAACGGCTTAAGCCAGAGTTCGTAGCATCCTCCAAGCATTCCCTCGGTACGGATGCTTTAGGGAACAGAGCTAAACAACTGGAATGGTAAGGTGACTTTGGTAAAGCTACCGCTTGCTCCGCAAAAAAGCCTTCTATTCTGCAACAACTAAACCTTAAAGTCTCCTAAGCTGGCTAAACCTGGCTTGGGAGACTTTTTGTTGAATCCACGGGTTAAATTTTTCAGTATAAATATTCAAGAACTATGTATATTAGGTTTCAAAATTCTTGCATCAAATCACGCAATCAGCTTACTGGAATTTGCTCGATTCCGGTAGATACAACTATCCTTGCCTCAGTTTTTTACCGCGGCGGTAACTCGTGTTTTAGGCGTATCAGCCATCGCCACGCACAATTTCTTTACTTCTCTTTACCCATAAGCCTTGATAATCCCTCAATATAAAAAGCAGGTGTGCTTACAGGGAGCTGAATGCTATGGCTACGTTTACTATCGCTGGCTTTACCTTTGACGAGAATGACTTAGTTACCGATGGCTCAATCGTCGATGGGGCATCCAGAACGCTCTTCTTTGGGTCTGGACTGCAATTTCCAGAGCTTTCAGATAATACAGTTGGCTCACTTGTCGGCAGTAGCAATGGGCAATCAATTGCCTTGGGCAATCTTTTCAACCGCTCAACCATTGAGCTAACTTGGGATGCTGGCTCTGGCCCTGTTAACCAAGCGGGGGACGACTTGGTCGTCTATGAGAACGGTTTTGCTAGAGTGCCTGAAGATTACGCCGTAGCCGTACGCAGTACCGCAACCGGACAATTCACCCCGTTTCGCTACGAGTTCTTTGACAGCTACGATGAAACTGCCATCAACGGCCCCGCAGACGGCACGGGGCTGTTTGCTACGGCCTTTGATCTGAGCGACTTTGGCCTAGCGACCGGAGAAGCTATTGACGCCATCCGCATTGTGAGTCTACTGAACAACGACACAGTGGATAGCGCCGATGGTCAGGGCGTAGTCACTCTAAATGAGACCAGCCATTTGCCCTTCCTTGGCAACCTGTTCGGTCGCCCCCTGTCGATCGGTAAGTCTGATCCAGACATTACCCTAGTGGCCGGGTTGACCACGGGCGCGGCGCTAAAACCCCTACAGCTGTTTGATGTTGACAATAACCTGGTGGGTGGTTTCAGCAGTATCCAGGCAGCAGTTGACGCCGCCGCCGATGGCTATACTCTGCTGGCAGCGGCAGGCACCTACAGCGAAGACGTCACCCTCGACAAATCACTAACCTTGATTGGGGCCAATTTTGGCCTGGCTGGCAACGACGCAGCTCGCGGTGCCGAATCGATTCTTGAGGGCTCGTTTACCCTAGCTGACGACAATATTTCTATTCTGGGTTTTGAGTTCACCAACAACTCAGCTGCCATTCGCGGGGGCAGTGACGGCAGCGTTAATTTCGACAACATTACTATTGCCTTCAACGACTTTGTTGGGCTAACCGATAACAACCAAACCTTTATTACCAACGGCTTTGGCACTGGCGGAGCGCCATCTGGCGGTTCTAACTGGTCAATTACAGACAATTACTTCGACGGCATCACCGGCAACGATGCCTCGATCATGCGGATTGACAATGTTGATGGTTTGCTGATTGCCGACAATGTCGGAATTCATGACAATGCCGGTGTTGTGGGCCGGCGAGGCATTCAGATTGATAATTCTCAAAATGTCAAAGTTCTAAGCAACGTCGTCGATTTGGGGGTAGCAGACTTTTCTAATGAAATAGCAGCCTTCACCGCAGCCCGCTACAACCTCCAGCTTTCTCTAGATGTTGACGGTTCTGCCAATTCCACCGCTAATGTCACCATTGCCGACAATACATTTTCTGGGGCCTACGACGGCATCGTTACCCTAGACGATCGCGATCTATCGGCGGTCGATATTGTTGACAATAGCTTCTCAAACGCGTTTTATGGCATTCGTTTGGCGGCCGCAGAGGGCACAACTGCCCAGGGCACTCAGTCTGATATTGAGATCAGCAGCAACAGTTTTGATGCGATCGTAGCCTCAGCGGTAGCCTTTGACCATCGCGAGCCGACTGAAGCCTTCGCCGATATTGTCGTTGAGAACAACACCTTTAGCGGCGAGTTTGCTGGCGTTACCCACATCAGCGGCGACACGCGAAACTTGGCCGGAACGAACATCTTTGAGGGGTCTGACGGCAATGACAATCTGTTGGGAGGCACTGGTGACGATGCCCTGTTCGGCTTTGGCGGCAATGATTTTCTCGATGGCGATGCAGGCAACAACACAGCCTTCGGCGGGGATGGCATAGACACCTTTGGTCTGTTTGATGGCTCTGGTATCACCACCGTGCTGGACTTTGACCCGTCGGTTGACAAATTCACCAACGCCGCCTTTTTTGACGTCATCTTTGCTCAGGGTACAGGTGTAGAGGCGCGCACTACGCTTGTCTTAGATGCAACCTCGTTTGATGCTATGGCAAAGCTGTTGTTAACCGACGCGGTCGATATCACCGCCGCAAATTTTGTTTAATTTCGATATAAGAGGGTGTCTGAAGAGCGATTTGCTACAGCTTCAGTGGCTGCTCAACCCTCTACCTAAAAAGGGTTAGGAAGTTTTGGTGTTGCTGAGTACAGGCGTGAATTAAAACTGGGATGCCTCTCATAGGAGCAAACGGCCGTTTGTCCTTACCCAAATTCATGCTTCAACTCAGTAATACTAAAATTTTCACTTTTGCCACAGGAAATGAAACCCTTAGACGTCATCTAAAGGTACATGATTATCTCCTCTACATTTAGGCTCGAATCTTCTCCCTATATATATAGAGGAGGGTTTACGAGTCTAGCCTTAAGGTGTAGTCAAGCACAGTGATTAAAGGCAAGTGTAAGCAGCTTTGACTAAGTCGAATTTCGACAGCAAAATCAAAGCCTAAAATATCAGTTTTAAAGAGCAAAATCTTGCTTAGGTGCTGGTCGTAATTAGCTAGCCCTTGAGCCAAATTATGCTGCTCCAATTTAATCTGATATCGCTGTATATACCCTTTCAAAAGTAAAATCAAGGGTTTAGCAGAAATGTTTATATCTTAGATTGAGCTTAATCCTGTAGTTGCCCCAATACCTCAAAGGAACCTATGTTTTTTCACAAAAAAGATCCTGTTCATACCGTTCAGGTCAATGAGGCTGATCCTGTATTTGCCCAACTGCTGCTAGAGCAGTTTGGCGGGGCTACCGGCGAACTCACGGCTGCTCTTCAATACTGGGTACAATCTTTCCATGTCGAAGATCCCAGCATTAAAGACATGCTTCAGGACATCGCCATTGAAGAGTTTGGTCACCTAGAAATGGTGGGCAAGCTCATCGAGATTCATACCAAAGATTCTGATCAAACCCCGGCCTACAACAGCACGCTCTTTGCTGTACGCGGCATTGGGCCTCACTTTCTCGACAGCCAGGGCAGTAGCTGGACAGCCAGCTACATCAATGAAGGTGGGGATGTCGTCAGAGACCTACGCGCTAACATTGCGGCTGAAGCTGGCGCTCGCCAGACCTACGAATCCTTGATCAAACTAGCTACCGATGAGGGCACCAAAAAAACGCTCACCCATCTGCTAACTCGGGAAATTTCTCACACCAAAATGTTCATGAACGCTCTAGACGCCATGGGCAAATTGACTGACCCGATGTTTGGCAACATTCAGCCCGACGACACAGTAGAACTTTACTATAATCTCTCTACCGATGACAGCGGTAAAGATGAGCGTGGTCCTTGGAACTCTGAGCCTGACTTTAAATACATTGCTGACCCAGTTGCGTCTCGGAACTAAGGCTGAACTGATTTTCCTAGGGATGTTTACATCTTTAGGTAAAAATCGATAAGTCTACTCAATATGTTTCTAAATAATCTTCGGTGCTTTACCTAGCGCCGGAGGTTATTTTTTCCTTTTCATACTTTCTTGCTAGATATACAACAAAACAAAAGGAGCCACTAGTCAGCGACCCCTTCTATTTTGTTGAGCATTAGAGCGTGACGATCTCTGCTTTAGTAGCGAGGATTGTTGGTAGAACTTGTGGTTGTGCGATCGGTGGCGTAGGCGGTCCGGGTGTCATGATCGCGATCTTTCCCTTTCAGACCGGCTAGACCTGCTAGACCAAGAAGACCCAACCAGCCCCAATCAAAGCCGTCGTCACCATAGTCTTCAGTGGTTGTGGTTGTGGTACCAACTCCATCAGTCCCGGTTGCGGTACCAGTTTGACCAGTTTGAGCAGAGGCGGGCAGGGTAGAAGGCAGAACGGCAAGGCTCACGGCGAGAGCGCCAGTACCTAGCCAAGCAGCCAAGGATTTATTTTTCATGGAAGAAACCTCAAGAAATAGCTGTTAATGAAATGGAGCAACGCAGACTCGATATCAACGCAATAGATTGATACCTAATCTAAATTTCCTATACTGTTATGATATGTTTTTCTTCCTAACCTGTTACTTGCCTTTGGATGGAGATTGCCTCTACTTACTCTGACTTAAAAGGCAATAGTTTAATAGTTTTGGGCTCTATCCTTACTCATAGTTAATTAGGTGTCAAACCTATGGAAGAGCCCACATCTACACAGATGGTTCAGCACCTACAGCGGGCCAACCAGGTAGCTCAAGCGGCTGTGGCCCAAGGGCACCATCCCTTTGGGGCCATCTTGGTGGCTCCAGACCATGCCACTGTGCTGCTTGAGCAAGGCAACATAGACACAGTTAACCACGCCGAATTAACCTTGATGCGGCTGGCCTACGCTGAGTTTGAACCTGGTTTTCTGTGGGGCTGCACGCTTTACACGACCGTCGAGCCCTGTGTGATGTGTGCTGGGGCACAGTATTGGGCCAATGTGGGGCGGTTAGTCTATGGCATTACAGAAAGGCAACTGCTGGCACTCACGGGCAACCATGCCGAAAACCCCACGCTGGACATGCCCTGTCGGTATGTATTTGAGCGGGGGCAAAAGGCGATCGCTGTTTGGGGGCCAATCGCTGAAGTAGAAGCAGAAATCGTCGCCCTCCATCGTGGCTTTTGGAATGAGTAGCCCGATAGCTTTGGCAGAAATTTTGACTGAACAGAAAATCAAGATTTGGGTTCTAAGGTTAAACCTCTGAAGAATGCGTTGATCAGTCTCAACTGCCCGCTGCACTTCGTTTGTTATACAGCGGCGCGATGCGATAACTCCACTGCTCCTTCGTAATGCGCCAATCTACCTCATTCCAACCTCGCTCCGACATCCATGGGGAATCTGAACGAACAGCAACGACTTCTGCGCCCATCCACTCTGCCAATCGAGCGATTCGCTGATTTGCGCTTACGGTAGAACCAGAAATTACATCCAGCTTTAATTCCTGAAACCCAAAGTTGAGCAGGGCACGCCCCACTTCAATTGCATAGGCGTAGCGGCCCCAATAGTTAGGTGCAAGTTCGATTCCCAGTTCCATCTCACCAGCGGGGCACTGTGCTCCCCGCAGTCCGCAGCAGCCGACGAGCGCTTTAGGTTCTTGCTGTTGCACGATCGCGAGTTGGTAGTTGGTGCGGGGGCGATCGGCAGCCCAGCTCAGAAATGTGTCAAACAAACGTGTTGCCTGCTCGGCGCTAGTGTCACTTGGTTCGTAAAATGCTTGGCTGCGTGGATCGGCTTGATACTTTAGAAAGGAAGGCCGATCTAACTCAACAAAATCACGCAACAGAAATCTTCTAGTCACGATTTCCATATCAGCGAACCCAATATTAAAACTGTCGAAAACCGCAGGTTCAATATCGAGCGGGTTCGGGGCCGCCCGTCATGTTTTCCTTGCGCTTTCAGAAGGCAGGCTTTGCAGATGCAGCCTTAACCGCGGTGCGCCGCCTCGATCGCAGCGATGTTAATCTTTTTCATCTCCATCATTGCAGCGAACGCGCGCTGGGCAGCATCGGTATCGGCATCGGTGACCGCTTTGGTCAAGGCGATCGGCGTAATCTGCCAGGACAATCCCCATTTATCCTTGCACCAGCCACATGCACTCTCTTCGCCACCATTGCCAACGATCGCGTTCCAATAGCGATCGGTTTCTTCCTGGTCAGCGGTTGCGACTTGAAACGAAAATGCTTCGTTGTGCTTAAACACGGGTCCGCCATTAAGCCCAAGGCAGGGGATTCCCATCACCGTAAATTCGACCGTCAACACATCCCCTTTTTTCCCGGACGGAAAGTCTCCCGGCGCGAGGTGCACCGCGTCAACGGATGAATCGGGAAAGGTCTTGGCGTAAAACCGCGCCGCGTCCTCGGCGTCGCCATCGTACCAAAGGCAAATCGTGTTCTTTGCTGGTTTTACCATGTCACTTCTCCATCGTGATGGACCACCCAAAAACGGAGTTAAACGATGCGATCGCACCGAGAGCCATTGGCTTGGTTCACATTTCCGCATCAATAGGTGGCAATTTCATACCATTTCAGTGATGCTCCACTGCGCTTCGCACAGGCGGAATAACTTGCATTTAGCCTGCGCTCTCCGTACTCCGCATAACGCCCTTGGTCAGAGTGATTAGCCAAATCTTGAGTTGAAAACCGCCTTCGAGGGGGACGCTAGGCTAAGAACTGTACGGTGTAGCTTCCTAAAGTAAGGCGTCGTACAGATCTTGCTCTGCATGGTAGATCTCCAACGGGGTAGTGTGCAGATAATTCAGCAATTCTTCATTGCAGGTGGCACATTCTGGCTGCACGTTGGTTGGGTCGCTGCGTTGTAGGGGAACGGGGCTACCCATTTATCCAGGGGCAGACTACCCATTCATCCGGGGTTAATTCAGCAACGGCTTCGGCATTGTGGGAGATAGCAACCTTGCATTCACCCTCCCTCGGAGCCTGACATGACTACTACTGATGCAAATTCAACAGCGCTTAGCGCCCTATCCGCTGGGCTAGCGGATGCGGTGGCAGCGATCGCACCTACCCTCGTCGCCGTCAAAGGCCACCGCCGCTTTGCCTACAGCGGCATTCACTGGCAGCCGGGGGTGATTGTCACCGCCGACTATGGCCTCGGTCGCTCTAGCCGCCTCACTCTCACCCTGCCCGACGGCAACGTGGTCGAAGCTGAGGTGTCGGGCCGCGATCGCGCCCTCGACCTGGCCATTGTGCAACTCGATCGCACCGACCTGCCCGTGCCCACCATTAGCGACGGGGCCGCCCTCAAAGTGGGCCATGTGGTGCTCGCCGTCGGCCAGTCGTGGGACTACGGCGTTAGCGCCAGCTTGGGGGTAGTGGGCAACCTCGGTGGCCCGTGGCAAACATCCCAGGGGCGGGCGATCGATCGCCTGATTCGCCCCGATGTCAACCTCTATCCCAACCTGCTCGGCGGTGCCCTGGTGAATACGGCAGGGGAAGTGCTAGGCATTAACCTCAACGGCCCACGCAATCGGGTGGTGACGCTGCCCGCCGCTAACCTGACCCGCATCGTCAAAACCCTGCTAGAGCGCGGCAGTCTCAGCCGAGGCTATCTGGGGGTAGGGCTTCAACCCGTGGCTCTGCCCGAAAACCTACGGCAAACCCACCAGCTATCTGGGGATGTCGGCTTGCTGGTAGTCAGCGTCGATGCCCCAGGGCCAGCAGCCCAAGCGGGCCTGCTGATTGGCGATATTTTGCTGGCGGTGAACGGCCAGCCCGTCAGCAACTTACAGGCGGTCTATGGTCACCTAGACGCCAGCGCCATTGGTCAAGCGGTCTCACTGCACCTGCTGCGCGGCGGCCAGCCAACAGAACTCACCGTCACCGTAGGGGAACAGCCCCAGGGCGGTGCGCGATGATTGCCAACCTGCTAAATCACAATTTGGCCGCCATCTCTCACCGCGTTAGACAATCTACCGTGCTCATTCAAGGCCCCGCTGGTGAGCTGGGCTCTGGGGTGATTTGGGATGCGTCGGGCCTGATCATCACCAATGCCCATGTGGTGAACCAGCGCCGAGCCTGGATTACCACGGCCGAGGGTCAGCGGCTCACGGCCCATCGAGTCGGCCACAGCAAACAGCTAGATTTGGCCGCCCTCAAGGTTGAATCAGCGGGCCTGCAAGCCGCCGACTTGGGGAATGCCAGCAAACTGCGGGTGGGGCAAATGGTCATGGCGGTGGGCAATCCAGAGGGGCATGTAGGAGCGACATCTCTGGGCATTGTGGCAGCCAAACCACCCATTCCGCGCTGGGTACAGGCCGATATTGCCCTGGCACCGGGCTACTCGGGTGGCCCCCTGGTGACCCTGGCGGGGGAGGTGGTTGGCATCAATACGCAAATTGCCGCAGGCCGAGGCTACGCCATCCCCACTGCTTTAGTGCAACAATTTTTAGCTTCTCAGCAGGAGCAACCCTACCTAGGCATCACCGCCCAACCCAACTCAGAATCGGCGGGCTGGACAGTGGCCCAAGTGGAGGCAGGCAGTCCGGCGGCGCGTTCGGGGTTGGTGGCGGGCGATACCATCCTCGGCATCAATGGGCGGCTATTTCGACAGCCCAGCGACTTGCGCGATTGGCTAGATTGTTTGGTACCCGACCAAACCCTGGCCCTCCAAGTCAGTCAAGGCGGGCAGTCAATCGTGTGTACCCTCACGGTGGGTCGTCCACCCGTTCAGGAGCAGGCGGCATGAAGCGGGTGCTGATTATCAGCCCATCGGCCATTACCCAGGCGGGGTTGAGCTCCATTATTGCTGAAGAGAGCGCCGCCGATACCGATGGCTCTGCCAATCGCTGGCAGGTTGTAGGGGCCGCTGCTCAGCCTCTTTCTAGGGAATGGGCCGCCGACTGTGCCCTGGTGAGCTGGCCCATGGTTGGCGACGGACTGAGCGATCTAGACCTGGTCAACGACCTGGCAATGCCGGTGGTCGCCCTGATCGATGCCTGGAGCGATGTTGCCCTGCTCGAACTTTTGCAGGGTCGGATAGGGCTATTGCCGGGGCAGGCCAGCGGTGCCGAAATCGTGGCGGCCTTGGATGCGGCGGTGGCCGGTCTAGTTGCCGTTCATCCCAGCTTGCTAGACAGCCTGCTGGCGTCAACCGAGTCGCTCCAAGCCACCGCACCCCCTCACCAGACTGAGGCCCTCACCCCACGGGAGGTCGAAGTGCTAACGATGCTGGCAGAGGGGCTGAGCAATAAGGCGATCGCCCGCCGCCTGCACCTATCAGAGCACACGATCAAATATCACACCAGCGCTATCTTTTCGAAGCTCAACGTGTCGAGCAGGACGGAAGCGGCGATCGCCGGAGCGCGGGCGGGGTTCATTCTTTTGTAGGCAAAAATACGATAGATTATGCATCCCGTTGCGTCTTTTTACAGTTTGGCGATTGCCCTAAACAAAGTGCTTTACTAGTAAGTAGACCAGCCTTTCCCTGTAGCTCTAGAAACTAAGGTTTTTACCTAGCCTTTCTGCGTCAATTTAAGTTGGCGAGAGCACCATGAGCGCCGAAATCATTGATGCGCTTAAAAACACCCCAATTCCGACTATTTTAATTTTTGCCGGATTGTTTTTTATACTCCTTGCCTTTGTCAGCAAAGTGGGTGGCGTAATTGAGGTGCAGCCCGCTCAGCAAAAGTGGTCAGCACCCATAGGGCTTGCCCTGCTTGCGGCTGGACTAGTTCTTGCCTTAAATACTCCCCCTACGACAAACTCTTCTAGTAACGAATCTTCACCCTCGGCTACCTCAGTAGTGCCTCCCCCGCCTATAAGCTGTGCGGCTCTACTGAGTCAGGGTAAAACTTTGACTTGGAGTACACGAAATCTTGGTAAGGCTGACAATAGCGGGACGCTGCAAATTGTGAGCGCAAACGCTGAGGAAAAGAGATGGGAAGGCGATCAGCTTACTAAAGCTGATGGATCTATTTTTCGGGTTTCGGGCAGTTTTGATGGATTTGAAATGACTATGGATCACCCTACCGAACCCGAAGTTTGGTTCGGTAGATGCGGCAGTAGTGAGATTAAGGGAGTGATTAAAACCACCTATGAATCTCAATTGACATTTGAAATGAAGAAGCAATAATTTGTCCTGCCAAGATAGGTCTTGCATGGCCCTCAGTCTACCAATTAGGGGAGATCCATCAACCGTAGACGAAGCGGCTTAAGTAATGTTCTAACGCTCCAATAGCTGCTGGTAAATATCGCAGTGGCGATCGGTAATGCCTTCCCAGGTAAACGCCTGCACAAATTCATGGCCAGCGGCGGCCAACCGCTCTTGCTCAGCGGGGTTATTTAACAGAGTTGAAATAGCCTCGGCTACGGCATCACCGCTGCGCGGAACGACGGGGGCAATTATCCGGCGATCGCACAGCACGGCGTCGGTTTCAGCGGTGCGGGTGGCGATGGTGGGCAGTCGGTGGGCCAGCATCGCCAGCAGCGAGCCACTTTTGAGCGTAATGCCGGGGGTGAAGGGCAGCACCCCCAGGTCAGACCCGGAGAGGTGGCGGGAGGCGGTTTCGGCCTCCACATAGCCCGTGCAGTGCACGAAGTCGGTGAGGTGCAAGTCACGAATTTGAGTTTGCACCTGCTGCCAAAAATTTTCGGCGTCTTGGCCGTTAAGCGAGAGGGTTTCTACCCCGCCGATCAGCAGCAGCCGGGCCTGGGGATGGCGATCGCGCACCTGCCGAAAGCCTTGGAGCAGGTAGGTCAAACCTTTGACCGGATGCAAAAAACCAAAGAAAGCAATCACCTGAGCTTCCTGAGGCCAGTCGCGCTCGTGCCGAAGCTGCGATCGCGCCATTGCCCGATCTACCGGCGCCACTGTCAGGTTGGCGGCGATAGGGACTGTGACCATGCGATCGCGCAGCGTCGGCAAGCGCTCCTGCATAATGCCGGTAATATTCTGGTTAGTGGTGATAATGGCATCGCTGCCGGTGAGCAAAAAGCCGTCTTCGCGGTCCCACCAAGTGCGTTTTTGCCCCCACTCCTTGACGCGCTCTAACCAGCTCGCCGGAAACCACTTGGGCTGCCACTCCCACCATCCATACTCGTGGGCCGTGGTGACGATGGGGCGTCTGTAACCTGCTCGCCGCAGCAGCAGCGGCAGCAGAAACACCGGGCGCTCAAACCGGTAGCTGCCCGCCGCGTGCTGAATGTGCAGAATGTCGGTGGGGGTAGACAAAATTGTTTGCACCAGGGGCAAAAGCTGGGGCAGGCCCCAGTGAGTGAGCGCTCCCTGCACGGCGGGATCGGCCACGGCCAGCGCTGAGTCGTGGGTCGTGAGCACGGTACTGGCCGCATGGCGTTGATTGAGATGCGATCGCAGGTTGGCCAAGTAGTCGGCCACCCCATCCTGATCGGGGCGATAGCTGCCAGAAACAAAGGTAATGTGCATAGTTCAAACGTCAAGATTCAGCAAAGCCAGCCCCGCTGCCACCACATTCTCCGGTGCAATATCCAGGCATTCCAGCTCGTAGGGGCAGGTAAAGGCATAGCAGGGGCTACAGGGGGTGGGGCGGCGCAGCAATTGGGCGCGGGTCTGTCGCGGCTGCCACTGCCGTTCAAGCTCAGTGCCCGCAAACAAAATCACGCTGGGGGTTTGGGTGGCGTCGGCAATGTGCATAGTCGAGGTGTTGTTCGAGAGCAGCAGCCGGGCCTGGGCCACCAGCGCCACCAGATCCTCCAGGGAGGTCTGGCCGATCAGGTCGATGGCGTGAGGGCCGAGGGTGTCGAGTAGGGAGGCAGCAGCGGCGCGGTCTTTGGCAGTGCCGGTGACGACTACGGGCCAGCCAGTTTTGTCGGCCAGGGTGCGGGCGGCGATCGCAAACCGCTCTAGGTCATACATGCGCGACGGGCAGCTGGCCCAAGGGTTGAGCAGCAGGTAGGGAACGGCAGGGACACGGGCAGACGGAGGAATGGCGATCGAAAGGTGGCGATTTTGCACCTCAAATCCAGCAGTCTCCACCAGTCGCAAATTCCGCTCCACTTGGTGCAGGTCGCTGGGAAGATCAGCAATGCGTTGGGTGAGACATTCCCCCGTTTCCTGCGACGCGCCCAGCCGCAGAGGAATGCCCGCTATCTGGCAAATTAGGGCGGCCGGATGCGGGCTTTGCTTAAAACTGGTGAAAATAATTGCCCCGTCAAACTGACGCGACTTGAGGGTGTCGATCAGAGCCCAGTCTTGCTCCACATCCCCTGGGGGCTGGCCCAGCGCCTGCCACAAAACACGCCAGGGCAGCACGTCATCGACCCAGGGCAACAGCGGCCCAGCCATTGCCCCAGCCGGGCTAGCCATTAGGGTCAAGCGCGTGTAGGGACTGGTTTCCTTAATGGCCTGGAGCGCTGGCGCTGTCATGAGCACGTCGCCAATGTTGTCGAGCCGGAGAACGAGCAGGTTGCGAGCGTTCAGCCAGGGGGAGAAGGGTAGGGGGTGGGGGTTAGGGAGTGAGACTGGTGGTGAATTCTGCCAACTGGATTCGCCAACGCGCAGCATATCTATAGGAGAAGCGTTGAGGTTTGGGCGTTGGGCGACGTGGTTGCCACCGGTCCCCACCTCGCCCAACGCCTTGGGTATAGTCTGCGAGGAGCTACAGTTTTCAAAGTTCCTCTGCACTGAGAGATTTGGGGAGCCTATCCGGTCTGAAGCGTTTACTGAGTCATTCCCCCCTTTAACCAGGACAAACTCGGCACTTCGCGCCCCCTCATTCCCGAGTCCCAAAATTTCATCGATCGCCCCTGCAACCTGCTCTGGAGCTATCAAATTGACGCAGGTATCCCAAACAAAGGGACAGGTGCCGCTATACCAGCAGGCCTGCTCGGTAAAGTTGGCGATGTTGCGTTCTGGACAAGAGGAATAGCCCTGCAAATTGATGTGAGGGGCAGGCTGACCATAGCGACCCTGCCAGGCCGGGCCAAACAGAGTGACAGTGGGAGTGCCCACGGCAGCAGCGATGCGGGCCGGGCCGGTATCGACGGCCACTATGCAATCTAGCTGAGCAAAGAGCGCCGCCAGATCGCGCAGCGATCCCCTAGGCCAGAGGGTCGCGTCCTCAAGCTGATCGACGATCGCCTGGGCCTGCTTGGGGTCAGCGCCCGCTGGCACAATCAGGCTGGCCCCATAGCGCTGGTGCAGCAACCGGCCCAGGGCCACAAATTGATCGGGTGACCACTGCTTGATGGCCATGCCCGCATCAGGGTAGAGAGCAATTCGGGGATGCCTAAGGGAGCGTAACTGGGCCTGCACCCGATCGCATTCCTCAGCAGTAGGGTACAGACGGGGATGGCGGTGTTCCCTAGCGGCGGCCGTAATCAGGCCTTCGTGCTGAAGGATCTGGAGCATGCGATCGCTCACTCCTTGGTCTGACGGTGGGTTTCGCCACAGGTTCGTCACCGTTTGCGGTGCCCCACTCTGGCACACCAGATCGGCAATGCCGTCGTAGGTGGTGTCGGTCACCACCAAGTCGTAGGGCGATCGCAGCGCCTCTGCCACGGCCTGCCGCGCTTGGCCCGCTGGAGCCCGCAAAACCCGATGCACCTGGGGGTGGTGATGCAGCAAACTGTCCCCCGGCGCAAAGGTCAGCACCGTCATGTGGGCCTGTGGGTGAGATGCCGTCAGCGCTTGAATAGCAGGCAGAGCAATTAAGACATCGCCAAGGCCCCCAAGCAGCTCAATAAAGAGGATCTGGGTCATGGAGAAAAGGCGAGGAGTGGAGCAAGGCTTGGGGTTGCGGCGCTAATCGGTGTCTGACTAGACGCAAAACCAGTTGGGCTGAGTTGAAATATCTTTTCAACAAAATATTGGCGTAGGTCAAAATCTGCATCTTTCCTAGGGGAGGGCCTAGGAAAAAATGGGCATACGGGTATCTGGGCAGAAGGGAGTAGGGGATCCGATCCGGAACCTGTAATTTGAATGATGCTTTGCTTCAGCGGGGTCTTTACGATCAAGAGAGATTAGTGATTCTCTGTCGTTCTTACCGAACTGTTTTGACCCAATCGATCATAACCGCACCCACTGTTGAGAGCACCCAACCGGTAGCCATCGACGTCGCCTCTCGCCGCCGTCGATGGCTGCCAGAGCAGGTTTTATTCACCCCCGCCGCCCTAGACGAGCCTTGGGGACAGCAGATTTTAGAGCGCGTGCAGGCCCTCGATCTGCCCGTGGAATATCTCAAGCAAAACCGTCTGACCGGCCTGCGGGGAGACACCGAGCGCGAGACCTATACGATCGCAAAGCGCACCCTGGCCGTAGTCACCGCCCCAGTTAGCCAGCTCAAGCTAACGCCAATTCCGCCCTCAGCCGACTGGCAGTTTCATTTGGCCCAGGGTTGCCCAGCCCACTGCCAATACTGCTACCTAGCGGGTAGCCTTCAGGGGCCGCCCGTGATTCGTGCCTATGCCAACCTGCCGCAGATCTTAGACAACCTCAAGCACTACGAGAACCCCGATCGCCCTACCACTTACGAGGTCAGCTGCTACACCGACCCCCTAGGCATTGAGCACCTCACTGGTAGCCTGGCGGAGTGCATTCGCTACTTTGGCACCCGCGATCGCGCTCACCTGCGCTGGGTCTCCAAGTTTGATCAGGTAGACGACCTGCTCACCCTGCCCCACAACGGCCACACCCGCTGCCGCTTCAGCATCAACGCCGCCTCAGTTTCCCGGCTGCTAGAGGGGGGCACGGCCTCGGTGACCGAGCGGTTGCAGGCCATTCGCAAGCTAGCTCTGCCGGTAGAGCAGGGTGGCGGCGGCTACCCAGTGGGGCTAGTGATCGCCCCCATCATGCCCACTGAGAACTGGCAAGACGAGTATAGCCAGCTGCTCGAGGCCGCCGCCAACGCCCTCGACTTTGACTGCGACCTCACCTTCGAGCTGATTTCTCACCGGTTTACCCCCGGCTCTAAGGGTGTGCTAGAGCAGTGGTACCCCAACAGCAAGCTCGACCTAGACGAGTCAACCCGCACCACCAAGCGCAACAAGTTTGGCGGCACCAAGTACGTCTACGAGCGCGACACCATGACCGAGCTGCGCACCTTTTTTGAAGGAGCGATCGCGCAGCGGTTTCCCCAAGCCAAAATTCTCTACTGGACTTAGTAGGTTGCTAAGCCAAAGATGAAAGGTTAGTGGGGGTATAGGGTCCAGGGTGTAAGGCTCATGACCTGCCTTGAGCCTTACACCCTGGACCCTATACCCTTAGAGCGGCAGCAGGTTGGGGGCGTTCTGGCTGCGATCCTGTAAAGTCGTGGGCAACTCCTGGTGGTAGGCCCCCGAAGGCAGCACCCCACAGCCGCCGTAGCGCTGCATTACCCGCTGCTGGCTCAAGACATCTTCACCACAGGCCTCAGAGGGCAGGTCTTGCCAAAAGCTAAAGCCCCCAGTCGCCAGCAGTTTAGCCCGGTTAAATAATATGCAGCCCGCTACCCAGGCCACATGGTAGGGGCTGGGGCGGTGGGGAGTTAGACCAAACCGTTGCTGAAGGTGGTAGGGGTTGGCGGCATTATGGAGCCGCCAGCGTTCCCATTCGGGGGTATCTTGGCGCAGGGTTTCGGGCTGTACGGGACCTTCCCAAAAAGTTAGGGACTGGTGCTCATCGGGGCGCACATCGTCGATGTAGCTTAGGCCGATTGGCGGGTTGCCTACAAAGCCACAGCTCTCTCGCTCAATGGTGTTGAGCAGAAGTTTGAGCACCCACGGCTCTAGCAACACATCGTCGTCGAGAAACAGCACGTAGGGGGCCGTCGCCTGGTTCAGCAAGAAATGCCGCTGTTCGGCAATGCCCCGCCGGGGCAAGTGTTTGAGAATCTGAACTGGGGTGTGGTGGGCCGCCAGCACCCGCGCTACCGCCTGCAGCGTGCCGTTGTCAGCCACATCGTGATCTTCGCTCTGGTCAGACACAATAACCTGAAAATCTCTGTAGGTCTGTGCGCACAGGCTAGTCAGGGTAACGGCCAGAGCATCTGGTCGATTGTAGGTGGGAATCAGAACGTCGATGGTGGGCATGGCAGGGGTAGGGGTGAGGGGGCAGGGGGACTTGTCGGTCAAAATCCCCCAGATAGAGCGTTATACAGGTTTAGGCTTTGCAGCCGTAGGGTGGGCATCGCCCACCTAAAACTTGGAGCGGGTGTACAGCGCTAAGGGAAGTCGATGCCTAAGCGCTGTACGCCCAAGGGCTTACTTAATCGACTTGACGGTCTTGTTTTTGAGTCCTTCGCGGCCGTGGCGTAGATCAGACAATTGACCGGCGGGCTCGCGTTTGAGTTCGTCGGGAACCTGATCGCCCACGGGCCCTTTGGCGACGGTCACACCGCCGTCGGCCAGCCACAGCGCACCGGTAACGTAGCTGGCTTCATCCGATGCCAAAAAGGCGTAGACGTTGGCCATTTCTTCTGCCGTGCCCCGCCGCCCCATCGGGGTTGCCTGAATCAGGGTTTCCTCCATTTGCTCATCCATGGGGCCGGTTTCTTTGTGGGTCCAGGCGGTGTCGATCGCACCGGGGCAGACGCAGTTGGCCCGCACGCCGTGCTTGGCCTGCTCCACCGCGACACCCTTCATAAAGGAGTGCACCCAGCCTTTGGTGCCGCCGTAGACAGCGTTTTGGGCCAGCCCGTTAAACCCGGCCTCTGAGCCCGCCGACACAATATTGCCGCGACTCTCTTGCAGGTAGGGCAGGGCAGATTTGGTCATCAAAAACGCCGAGCGAATATTCATCTGAATGGTGCGATCGAACAGATCGACCGGATAGTCTTGGGTTTCAGCGGTGACTAAAAATACCCCGGCGTTGTTGACCAAAATATCGAGCTGGCCAAAAGCGTCGATCGCCGCCTGCACACAAGCTTCAGCCTCTTCGGTTTGGGAGACATCGCCTTTGTAGGTCACGACCTCGGCACCGTGCTGCTGAATGGCTTGGGCAACATCCTCAATCGGGTCGTCGGGCAGGCCGTTGATTAAAACCTTGGCCCCTTCGAGGGCAAATTTGTAGGCGATCGCTTCGCCAATTCCGGTAGCGGCTCCGGTAATCACGGCCACTTTGCCGTCTAGACGTCCTGTCATGGGTTAATCTTTAAATCCTGTAGGGGGCACTCCTTCAGGATTTAAAGAACCGATCGGATTGCCCTCTGTTAGAGGTGAGATTCAGCTGCCGCTCTTTCATTTTGAAGACTGAAAATATTCCTCAACAAATCAATTTTGTTGGTCTCGTTTCCTTTGAACCAACTGACAAAATCCGTTGAATTGGCTCCCTCGATAGACGTAGGCATTCGGCAAAATCGCTAATCTCCTAAAGTAAATGCAGGAGATTTTCTATGGCACAACCCATCGGCAAGACCTACTGGGCGATCGCAGAGGGCTACATCCCCCCTGATGACACCGACCGGCCGCCCGAGTTTGTCAGCCATGAGACCGCCTGCCTACTCAATACCTCTGACCAGGAAGCCCATGTGCAGATTACGCTGTATTTTAGCGATCGCGAACCCGTTGGCCCTTACCACATCGTCGTAGCTCCTCGGCGTACTAAGCACGTGCGGTTCAATGACCTGAAAGACCCTGCGGTGCCTCGGGGCACCGAATACGCCAGCACGATCGCCTCAGATGTGCCCATTGTGGTGCAGCATAGCCGGCTCGATTCTCGCCGGTCAGACATCGCGCTGCTCAGCACCATAGCCTATGCGGGTTGAACCTCGGCTAGGGCTAGGGCTGGGCCGGCTCCGAGGAATGATTCGCTAGGCAGAGTCCCCAGCGGCAGCAGATCTAGCACCGCTGCCACCACCGCTGCCGGTTCCACCAGGCGCAAGCAGTTGTGGTGCCCCTCGGGGCAAATGCTGCGGTAGCAGAGGCGGCAGGGCACATCGTGAAACAGTACCCGGTGGGGCACCTGCCAGGGAGTGTGTTGCAGGTTGGTCAGGGCGTAGAGATCCACGACGGGGGTGCCCACGGCGGCAGCAATGTGGACGGGGCCGGTGTTGTTTGAGAGCAGCAGGGGCGCGGCGGCGAGCAGGGCCGACAACTCCGCCAGGGTGAGTAACCCCACCAGGGAGTGAGACGGGGCGACCATCTGGCTGCGAATGCTTTCGACCAGCTCCCCTTCGTCAGCGGTGCCGGTAAAGATAACGGCAATGCCCTGGTTGACGAGCGATCGCCCCACCTCGGCAAACAGCTCCGGCGGGTAGCGCCGGGAGGGGGCCGAGACCCCAGGGTGCACCACAATCCAGGGCTTGGCAGGGCTTAGCCCCAGGTTTTCTAAAAGGTTAGAAACTCGCTGGTGAGCTGCCCTCGGCACCGTCATCTGCAATCGTTCATCGGCCGTGCGATAGCCCACGCTGGCGACGAGATCGAGCTGGCGCTGCACCTCGTGGCGAGTTAGCTCAGGCTCGGGGTCGCGAATGGTGTCGGTGAGCAGCTGATAGGGGTTTTCGCGGCAGTGGGCCAGCCGCAGGGGAATGTCGGCCATGTAGGCCATAAAGGCCGTGGGCAAAGGGTTTTGGCTATAGACAGTGAAAATAACGGCGGCGTCGAACTGGCGCGATCGCAGCTCCTCGATCACTGCCTGCTCAGGCTGGCTATTTTGGCGCGGGGCCGTAGCCTTGAGCCAGGGGGCATCGTAGACCCAGACATCATCGACCATCGCTAGCTGGGGAGCCAAGGCCGCCCCGGCCGCCGAGGTCATCAGCGTCAGTTTGCTGTCGGGCCGAGTGGCCTTGATCGCCGCTAGGGCCGGGGTGGTCATCAGCACGTCCCCTAAGCTATCGAGGCGGACGCAGAGAATGTTTTGGGCCGTACTCCAGTCCATCAAGCCTCCCTCGGTGCGGTGCGAATCTGCTGAATCAGGTTCGTGGTAGAGCGATCGCCTAGGTAAGGCAAAATCACCACCTCACCGCCCAGCTCCTCAATCAGGGGAGTTTCGGGCAGCGAGTGACGGGTGTAGTCGCCGCCCTTGGCATAAACATCGGGGCCAATCAGGCGAATCAGTTCCCGAGGCGCCAGGTCGGCAAAGGGGACGACATAGTCGACGCAGCCCAAGGCGGCCAGCACAGTCAGCCGGTCGGCCAACCCATTCACCGGGCGAGAGGGCCCTTTGAGCTGGCGAATGCTCTCGTCGGTATTCACCCCCACGATTAGCACGTCTCCCAGGGCCTTGGCCTGCTCTAGGCAGGTGACGTGACCCGAGTGCAAAATGTCAAAGCAGCCGTTGGTGAACACAATTCGCCGACCCAGGGCGCGCTGCTGGGCCACCACCGAGGTCAGCTCCGCCGGGTCGGCAATGCGCTTATTGCCCTCTGCCAGGGAGCGGCGCAGAGTGAGGGGGTCGCAACGCGTCGTCCCTGGCTGGGTAACGATGATCCCCGTGGCGGTCGCCGCCAGCGAGGCCGCCCCGTGGGGGTCAGCTCCGGCGGCCAGGGCCAGGGCCAGGGTGGCAACGTAGGTGTCACCGGCCCCGGTGGCGTGGGCGCTGGGGGCCGGGTTGGCAAAGGTGCGAGCGGGGTCAGCTACCGTTCCCGCGTCATCCTGCAAAAAGATTAGGGCTCCGTCGCGATCGAGCGTGATGGCCGCCATTTTGGCCCCGGTAGCCGCCAGCACCCCCTGGCCATGGCGGGTCATTTGCTCAACCCGCTGCGCCCCAGATAGCCGGGGCAGATTGAGCAGAGCGATCGCCTCGTCGTAGTTGGGTTTGACCGCCGTCACCCCCAGAGCTGCGTAGGTTTTCAGCCGCTTTGAGTCGGCCACCAGCAGGCGAGTGTAGCGCCCTTGCAGCCGCTGCAAATGGAGAATGACCCGGGGCGTGAGCACCCCATAGGCGTAGTCCGAAATCACCACCGCATCGCAGAGTGGAAACTGCCGGTTGAGCTGCTCGATCAGCCGATCTTCTTCAGTGGGAGAAATTGCCGCCGTGCTGCCCTGGTCGAAGCGCACCAGCAGCTGGTTGTCGGCCAGCAGGCGCTGTTTAACTAGGGTCTGGCGATCGCGCGATCGCACCACGCCCTCGAGCTGCATCCCAACCCGCTCCAGCTCCGCACAGAGCTGGCCGCCCGGGGCGTCATCCCCGATTACCGTCAGAAAGTGGGTGTTGCCGCCCAGGCTGGCCACATTGGCCGCCGCGTTGGCCGCCCCACCGGGCACATGCTCGGCCTCCATCACATCGACAATTGGCACTGGCCCCTCGCGGCAGAGGCGAGTGGTGGCCCCTTGCAGGTAGCTGTCGAGAATGGCATCGCCAATCACCAGCACCCGCAGGCGGGGAAAGCGATCGATCCAACTAGGGAAACACTGGGTCTGGACGTCTGGAGTAGGCATAGCTCTGCTGAAGAATGAGGTCGGCAGCTTGGTCAAAGGTCTGAGCAATCTGGTGGGGCACCCGCCCCGGCGTCAATATCCACTCGGTCTCGTTGCCGTTGTCAATTAAAACGGTGCGACACCCGGCCCGCCGCCCCGCTTCCACATCGTTGAGAATGTCTCCCACCATCCAGGAGCAGCCCAGGTCAAGCCCCAGGTCAGCTTGGGCCCGCAGCAGCATGCCCGGCTCAGGCTTTCGACAGCTGCAGCTCACTCCATAGCCCGCCACACTGCCTTGAGAATGGTGAGGACAGTAATAGAAACCCGCGATCGGCACCCCCAACAGCTGGCGTAAGCGGCGCTCCATAGGGGCGATCGCCGCCTCCGCAAAATATCCCCGCGCCACCCCCGACTGATTAGTTACCACCACCAGGGCAAACCCCGCCTCGTGCAGCCGCTGCACCCCAGTCGCCACCCCAGCACACAGCCGCATCTGCGCCGGGTCAACGTTATAGGGCACGTCTTCGAGCAAGGTGCCATCTTTGTCAAGAAAAATCGCGGGGAGCATGGGAGGGGGGGGGTGGATGGGTAGGCGGGTGGGAGGGTGGATGAGTGATGGAGTGGGAGGGTGGGAGAGTAATGGAGATAAGAAAGGTGAGGAAGTGGGTGGATGCAGGGCGATAAGAGAGAAGGTGACTAACTAGATAGGGAGCAAGCCGTTGCGAAAGTCATCACCCTCCTATCCCCTACCCATCTACTCATCCACCCTCCTACCCTCCCACTCCCCTATTCCCCTACGGCCACGAAGTCTCCTTCATCGGCAGCACCATCATCTCCGAGATCACCGTGCCGGGGGGCTGCATCAGCAGGTAGCGGATGGTCTCAGCCACATTGGCGGGGTCTTGTAGGGTGGTCTGGTCGATGTCGGGGAAGCGCTCTAGCAAAAACGGGGTGCGCATGCCGCCGGCAATCAGAGAGGTAACTTTGATGTTGTGAGGTCGTCCTTCCACGTGCAGCGCTTGAGAGAAGCCCAGCAGGCCCCATTTGCTGGCGTGGTAGGCGGAGGCGTTGGCCCAGGCCCGTTTGGCGGCAGTGGAAACAATATTGATAATGTGGCCGCCTCCGTTTTCGCGCATGGCAGGAAAAACGGCTTTAGACATATAAAACGGGCCGTTGAGGTTGACGTTAATTACCTGCTGCCACTGGTCGTGGGTCAGGTCTTCTACCGATTCGGTGACGTCAATGCCAGCGTTGTTAATCAGCACGTCGATGCGGCCGTAGCGATCGAGCACCTGATCGAGCAGAGCGGCGGCGCTAGCAGGGCTGGTGACATCCAGGTTGAGAGCCATAGCGCTACCGCTAGAAGCCTCAATTTCCTGGGCAAGGCCGGTGGCCAACTCGTGGCGCAGGTCAGCGACGACCACGTTCAATCCGGCAGCGGCTAGGCATTGGCAGGTGGCCGCTCCTAGGCCCCGCGCCCCGCCGGTGACGATCGCGACTTTGCCGTCTAGAGAAGGGATGGAATTGGCTGTTTTAGTCAGGGTTTGCATGCTGATTCCTAGTTAAAAAATACTGTGTTGGAAAGGGAATTGGGTGGTCTCAGCCGCTCTGGCTGGCCGAGACCGACGCGGTGGGACGAGGGGTCTCGATCGCCTTGGCGGGGGGGACGCTCGCCAGCGATCGCTGGATAGGGCGGTCCGATCGCCGCAAATCGTCCTCAATCCACTCGCAGATCAGGTGCAGGGTTAAAATCTGCACCTCCTGAATGCGTTGAGGATCGGGGCTGGGTACGCAGATCGCCTCATCTACCAGAGGCAGTAGGTCACCGCCACTGCCGCCCAGCAGCCCAATGCAGTGGACGTTGCGGGTTTTGGCCGCAGCCACCGCCTCGATTAAGTTGCGGGAGCGGCCGCTGGTGCTGATCACCACCAGCACATCTTCAGGCTGGGCAAAGGTAGACACCTGGCGGGCAAAGATGTCGTTATAGCCCACGTCGTTGGCCCAGGCGGTGAGCAGGGCGGTGTCGGCGGTCAGGGCCATCACCGGCAGCCCGGCCCGCTGCTGGCACTGAAAGCGGCCCACTAGCTCGGCGGCAAAGTGTTGGGCATCGGCAGCGCTGCCCCCGTTGCCGCACACCAGCACCTTGCCCCCGCGGCTAAAGCACTGGCTGAGCCGACGCGACACCGCCAAAATATCGCCGCTGAGCAAGCGGCGCGACTGGCGCAGGGCCAAAATCGCGGCGTCAAAGCGGGCTTCCATCTGAGCCAGATCGGCCTCGGTGGTGTCTACTGAAACGTCTGGGGCAGCGGTTTTAGCCAGGACAGACTCGTAGATCGAGGCTAGGGCGCTAGCCACCTTAGGCCAGGTGAACTGGCGGGTCACGTGGCGCAGGGCCTGCCGCCCAAACAGGTTGAGCACGTCGGGATGCCGGTAGAGAAAGGCGATGCGATCGCACAGCTCCCCCGCTGCCTTGGGCGACACCAGGTAGCCCGTCTCCCCATCCCGCACGGTGAACTTGATCCCCCCCACGTTGGAGCCGATCACGGGGGTGCCGCAGGCCATCGCCTCCAGCGGAGTGATGCCAAAGGGTTCGTACCAGGGGGTGGTCACAAACAAATCGGCGGCGCTGTAGAAATACTTCAGCACCTCTCGCTCCCGCTGGCCGACAAAGGTGACTCGATCCTGGAGGCCCAGCTTTGCCGTCAGCGCCTGCAACCGGCCAATTTCGGGCGTTTTTTCAGGGTCAGGCAGCGGCGATTCGCCGCCCACCACCACCAGCCGCGTGGGCAGATCTTGCTGGGCCAGCATGGCGATCGCCTCAATCACCGTATCGACCCCCTTGCGCGGCACCATGCGGCCCAGCTGGAGCACCACCCGCTCCTGCATCGACAGCCCCAGGGTTGCCCGCGCCTGGGCTTTGGGAACCGGCCAAAACTCGCTCAGATCGACGCCGCAGGGCACGATGTGAATTTTGTCGGCCTTAGCGCCGTAGAGCTGAATCAGGTCGTCGCGATCCTGGGGGCATTCGGCCACAATGCCGTCCGCTGTTTCCACCACCTGCTCTTCAACGGCGAAGCGCTCATTGGGAAACCGGTCGGCCTGCCCCTGGTGCCGCCGCCGCACCTTGCCCAGGGCGTGAAACGTAACCACAAACGGAATTCCCAGATGCTGTTTCACCTGGCTGGCCACCAAGGCCGACATCCAAAAATTGGCGTGGATCAGGTGGTAGCCCTCATTCTGCCGCTGCTGTCGCCGGGCAAAGGCTAGCACGTAGCGACTAAAACTTCCCATGTGGGGCAGCAGGTCTTCCTTAGGCACCGGCTCCGGCGGCCCCGCCGGCACATGGATAATGCGAATGCCGTTGTGCCACAGCATCAGCTCCGGCAGGGCCGCGTCATCGCGGCGGGTGAAGACATCCACCTGGTAGCCCAGGGCCGCCAGCTGTTTGGCCGTTTGACCCACATAGACATTCTGTCCACCGCTGTCGGTGCCGCCAAAGCTGCCCAGGGGCGAGGCATGTTCACTGATGATGGCAATCCGCTTAGTCATAGGGTTTGAGAGTGAGGGTGAAGAATTTAGGGTTCGAGGCAGAGGCAAAGGGGGGCGGTAGGGTGGGCAATGCCCACCGTTCCTATGGCAGGGGAGAGGGTTGTTTAATGTGGCGTTTCACTTAGCTTGCGGGGCTAGATTAGGGCCGGGGCGCGGTGGCTTTGGCGATCGCGCCCCAACTCCAGCGCTTCAGCAAAGGCAGCATTCCAGTCCTGCACAAATCGCGGCATGTTGAACCGGGCCATGCCCGCCCGCTGGGCTCCCTGGCTCAGGCGCTGGGCCAGGGCCGGGTCGTCGATCAGCTGCTGCATGCGGGGCACCAGGGCTGCCGGGTTGGTGTCGATGTAGCCCGAGACGCCGTTTTCAACCACCATGGCTAGCTCTGTGGTGGCGAGCCCTACCACCGGCACCCCCAAGCACATCGCTTCGCACACCGCCAGACCCAAACTGGTATAGCGAATTGGGTGAAAGAAGAACCGATAGCGGGCCACCAGCTCCGGCAGCGCGGTATGGTCCACTTCGCCCAGACCGCCCAAGCTCTCGGCATCCATGCCCACCAAGTCGAGAGGCACCTGCTGACGCACCTGCTCAAACACATCGGCCCCCAGGCGGCGACCGCGCGATCGCAGCCCGTTAACCACCACAATGCCCCTCGGAATCTCGCCCGAATAGCGCACGCCCTCGGGTACCATCACGCCATGTTCAACCACCCGAGTTGGTGTAGAGCCACAGTCCCACATCAGCTGGTTAAAGGCCGTCACATGCACCAGCAGCAGGTGAGGATCGTCCACCACATGGCGAGTGTCTGTGGGCTGCTGCCGAGGCGGGTCGTGCTCTAAAAACAGCTGGGGCAGCTGCCGTTGCTCTGGGCTGAGCAGCTCGTACTGATCTTCCTGGTAGTTGCGGGCCGACTGAAACAAAATGCAGTCAAACTCCTGGTGCTGCACAGCTTCGGCCGGAATATCGTGGACGTTGCTGCCCCAGTCAAACCCCGGCAGCCGCCCGCCGTAGCCCTCCGGAAAGCCCGGTTTGGTGGGCAAGTAAAAGTCGTGGGGGGCCTGGGTTAGGTAGTAGAGATAACTACCGTGTACGTGCCAGGTGAGAATTCGCAGTCGTCGCATGGGAAGAAAACTTGTGTTGTAGGAATTAGCGGAGTGCCGAGGCCAGCGATCGCCCGCTCCCCCTCAGCAGGACCGCCAAAGCGTCGTCGTCTTGGTCTGGCGTCGCACAGCGGTTCAGCACCTGCCCCCCAAACTCGCTAGACCGGCCGATGCGAATCGGGATGCCCGCCAAATAGCAGAGGTAGCCCAGGGTGTAGGGAGACTGCCCCGGTGCCGTGAGAATTATGGCCGCGTCAAACCCACCTTGGCGCAACCAGCCAATCGCCTGCTGCCAGTCCACCAGCGTCGCCTCATCGGCGCTCAACCAGCTTGCGATTTGGCTAGATTCAACCACCGTCAGTTCGGCCTCGGGGAACGTGGTTCGCAACTCCAGCAGCGCACTGCCCCCACGAATGTTGAGAACCAGGACCTTTTGCCGTTGAGCGGTTGTTTTAGCGGGCATAGCACACCTCTGGTAGGAGTTGAGACTGAGCGTTGAGGAGCGATCGCGCCTGAGCCAGCACCGCCCAAGCGGTAGCCGCTCCAGTCTGACGGCTGTCAACGATACGGTGGCGGCCCTGTTCCAAACCCTTCCCTGAAGCGCTGTTGCTGGGAGCCCAGCGCTCTACCTCTGAGTTGCTAAACACCACCACGCTCGGCACCTTGAGCGCGGCCCCCAGGTGTGAAATGCCGGTGTCGTTGCAGATCAGTAGCGCCGCTTGCTGCAGCAGCACTGCTAACTCCCCCAGGGCTGTACAACCAGCCAAATCAAGCGATACAGCCCCTACAGCGGCACAGATCTGTGCGGTCAGCCCCCGCTCAGCATAGGTGCCCGTCAGCACAATGCGGTAGCCCTGGTTCGCCAGCGATTGAGCGACCTGAGTGAACCCGTCAATCGACCAGCGGCGATCTGCGCTATTTGCCCCCGGATGCAGGCAGATGTATTGGCCTGAGGACAGGTCGTGGGACTTTAGTAGCTGTAGCCCCGCCTCATACTCATCCTCTGACAGCGGAAACTCCAGTTCTGGGCGCTGCTCCGGCAGGCCCAAAAACTCCGTCAGCCGCAGCAACCGATCGGCCTCTGATCCCTGCTGTGGATAGGGCAAAAAGTAGCGGGGATCAGGACAAAATTGACCTGGCAGATAAAACCCCGCCTGCTGTCTGGCCCCCAGCAGCGCGAGAAAAGAATTAATCGAGCTGCCGTTGCCGTGGAGTTGCAACACCAAATCGTAGTGCTGGCACTGGATCTGCCCTAAAAATTCAACTGTCTTTTGTGGGCTCTGCCAGCCCTCAGGAATGCCAGGGAAACCTGGAAACGGCAACCAATGATCAATCAGATGGTTAAATCGCTGGCTAAACCATTCCGTTCCGGGTAACCCCAGCCAGGTGATTTTGGCAAATGGGTATGCCGATCGCAGCGATCGCAGTGCCGGCACAGCACAAAGCAGATCTCCCAGGCCGGGTAAAGAACGCACGACTAAAATGTGAGCAGTCAGCGGTATTGGGAGGCGACAGGTCATGCGCCGACCTCTTAACAACTATGAAAGTCATGCTAGGGATGTTCAAATATCACCGCATTGGACATTTGACAAAACAATTCTGGTATCTAGGCTAGGCATTTTGTGCACTTGCACAATCAGTCAACAAAGCAGTTTCAGTTATCTTCAAATCCCCATATTTTTTAAGGCACACATATTCTTACCAATCTTTCGAAATATTCCTTTGGATAGATGCTAAAGCAGAACCTTGAAACGACTCTAAGTATTAACTACAATCAATTTTAGGTCTGAGCCGATTCTGCTAGCTAATGTTCACGACCAACTATTTAATTATTTCTAAAGATGCGATCGGCTTCAAAAAAGCGATCGCTAAACAGCCCTGTGAAGTGAGAAATATTAGGCAATGAATGAAAAACTTTTGGCTAGCCGGGATTTGTGATTGCCAGCCGTGTAGTTAAAATTCTCACTTCAGAAATAACAGAAGGTTTGATTGCCTGAGTGCTCAAACCGTTTTGCGGTGCCAATATTTGTACAGTTGATAGAGCGTCTAGGAACCTTACGCATTGCGTTAGCTGTGTCAAAAACATTTGAACATGTTGCCCATGTAGTTGCTAAACAGCTGTCGTCGCTCCTGCAAACAGCCGTCTTTGTTAGTGACTCAAATCAAAACTTGGTAGCCAGTCGGCAGTTCCATCGACACCATCGCTTTGATAGAAAAAGCCACCGCGATCGGGCCTCATCTAATCAATACTTAAGTCTGCCGCTCTACGTACACGACCAAGTAGGGGAAGTCAAGATTGAACAGGGGATGGATGGTGAAGTGCTCTCCCCTAAGCATGCCCGCGCTTTTCTAGATTTGCTAGTGAGTCAACTGGCTGCTGCTACTTTCCCACAGCAACAAGTTTATAAGAATCAAGTCATTTCGAACTTGCTCAAAGGCCGCATCACTGAGGAAGACACGGTTCTTCAGCAGGCCAACCTGTTGGGTATTGATTTGACTCCCCCTAGAGCCGTGATTTTAGTCGATGCTACCGATGCCATGCTGTCCATGAGCCGAGCCCTCGACGAAGCTAACCCCAGCCAGCAGCGTTGCTCTCAAGCCATTGTCAACAGCATCGTCACATTCTTCAACCTGCCCGACGAAACTATTTGTGCCGATCTAGGGGGCGGCCAATTTGCTGTGCTCAAAGCTAGCGACAGCAAAAATCTGAGCCCCTGGGCCGGTCACGACACCGCCACCCGTGGCGATAGCTTAGGCTGCTCTTGGACCAACTTAGAGGCACTCAAACGGGCTGGCGATGCCCTCCTGATGCGGCTGCGAGAAGAAACGGGCACCACCCTCAGCGTTGGCATTGGTCGCTATCATCCCGGTTTGCTAGGCCTGGCGCGCTCCTACCAAGATGCCCAGGTTGCCCTGCGGCTAGGACGGCAGTTTGACGGTCACAACCGGGTTTACTGTCTAGATGATTTGGGTATTGCCGCCTTTGCCTGTGTTGCTGACGAACGCACCAAGGTAGGACCTGGCCCTACATTTGCTCAGTCCTTTAGACAATGAACCCGAGTTAATCAATACTCTAAAGGTTTTCTTTTCTGAAGACTGCGCCCCAATCACGACGGCAAAGCGGCTTTGCATCCACCGCAACACCCTCACCTACCGCCTGGAAAAGATCACCTCCCTAACAGGGCTTGACCCTCGCCGGTTTGACGAGGCTGTGCAGATTCGTCTGGCGCTACTGCTCCAGGAGTTTCAGGGAATTTGAATAGGGTGCTGATTGTGGCCGTTTGGTAGAAATACTGCCACGCTCTTTTCAGCTACTTGCGGTGAGCCAATCGCTCAGCGCTGCGGATCCACTTTCTCATAGATAGGCCAACCAGCGGCTGTTAAGTCAGGGTTTGTGAATTTATCTCCCACGGTTGTTCCATTTTCTCGGGCGTTTTGTAAAAATGACTACAGAAATGCCTGACTGACTGCTTCTTGTTCGCCCAAGCTTCCTTCGACTCAAGATCGGTCTGTCGCCCGCATTAACTCCTCAGAGGCGACCTCATGATTCCACAAGTTCATTCCCAAACCGACCGCAAGCCCGCTGCTGGCTGGCAGCCTGTTTGTCATATTACCTACACCCGCGACACCTGGGTCAAGTTGGCCGAGCCGCTCAGCGCCTATGCCGCCGATGAAGCCAAGCTGCTGTGTCAAGAGTCGCCCGATACCTGGGTCGTCTGGGTGCCCGACCACGGCGAAACCGTGCTGCACAAAAGCCACTTTTACGCCTAATGCATCCCCAATCTCTGCCCGAGTCAGCCATCGATTGGGATGAGCTATTTGACTACCTGCCCGGCACCCTTGTCGAGCAGGTAGACCAGCCCGGCATTCTCTACGAAATTGAGGGCTACGAAGCCACTATGGTGCCGCCGATCTGGCTGGTGAACGATCCCCGTCCGCGCTACCCCCACGAGCTGCGGATTGTGTCTCGGCAGCCGGCTCGGGTCTGTGCTCTAGAGCCGACTGCGCCCCCGCCTAGGACGATGCACCCCGTTTGAGCAATTTTTCTTGCCAGTTGCGCGACAGCAGGGGGCAACTCGCCAGCTCCATCGCCGCCACGCGATCGCCCAAACCATGGTGCATGATGCTGTTGGCGCGAGCTACAGTCCATTCGGGGTAGGGGCGATCGCACAGCACCATCGCCAGCCCCGGCTCTACCACACCTTCTTCCAGCACCCGAAAATACCAGCCGCTGCGGCCGTTGGCTTTCACCTGTAGCGCCAGATCCTCCACCCGCCAGCGGCGAGACAGTTTCCAGCACGGCTGCCGGGGCTGCGATACCTGGACTTTGGCGCTGCCGATCGCGTAGGTGTCGCCAATACAAACCTCGGCCTCGGTCTGCCCCGCCACGGTGAAATTTTCGCCAAAGCCACCGTAGGGCAGCTCGGGGTTGTGTAAGTGCGATCGCCATTCAGGATAATGCTCGGCACTGTAGGCCAGTACGGCCTTATCAACGCCGCCGTGGTTTTTCAAATCCGCTTGGCCATCCCCGGCTAAGTTGGTGTAGCCCAACCACACCTCACCATTGATGGGCTGCTTGAAGAAGCCGGTGGTCCAGCGCTGATCCATGGGGTTGGGGGCGGCTTCAGTGCCCAGGGTTTGGGGCAGGCCCACCTGAATCGAGACAATCTCAGGCATCGTGTCAAACATGAGCGACAAAAAAAGAGCGTGTCCTACTAAGACACGCTCTCTCTAGGATACGCTTACTGGTTCAGGACATCCCGCTTGTGCTGGGGTGCTGCTGCAATCGCGGCCACCTGCGACCTGAGTTCCTCAGGTACGCCCATTTCTTCTAAAGTCAGCATCAGGTCTTCGGCAACGGCATCAAAGTGTTCGCTGTTTAGGCCGTGGTTTGCGACTAGCTCTTGGTGGGCTTCGCGCATGTAGCGACCGTCGTACTTATCGGTGCCGCCAAAGGCATAGGTCAAAAAAGCCTTTTGGTGCCCCCGCTGCTTGGTCATATTGACGTTGGCAAAGAAATGCTTGATGCGATCGTCTTGTAAGACCCGCTCGTAGAATTTTTCGACCGCTAGGTCAACGGCAAGGGTACCGCCAAGTTGGTTAAAAAGAGTTGTCATAGTCCGCTCCAGGATAAGGGGTAGCGCTCTTAAAATGCCCTACCCCAGCGACACCATCTTTACTCTAGGCACCCCAACCAAGTTTCTTAATAGCGAATCTGGAGCGTCACCTGGGCCTGTACGATTTGCTCTCCCCCTACCACTGGAGTAGAGGCATCGGCCGACATGCCAGCGTACTCGGCCTGCCGCATCATCGGTACTGGCACAGGCGGAGCTGCCCCATTGATTTGAACGCTGACAATCTCCTGCGATCGCAGATTCAAACTCCCCAGCACCACCCCCGCCTGGGATTGGGCATCTTCTACCGCCTCACGCAACGCCTGCTGCCGAGCCGTCTCTAGGGCCGCGTCTTCGGCCACAAAGCTAACGCTGCGAATCTGGTTAGCCCCGGCATCCACGGCATCGTCGAGCAAAGCGCCAGCGCTCTCGGTGGGCACGCGAAAGCTGACGGTGTTGCTGCCGGTGTAGCCGATCACATCGTTGCGGCCATTTTCGTAGTTGTAGCGGGGGCTGAGCTGAATGCCAGTGGTTTGAAGCTTTTCGACCCCTCGCGATCGCAGCAACTCAACCACTGCTGCCGTGCGCTGGGCCACCTCACGCTGCACCGCTTCGGCATCGGTGCCTTGCACGTCTACTCCTAGGTCAACCTGGGTTTTGGTCGTCTGCACCGACTCCTCGCCCTGACCAGTTACGGTTAGCGTTCTCATAGCCGCCTCCTGGGCGATCGCTGCTGGGGTAAAAACGGGCACAAAACCGAGCCCTGATATCAGGGTCGCCGACATCACTGCCGCTGCCGCCATCCGTCTGGGGGTAAAAGACTTAATTTTCATGGACCTCACACTCATTTATAGAAGTTTGTCCATTCACTGTGCCACGGCGATCTCAGCCCAGCGGCGTTGTTACCAATTTAGATACAGAGTTCTGAGGCCAATAGGTTCGGTAATCCAGAGCTATAGTGCAGCGACTGACAATGACGTTTCAAGAACTCATTCAAGAAGCTTGACGGCTCGGCTGGCAAGACCAGCTGCCCTTAGCCGCTCGCTATTGCACTGGGCTGAGGTAAAAGCTGAATAGAGGCAATCAAACCCTAGATTCTACAGATAGGCCACCGTTACCCCAGTGCCACCATCGGCCTGGGCCGCAGGCTCAAACCGTTGAATCTGCGGATGGCGTTTGAGGTACTCATGTACCCCCGCCTTGAGCTTGCCAGTGCCGTGACCGTGGATAATCCACAGAGCACCACTGCCCTGAGCGATCGCCTCCTCTAGCACCGCCTCTGACTCAGCCACCCGCATGCCGCGCAGATCGATCGTGTTGCGGCTAGTGCGAATGGCGGGAGCAGGGGGCGCAGCCTGGGCAGCGGGTACGGTATCGATAGGCTTTGTCTTAACGGGTACCTCCGCCTTTTCACCCCGCAGCGATTCGATATCGGCTAGGCTGACGGTGGTTTTCATCAGCCCAAAGCGCACGGTGATGCGGTGGTCGTCGTCGGGGGCGGTCAGCACCTCCGCAGTCTGACCCAAGCTGGGAATGCGCACGCGATCGCCCACCGCCGGCCGGTAACCCGGTTTCGCGGGAGTCGGCGCAGCCGCAGGCAAACGAGATTGGGCGATCGCATCCACCGCTGCCGTGGCTCGCTGGGCATCTTGCGCCGTGGCATCGCCCTGCTGCAACCGGCGAATTACTTTGGCAATGTCGCGCTTGGCGTCGGCGATCGCCTGCTGCACCGCCGCCTGCTGCTGGAGCTTGAGTTCCTGCTCGCGATCGCGCAGCATGTCGGCTTTGTGCTGCACCTCACGGTGCAGTTTTTCGGTAGCGGCCAGCAGTTCGGCCGCCTCCTGCGATCGCTCCTCCTGCTGGCGTCGCTGGGCCTCCAGCCCAGCAATCACCTGGTTAACATCGTCTTGTGACCCCGTCGCCATCAGAGTTGCCGCTGCATCAATTACCCCAGCATTTAGCCCTAGTCGGCGAGCAATAGCTAGTGCATTCGATCGCCCCGGAATGCCCCACAGCAGCCGATAGGTCGGCGACAGCGTCGCCTCATTAAACTCCACCGACGCGTTTTCAAACCGCGCGTCCTGATACTTCAGCGCCTTCAGCTCACCGTAATGGGTTGTGGCCATGGTCAGCCGCGCCCGCTCGGCCAGGTGCTTGAGCAGGGCAATGGCCAGGGCAGTGCCCTCCGTTGGGTCGGTACCAGCGCCAACTTCATCGAGCAGTACAAGGGCGTTGGCTGAGGTGGGGGGGTGGAGGCGTGGATGAGGGGATGGGGGGATGCGGGGATAGGGAGATGCGGGGATGGGAGCATCCGCAGACTCTGATAAATCCTCCACTTCCGATTCGTTTGTCGGTGAAGGTCTACTAGAGTTGGCGAAGCCTATCCCAAGGGCGTGTTGCTCTTCCTCATCTCCGCCACTTTCCTTATCTCCCCTACTTTCCTCACCTGCCCCACCACTAAGCGCTGCCAAAATCCGCCCAATCCGGCGAATATGGCCCGAGAATGTCGATAGGCTCTGCTCGATCGATTGCTCGTCGCCAATGTCGGCCAACACCTGCCCAAACCAGGGAATTTCCACAGGTTCACGGGCCGGTACGTAGAGGCCCGCGCGGGCCATTAGCGCCGCTAGGCCCAGGGTTTTGAGGGTAACGGTTTTGCCGCCGGTGTTGGGGCCAGTAATGGCCACCACCCGCAGCTCTGGGCGAATCAGCAGGTTGATCGGCACCACCTCAGGCCCCTGCTCGTGGCGCTGCTGCCACACCAGTAACGGGTGGCGCAGCTGACGCAGGGTGGTCTGCTCTTGGGGTTCGATAAACCGAGGCGGGTTAGCCTCTAGCCACAGCGAGTAGCGAGCGCGGGCGTGAGCTAGATCCAATTCGGTGACCACTGCTAGCAAATGGCTTAGGTCGTCATAGACCTCTGCCACCGCGTCGCTAAGCTGCCGTAGAACAATATCTTCCTCGGTCTTTTCCTGACGCAGCAGCTGGCGCAGACGATTGCCCAGTTCGACTACCGACTGAGGCTCGATGTAAAGGGTGGCCCCGCTGGCTGAAGCATCGTGCACAATGCCGGGCACCGCGTCTTTTTGGGGCGCTTTGACAGGCAGCACAAAGCGATCGCCCCGTTGGGTAATCAATAGCTCCTGCATAGCCCCCGACTGGCGCTGCAAAATCCGCTGGAGCCGCTGCTGAATGTCTTGGCGGGTCGATTTGAGGCGATCGCGCACCTCCCCTAGCTTAGGGCTAGCCCGATCGGTGACATCGCCGCGATCGTCAATGCAGTGATAAATCTGCTGTTCCAGCTCGGGATGGGTGCTCAGGTCGGCCACCAAATCCTGCAAAACCGGTATATCCTCCGGCGGCTGAGCATCAATGGTGCGCCGCAGCTGGCGTGCTCCATGTAGGGTGGTGGCAATGGCCAACAGCTCCTCGCCGCTCAATAGCCCCTGGCGATAGGCTCGCTCCACCGCCGTCCCAATATCGCGAATGCCGCCAAAGTTAAGGCCGTTGTTGTGCTGCTCCAGCCAGTCGGCCTCCTGGGTCTGAGTCAGCAGGTTGACGCTAGCTGCTTGGGTTGCAGGGGTGACTAGTGCCTGGGCCGCTAGGGTGCCGCGCTTAGTGGCGGCAAAGGTAGATAAGTGCTGGCACAGCCGAGGCCACTCCAGCAACTCCAGGGTTTCATGGTGAATTAATGGCAGCTCAGACAGGGGAATTACGCTCGCTCAAGACATCCTTTTAGTATAGAGAACTCCCGCCGCACCTGGCTTAGACAGCTAACCCAGCCCCACGATAGACCTGCCCCTGTCTCGGTCTGATATAGTTCAACCCGCAGTTCTAAGCCATCGGCTTAAATCAATTCAGATGCCGCATCACCGAGAAAACACGCTGCCCACACGTCCTAACCGTTGTTAAGCCCCCCTCAATATATGACCACCCAATACCCCTACCGGGCATGCTAGATCCTATGAAACCGGCTGCCGCTGCCATACAGTTACGACACCGTGGGCGAGGGTGGTTGCGGTAGCCTCTACAGAACAGATCGGCTGCCAGGACGACTATGCGGGGTATAACCTTCATCTGCCCACAATCCAGTCCCATCTATTCACCGTCCCTGAATCTGTGCCTGAAAACGACCTGGTTAACGCTACCGCTACCGCTCCCACAGCCAGCATCGATCCGTCTCCCCTGCGGGCAAACACAAGCGACACGGTGCAGCAGACGGTGGCGGCCATGGCCACGGCCGTCAAAACCTACGCTCTGGTATATAGCGGCGAAGTTTTAGTGGGGGTCTTTGGCTACGCTAATGTTGCCCAGGCCACGGCTGAGTTAGCCGACCTAAGCGAGGTTTTAGTTGAGCAATGGATGACTCCCCTCAGTCAGTTGCAACCCTTGGGTCCGTGCCTAGCTTGGCCGCTGGCCATGAGCGCGCTATATCCCGAGCAGCTTTATCTGTCCGTTGTTGACCAGGCTCACCACTGGTTAGGGCTGCTGGCCCCCGACGGATTCTACACGCTTCCCCGCTTTGCGGCGGCCGCTACCGACCAAGCTGAACTTACCGCCTGTCACTACTCCGTCGCTTTGTTTCAGCAGCAGCAAGAGCGCCTAGCCCTGGCCCTCAAGGGCGCCCAAATGGGCACCTGGGACTGGGATCTAGCCCAGGGAACGATAGTGATCTCTGATGAACAAGAGCGCTTGCTAGGGCTGGCTCCCGGCGAGTTTAGTGGTACCTACGAGACCCTGTTCACCTACGTGCACAAAGACGATCAGACCACGGTGCAGCAGGCCCTACAGCAGGCGATTCAGTTAGGACAGCACTACGGAATTGAGTTTCGCGTGCTCCATAAAGACGGGAACACGCGTTGGTTGTCATCTCGAGGTCAAGTCTTTAAGGACAGTGAGCAGACCTCTCGACTGGCTGGGGTCACCCTCGATATTTCTGAGCAAAAGCGAGTTGAGGCTGAAATCAAACTCCAGTCGCAGCGAGAGCGGCTGGTGGCCAAAATTGCCCAGCGCATTCGCCGCGTGCTTGATTTGGACAGCATTTTGGCGCAAACCGTTACCTCAGTGCAAGAGTTTATCGAGGCCGATCGCGTCATCGTCGTGCAGTGTGAGTCCGACATGAGCGGTCAGGTCATTCAAGAAGCCTGCTCGGCATCCTATCTGCCGATGCTGGGCTGGGCCATGCGCGACCCCTGGTCGGTGGGCGAAAAGTTTTTGGCTCACTACAGGGCCGGGCGGGGACTAGCGGTAGAGAATATCTACACCCAAAATTTGCCTGCCTCTCAGCTAGGGTTTTTAGAATACTTTCAAATTCAGGCCGAAATTGTGGTGCCCCTGCTGCAAGATCAAACCCTGTGGGGCTTACTGATTGCCCACCAGTGCCAGGCACCCCGAACCTGGCGGATGGCCGATGTCCGGCTGCTGCAAAACCTAGCGACCCAGGTGGGGATTGCCATTCAGCAGGCCAAAATGCACCAGGAGCTCACCCTAGCCAACCAGCGGTTGCAGCGCATGGCCTACCTCGACGGGTTGACCCAGGTAGCCAATCGCCGTCGACTAGAACAGTATCTAGATCAGGAATGGCGGCGCATGAGCCGAGAAAATGGGCCTATAGCACTGATTATGGCCGATATTGACTGCTTTAAAGGGTATAACGATCGCTACGGGCACCAGGCTGGAGATGTCTGCCTGCGGCTGGTAGCCCGCATCCTCAACCGCGCCGCTAAGCGCCCCGGCGACCTGGTAGCCCGATACGGGGGAGAAGAATTTGTGATCGTACTGCCCAATACTTACCTTGAGGGAGCCGAAACCGTCGCTGAAGACATTCGCCTGATGATTCGTAGTCACCGCATTCCCCATGAGGAGTCGGTCGTGGCCAGGGTGGTTACCCTAAGCCTGGGGGTGGCAAGCGCCCAACCTGCCAGCGACGGCAGCTCTGCCGACCTGATTAAGCAGGCTGACGAAGCCCTCTATACGGCCAAAAATGAGGGGCGCGACCAGGTAAGAGTAGCTTCTCCCAAGCGATCGCACTAAAGCTCTAGCCAACGAAGACGACAGGTTGCGGAAAGAGTTTTAACTATAAGGTTCGGTTCAAGGTAATTGTGCACCTTATACCCTAAACCTTGCACCCCAAACGTCCATGACTCGTTAAAATCACCCGAGCCGCCCACCTTTCCTCAAAATTAGACCGCTCCCCGCTCTCAGAAAATTTTCAGGGTTGTAGATTGTAATAACAAGGCGTGTTGAGCCTGAGCTGAGGCAACTCAATTGCCTCGGCAACCGTATTGATGAATGCTGTTTTACCTACCTAGGGTCCATGGTTCAGTCTCCTCCCTCTCCAGCGATCGCCGTTACCCCCTTTGCTCAGCGGCTGGGGCAGCCTCTCACCAAGCTGCCGATTACCGTGTTGCAGGTGAATCTGGGCCGCAAGTGCAACCTGGCTTGTACCCACTGCCACGTGGAGGCTGGGCCCAAGCGCACCGAAGAACTTTCACCCGAAGTCTGCGACCAGTTAATCGAGCTGATCCAACGGTTTCCACAGATTGCTACCGTTGATCTGACCGGCGGTGCCCCCGAAATGAACTATGGCTTTCGCCCCCTAGTGGAAGCGGCGCGGCAGCTGGGCAAAACGGTGATGGTGCGATCGAACCTGACCATTTTCTTTGTGCCTGAGCTTGAAGACCTGCCAGAATATTTTGCTCGCCATCAGCTGCATGTGGTGGCTTCGCTGCCCTGCTATCTCGAAGACAACGTCGATAAACAGCGGGGTTCTGGGGTCTACACCGAGTCTATCCGCGCCCTACAGCGGCTCAACCAGCTGGGTTACGGCCATGACCCAGCCCTGCGCTTAGACCTTGTCTACAATCCGCCCGTGCCCCGAAGTGCCGAGTTTTCGCTGACCCCCAGCCAGGCGGTGTTGCAGAGTGACTATGAAGCCTATCTGCGATCGCACTTTGACATCGCCTTTAACCAGCTCTACACCATCACCAACTTGCCCATTGGCCGGGTTAAGCAATATTTGGAGGGCAAAAATCTCTATGTGCCCTACCTGCAATTTTTGGCTCACCATCACAACCCTGCCACTGTGCCCCATCTGATGTGTCGCCAAGAGCTTTCCATCGACTACGAAGGCCACATCTACGACTGCGACTTCAATCAAATGGAAGCCGTGCCCAGTCTGGGGCGCAGTGGTCAACCGCTGACCGTGGCCGACTTGCTTGCAGCTAACTCCCTCGATGCGATCGAGACCGTGCAAACCCGGCCCTACTGCTATGGCTGCACCGCCGGCAGCGGGTCTAGCTGTGGCGGTGCTCTCACCTAGGCGGTTTGAGAACTAGGGCATCGGGAAATCTGCCGCCAGAGCAGCCCCCTCTAACCCCAGAGCTGAGGCATATTTCTGAATGAAGGCGCGAATATAAAACGGTTCTGGCAGCTGATTCAAATTGCCGGTTTCGAGCGCCCTCAAGGTATAAGTTTGAATGAACGTCCGCTGGTAAACATCCTCCAGCGACAGCGACTTCTCTTGCCGAGTCTGCTGGAGGTAGGCCCCCACCTTTTTCAAACTGGCTTGCTGCACCGACGCAAAGTCGGCCCTAGCCTGCATCTTTTTGGCTAACGTTTCGTGAATGTAGGCGCGCTGCTCAGAGAAACGGGCTGAGGTAGTTGGCGTGGTTGCCACCTGGGGCCGAGCCGAAATTGCGTCTGGTCGAGGTTGAGCAGTAACTCGCTGGGGTGCAGCTGGAGCCTGCTTATGGGTAGCTTCTTCTTGGGTAGGTCCGCTGGTCTCGCTGTCTTGCAGTCGCTGGTCAAGCCGGTAGCGATTGAGCAGGCCCAAGGCCACCAGGGTAGTTACGGGCAGAGTTGCTACTGCCACCTGTTGCGCCGCCATCGACATGGCTGCCGTCGCCCCGGCCCCAATAATCAGCGCGTATTCTGAAGCAGGGGGTAGCTTAGAGCCAGAAAAGTGAGGAGTCTTCATAGCACCTTTTGAGAAGTCTCATGATTTTTATCCTTTCGCTGGCGTCAGACCCTCATCCGGAAGGAGCGCTAAAGTCCTCCTAACGGTATTCCTGCTAGAGAGGACGACGGCTAGAGGATGCTCTCTATTCCAATCACCTCTATATCTAGGCCAGTTCCTTTAGGAACTCAGCATGCTGAGCCCCAACATTTTGAAACACTTAAGCATGGGACGTGACTGGTTCCGAGAAAACCAGGGATCTCTGCTCGAGTTGCGACCTTTACCGAGGCCACAGCCGTGACACGGTGGCCGAGCGCCCTAGGTAGAGAGGACGCAAGTGCTGCCAGGCAGCCACAAACCATCGCCGCGCTGTCTGACTTGACGGGCCTCGATACCGACACAGCAACCCCGATTGCAGCCGGGTGACGCCGATGTCACCAGGTTGGTCTATTGGCCACAGCTGGCGCAGAGCACCCACAGCGTCACTGTCAAACGAGTGCCCCACCACGGCAAAGCTCCCCACCACCGGGTGCCCCGCCAAGCCGTTAGCGCTGTAAAGGGCCGCACTGCCCCCGGTTAAGTGCTGGCGATCGAGCCATAGGGGCTGGTCAGCTTGCCAGACTTCGAGGCGCGATCGCCACTGGCCCTGCTCAAAGGTCTCTCCTCGGGCGCTACGGCCAAAGCGGGTGATCTCCCAACCAGCCCAGATGGCTCCAGGGGCCAGGTCAACCCGCAGCGCTTGGCTGTAGTGAGCCTGGTTAAACACAATGGTTTCTTGGGGGAACCATTCCAGACAGCTCTCTGGCGCGAGGGTGATGTTTACCTGCTGGTTGCTGCTAGCGGTGTCTGCGCTGCCGTAGACCTTACTGGCGGCGGCGGTGGTTATAAGCGCCTGGGCACGCGGGGCGACGGCCAATTCCACCATCAGGCTGTCGCCTCCCACCAGGCCCCCAGCGGTATGTACCAGCACGGTATGGCACAGCCCTTCCCCTTCGGGATATAGGGGGCGCTGCACTCGCAAGGGGGCACGGGTATAGGTCTGGGTCGGCACACACCGACCCGACTCCATGGCATAGCTGAGCCGGGCTAACCCTCGCCAGCCCGGGTGAGCCTCAGAAGTCTGAGCCGATGACTGAACCATAGATTTCTAACGCCGGTAGCTCTTGGGCACCGAAAATTCTGAATGCCCGGTCTGCCTGCGCAGGTTCTGGCAGCGCAGCAACTCGTTAACGGTGAGCACCCGCCGACCCTCCAAGGGGGGCACTGCTTCAATGGCACGAATCAGAGCCGCAGCGGCGTCGGCCTGGTCGTAGCCACGCCGCAAGGCTACCTGCACCGCCTTATCATCGGCAGCAATCTCGATTTGGGGGCCAGTGACACCACGCCAAATTTGCCAGCTAGCCAGGGCTGTGACCCCAGCGGCGGCCACTACACCCACCGCGTCGCCCTGGAGCAGCTCTACCACGCTGCCAACTAGTCCAGCCCCGGCCATGGCTTGATACCAGTTGGGCTTGAGCACGTTAGTCATGGTCACCCAGCTCACGGTGCGCAAAAACAGCAAATCGCGCTCGGCCACGGCCAGCTGATGCCACAAATCAAGGTTGATTGAGACGGTGTGAGCCGACTGCCAAGGGCGCGGAAACTCAGCCTTAATGACGTTCAGCTGGCGATCGCTGAGCATCAGCTTAGTTTTCATGCGGGCGGTGGCGGGCATCAGCTCCCGCAGTCGACCAATTTCTGCATTGGGGTTAACCACAGTCACACCATCCCAAAAATCACCTCCAAGCCTACCACTTCTAAGGGCTAGACCGCACGTCATGCCTGGGTTGGGCCTGGGTTCAGCGCCAGCCCAACCAGCTAAAAAATGTCTGGCCAGTGACCAGCTCTAGCAGCAGCAGTGCCACAAAGCCCACCATGGCAAATCGGCCATTGATGCGCTCAGCATAACGATTCCAACCAAAGGCAGGCGCGGGCTCGGCAGCGGCCTCAGGAATAGGGACAGTAGGATTTGAGTCGTGAGTCATGGTTGGAGCAAGTAACGTCTGTGTAAGAGCATCTTACTTTTTTCCCCCGTCTTTTTTCTCGACAATGCGGACAGGAATACCACTATCCAAATACTCTTTTAGAGCAGCGGTAAACTTATCTTCTGCGGTTTTGGGCTTAGGCTCTTTGATTAATGATTTCCCCAATAGGGCTTCATTGGTCCACACAATGAAGACCAGAATGAGCACGATGACAAATTCCATAATTGTTTCGGTGACTTAGTTTCAGGGATCCGGCAGGCTGCGTTTCAATGCATACAGAGTGGGGGTTTAAGTTAGCTACAGGGAAGCAGCGCTGAGTTCCGGAAGCAATTTGCCCAAACTATATCGAAAGATCCTGAAACGGCACGGTTAATTCAAATGTTCAATGAAATGGCGGTAATTAAACGTTAGTTAGTAGGGCGCGACAGCTTTAGGCACAAAAGACTTTTGGGATTTTCTGCGGCACCTAAAAACTCTAAGGTGGCCCCTAGGTGGAGCGCTAGACGAGCAGCTAGCTGGTAGCGAAACTCAGGCGATAGGGCAGCCATGGCGGACGGTGGAGCCTCGCCAGGGTTTGCCCCCAAATGCAAAGCAATGTTACCGGTGGTGGGGTCTTCAGACACTGTCAGGCTGATCTGCGGACTTCCTTGGGCCAGGGCAGCTTCAATCAGCATGACTAGGGCTTGCTCTAACCATGCCGGATCAGCTTGAACCTGTAGATTGGCCTCTACCGGCCCCACAATTAACCGGCAGTGGCGGTTGATGCACTGCATTTCGATCATGCGCTGTACGCGGGTGATCAGCGGCTGGAGCAAGGTGGTGGCGAGCCGGGGGTGCAGAGCACCAATATCGAATTTGGAGAGAGTGATCAGCAGATCGAGATTCTTGAGCACGGTTTGAATGGCCTGATTGGCCTGGGCAATGAACTCGCGCTCTTCGGCGGGGCTTTCGCACAGGTCTTCGAGAATTAGTTGGTGCAGGCTGATGATTTGGTTAATGGGTGACCTGAGCTCGTGGGAGGCCGTACCCAAGAAGGCCGCCTGCTGCTGTGCTTGGTGTTGCAGGCGATCGTAGGCCAGCTGTAGCGTTTCGAGATCGGTAAAGTCTTGACCTTGGGGATAGTCCATTGCGGCAGCTGTCCATTGCGATAGATGAGTTCGCCTCTGCTAGCCTAACTCTGGGCGACAGGTCGAAACCGCTTTTAAGCAGTTTCGACCTTAGGCAAAGCTACTGCGCCCGATCGCAGCACTGTCCAGCCACCCTCTTGCCAGCGCACTACGGTCGAGGGCAGCCCTGAGCCCTGGGGCTGATTTGGGGGGGGAACCTCAACCTGGAGGAAGGCGTAGATCTCAGCCTGGGTCGCCTGATCTAGAGTAAACACCTGGGGAAAGCTGGCCTCGATCGCCGTCATGGTCTCCAAGGGCGGCTCCCCCGAACGGTTGGCGCTGGTGGTGGCCAGCGGCCCGGTGTGGCCTAGCAGATGCCTCGCTAAGGGATGGTTAGGAACTCTCAGCCCCACGGTGCCTGTCTGCTGAGGGTTCATAGCCGGGGGCAAGCGATCGCTAGCGGGCAGCACCAGGGTTAGCGCGCCGGGCCAATACTGAGTTGCGATCGCACTCCACTGAGCTAACTCATCCTCAGTTCCGTCAACGTAGGGCCGCAGATCCTCAAGGCTGGCCCCCATGAGAATCAGCGGCTTGTCGGGGCTGCGCTCTTTGGCGGTGTAGATGCGATCGCCTGCCTCGGGCCACGCCGCCAGCGCTGGCACCGTATCGGTGGGAAAGCTGATCAGTTCCCCCGCTTGCACCGCTGCAACCAGTTCTCGTAACGCTACCTGTGGCATAGGCTGCACTAAATTAATCAACTTTTCCCCAACGGATTGTAAACCCGTACCCCCAGCGGGTGACACCCCCCCTGATCGCCTCACCTTCGCCAACTCCACAATGGGAACTGTCGCCTAGGAGATCGCCCATGAATCCCATTTCCAGCCATGACCACAGCGCCGCCCTCAATGACCAAGGCTGCACCCTTTGCGTACAGAGCCAGTTTGCTCAGGCGCTAGCGATCTTTGATCAGGCGTTAGCCCTAGACAGCACCTACTGCACCGGTTGGAACAATCGTGCCAATGCCCTCTGTGGCCTTAATCGCCAGGCCGAAGCCCTAGCTGCCTATGACAAAGCCGTCGCCCTCAACCCCCAGTATCACCAGGCCTGGTTTAACCGAGGCAAGCTGCTAGCTGAAATGGGTGCCTACGGCAACGCGGTGGAGTCATATAACCGGGCGATCGCTCTCCATGCCGATCCCGTCTATATCCACTCAAGAGAAGACATTTGGGTCAAAAAGCAGTTGATTGCCACGGTTTAGCTATAATTCAACGTGCTTTTAAGTAGATCAAAGATTCAGAGCTAAGGACGCTGTTGACATGTTGATGGTGTTGTTTGCTCAGTCTTAATTGCGGATAAACTATTAATCCACAAAGAGCTTTAATGTCCTAAGCCTAGAGCAATTAAGACTGCAAAAAGCTGAATTTTTCTTACTGCCCAAGATATTTAAGCTATTCCTTGAACAGTAGGTTTATTGGCTTCTTAAAGGACTCTTAATTCATTTTCTCCCTAGGCTTATTGTTGCCATTAGGCTTTCTTAGGGTTGAGTCTGTAGCGTTTACCATGGCGGATTTGACCATGTTTAGGACGCTATGGAGAGTGTTGTATGACGAGCAGACAGAAATTTAATCGCTATATTCTAGCTGGAGCGGTAACCACCGCAGTAGCGCTAGGCATTGGCGTCCCCAGCGCGGTTTCTCAAAATTCCATTATTCAGATTGATGGGTCTAGCACTGTCTACCCCATATCTGAGGCCATGGCCGAAGAATTTATGGCCGCAAATCGTGGCACTCAGGTAACCGTGGGCGTGTCGGGGACTGGCGGCGGTTTTAGCAAATTTTGCGCTGGCGAACTCGACATCACCGGTGCTTCGCGCCCCATCAAAGCCTCCGAAGTCGAAGCCTGCGCCGCCGCTGGCATTGAATACATTGAAGTGCCCGTCGCCACCGACGCGCTGACGGTGGTCATTAACCCCGAAAACGATTGGGCCGACGAAATGACCGTAGAGCAGCTGCAAACGCTGTGGAGCCCTGAATCCCAGGACACCGTTACCCGCTGGAATCAGATCGACCCCAGCTGGCCCAACGAGCCCATCGAGCTGTTTGGCCCTGGTACCGATTCGGGCACCTTCGACTACTTCACTGAAACGATCGTGGGTGAGGCAGGTTCTAGCCGCGCCGATTACACCGCCAGCGAAGACGACAACATTCTCGTGATTGGCGTCAGCCGCGACCCCAACGCCATTGGCTACTTTGGTCTGGCCTACTACCTCGAAAACCAGGACACCCTCAAAGCAGTCGCCGTCAACGGCGTTGAGCCCACTCCGGAGAATGTCGAGAATGGCACCTACGCGCCTCTATCTCGGCCCATCTTTGTCTACGTCAAGAAGAGCAGCCTAGAGAGCCGCCCCGAGGTGCGCGCCTTTGTCGAGTTCATGCTCGAAAACGGGCCTGAGCTTGTGCCTGAAGTGGGTTATGTGCCGCTGTCTGAGCAGCGCTACGCCGACATTCTGGCTGAGCTATCAGGTTTGTAGGTTGCGCTTAGCTTGACGCGATCGCCCTCTCGGGCAGAGCCTGACCACTAGAGCAGCCAACCCTCGGGGAGACCGTTCATTCCCGAGGGCTGGCTGCGCCTATCCACTGAAGCTAACTCACCCTGTATCAGTGTTTTAACGCTGCCACTATCCTTAGCACCTATGACCATTGGGGAATCTGTAACATCACCTCGGCCGGTATCGCCCCCGAAGCGACCAACGCCATGGCAGCATCGAGCCAAGCTACTATTAGCGCCACTGTTCGGCCTATCGCTAGTGCTTCACGGGCTGGTGCTGCTGGCCCCAGCCCCCTCGCCGCAACCGATTCCCGAGGCTGAGGATGCGATTGCCGAAGACGAGTTTGTCGATCTGCTGAGCATCGGCACTCTCAACACCCCCAAGCCTGAGGCAGCCCCGACCCCGTCAGCAGCTGCCCCATCGCCTCTGGCCCCCGCCTCCCCGCCGACCCAAGCGATCGCGCCGCCTCCCGCCCCCACTCCAGCTATCGCCGAGCCGGTCTCGAGCAATAGCCCACCTCCGCCAGAGCCCGCCGCCGAGCCAGCAGCTGCTACAGCCGTAGTGCCCAATGAGGCCGTGGCCGAAATTTTTACCCGCCTCACCCGTGGGTCAGGCGACAGCGATTTTGACTCTACTGAAACCTCATTTCCGGCGATCGCTTACCTGATCCCCCAGGGCATTGCGACCTGGTCGCCCCAGGAGCAGGCCTGCTTTTTTACGCAAATTAATGCCGATACCTACAGCACTCTGCCCAGCGTGGTGTCGCTGCGCTACCTGACCCGCAACGTTCAGTTCATCGAAGAGCAGGATATTCCCCGCACCTTTCCAGCACCGCAGTATGCTGTGAATCGTGTGGCCAACGGCTACTGCGATCGCCCGCTGTTTGAGGTGTTTCAGGAAGGGCAGCCCTACCTGTTTATCTCCCTGGTGGGCATTGGCGTAGGAGCCCCTGGGCAACAGGCCTCCGGACTGGTAATTATCTGGGCCAGTGACCCCCGCTCGCGCTAGCAACCCAGTTAGAGAACTGGCCACGGCAACCCAGTTCTATGGCTGCATAGTAGGTGGTTAACGGGTAGTTTAAAGCGTAGGCCAGTAGCATAGTTCTCCTCGTAGATTTGGTATGACGACTCGTTTTGCTCCCCCTGAGCGTTCTAGGCCCCTGTGGCAAAAGCTGTTAGCCCCCATGCTGCTAGCATCCCTGGGCCTGCACGGGCTGCTGCTGCTGCTGCCAACGGGCACCGATGATGTCCCGGTTCCCCCTCCGGACCCGGAGCAAGACAGCGTGGCCATTACCCGCGTGCCCCCCGCAGGCGAGGCAAACGTAGCCGCGATCGCAGGCACAGGCGCAGGCGCAATTGCCTCCCCCTCCACGCCGCTGCAGCGGCCTTCAACGGCCTCAGTGGCACCTGTAGCTCGAGCGAATGATCCTGTTGTTCGGTCGGCCCGCCCCCAAGCCCGCTCTAGAGCAGGTACCCCACCGTCGCAACCCCGCTCCCAAACTGCCTCACCCACGCGTGCTCAGCCCACTCAACTCCCACCCGCACCTGCCAACCCACCGACTGCGGGTGCTGTCACCCCTACGCCCGCCACTCCTTCCGCTCCGCCATCCACTCAACCCCTGTTTGACGCCGAGCTAGGCCCACAACTGTTGGCCTACGTGTCCACCCTCAACCTGCCCCAAGCCAAGGTTGACCGGGCGGCAGAGTCTATTCAAAACCGGTTTGTCTTTAATGCCGCTGCCGTCACCAATGACGCCTTCAACGCGAACCAGAGTACTTGGGTCAGCACTCTGCGGCAGGAGACCGGCCAGGCAGATCTATTGTCAGAAATCAATCGTTCCGAGTTTTCTACGGTATATCCCCAGCGAGTGTGCCTAGCGGACTCACCGGGCGAAATCAACGTTGGGGCTGTGGTGAACCCCGACGGGTCTTGGCGAGGTGAGCCTGCTTTGTTGCGCAGCTCGGGCTACGGCATCCTCGATCGCAAAGCCCTGCAAGAAATTCAGCGCCACCGCTTTGCGCCGGCCGAAGGCATCAAAGCCTACGTGCTCACCATCGACACCAGCGTTGACTACGGCGATCGCCCTTGCCTAGAGCCCAATCCAGTCCCTTAGGAAGCTAGGGCCACTGGGATCGAGCTGCGATCGGTCAAAATCTCATAGCCGGTCTCGCTCACCAGCACCGTGTGCTCAAACTGGGCTGACAGCGATCGATCCACCGTCACCACCGTCCACTGATCTTTCAAGGTGCGGGTCTGCTTAGACCCAGCGTTTAAAATCGGCTCGATCGCCAGCGTCATCCCTGGTAGCAGCTTCATGTTGGGCAGCTGACGGGTGCGAAAGTTAAACACAGACGGAGCCTCGTGCAGGTTACGCCCCACCCCGTGGCCAGTAAAATCTTCAACCACCGTGAAGCCAGAACTGGTGATACAGTCTTCAATTGCTCCCGCGATGTCTAGCAGCGTATTTCCCGGCTTTACTTGAGCAATGCCTGCATAGAGAGCTGCTTCCGCTGCCGTCATCAACTGCTGAGCCTGTGCCGATACCTCGCCCACCGCAATGGTGATGCAGGAGTCGCCGTGGAAGCCATTGTAGTAAGCCCCCGTATCAACCTTGAGCAGGTCACCCCGACGAATTACCTGACGCTTGTGGGGAATGCCGTGCACCACCTGGTCATTGACACAAGCACAGATCGATGCCGGAAAGCCGTGGTAACCCTTAAAACTAGGCGTTGCGCCCAGCTCGCGAATCCGCTTCTCGGCATGGGCGTCTAGATCGGCGGTGGTCATCCCCGGCTGCACCAGGGCCTCGATTTCTTTCAGCACCGTGGCCACAATGCGGGCGGCTCCGCGCATAATCTCTAGCTCGGCCTCGGTCTTCAGCTCTACCCCCCGCACCCGACGGCTGCGCTTGGGCAGGGTATCCTGGTCAGCTCGACCGGGAATCAGATTCGCCAAAAAGTTCATAGGTGATGGGTGACGGAATTTAGAGGCCTCAGCCCCTTACTCAGTGTAATGGGGAAACTAGCGCTTTTGCCTACGCTGGGGTCGGTCATGGCCTAGCGGGTGAGTGTTCGGTTCCTTAGGAGCAGCGGCGGCTCTACGAAGTCCGTAAAGTTCGCTTAAGGATTCCGTAAATACACCTAGGGGACCGGTTCCAGCGATGGGGTTGCCCGGCTAACCTGGGTGAGGATTAACTGATGGTGCAATGGTTAAAGACCGGTCCAGAGGGCCATCGCCCCATCGGCTTTCTCGTTTCTTCTACCGCAGTCAATTCTCTGTATCCTATTGCCCTATCATCACAGTTCATGAAACATTGGTCTGCCATTACCGTTCCATGTCTGGGTTTAGCCCTGGCTCTGGCCAGCCCTAGTTTGGCTGCGGCTGCAGACCCCTTGCCCTCCGGACTACTAGAACTCACCCAGGGCAACTCAACCTACCGCGCCGATCTGCTGCGTTTTAGCGAGGAGCAATCCTGGCTCGTTGACGGCATCGAAACGCTGTTCACAGACCTATACTTTCTCAACCTCAGCAACCTAGCTGCCCCCCAGGAGCTGCGGCTCGAAGATTTTCAGCCCACCGCATTTAGCCAACCCAGCCCCGATCGCCTCAGCGCGAGTTTCTTGGGGACTAATCTGGCCTTTTCCCTCGATTCTGTGCTGTTAGGGGGTGCCCCAGGCAGCTATCGCGCCGCTCGCCACGAAACCGTGACCCTAACCAACACGGGTAGCGACTGGCTTGATGTCAGCCTGTTTAAGTACGTCGACTACGACCTTCAGTTTGACGGCGCGCTCACCAACAACACCGCTTTTTTTACAAACAATACCCTTACCCAAACCGACGCCAACGGTGCCCGGGCCACTCTCAGCGTCGACCAGGCCCCAACGGCAGTGCAGATTAGTCCCTACGGTCCGCTATTGGCTCAGCTCTACAATGTCCCAGCTACGGGGTTGCAAAATACCCCCGGCCCCCTAGTCGATGCTGATATCACTGCCGCCGTTCAGTTTGACCGCTCTCTGGCCCCCGGCGAATCGGTGGTGTTTAAGTTTGTGATGGAAGTGCAGCGCCAGACAACATCAAAGGCCGTCCCCGAACCAGGAACGGCCTTTGCGATCGGTATTGTAGCGGCGGGGCTGGCGCTACTGCGCCGCCGAAATTAGCTGACCAGAAGCCAAACTAGCACTTGTTCAGGTTGAGGCCAACTTCCTTGGCCATAGCTTCAAGCCCCTTGGTTTGAAGGGTTTTGATCGCTTTAGTCGACAGGCGCAGCTTGACCCAACGCTTGCCCTGGGGCCACCACACGCGCTTTTCTTGCAGGTTGGCCTCTTGCAGGCGCTTAGTGCGGCGGTGAGAGTGAGAGATCGAAAAGGCGTTGTTGGCCTTCTTCCCGGTGAGTTGACAATGACGAGCCATGAATATTCTCCAACGGTAATCAAACGGCACAATAGCGCAACTTTGAATTGTAGCAGAAATCTTGGAGCAATCAACCTTCAGAATGCAGCGAGTTTTGCCGAAACTGCCGACCGAATAGGCTTTCTGAGCGCAGTGAATCAACAAGAAGGTACAAGGTTCACGACCCGCCCTACACCTTATACCTTGAACCCTAGCTCTTCAAGCCTGCCACAACTAGCTCAGTCAGGTGCTAGGTAAGAAAAGGTGGGGCCGGGCAGTCAAGGGTAATCACCACCGCCCGCAGCAGCCCCATCTCGGCGGGAGTAACATCGTTGTCGGCCAGCACCGTATGGGCACAGGCATCAACAATGGTCTGTTTGAGTTTGGGGGCAGCTTGTTCTAGACGGCTGAGGCTAGCGTTGATATCAGCGCTGTTAATCGGCGGCAGTTGGTTTGGCGAGGTCTGCGTTTTGGCCCCCGGCATTTGCGAAATACCCAGCTTGAAAGCGTAGATGGCATCCTCTGGGCGAGCGTGGCCGACCCGCGCCAGCAGGGCCAGCACCACAAGGGCGTCACTCCAGAGATCGTTTATGTCGGTGATGGTCGCAGGTTGAGCTGAATGACTCGACAACCGTTTACGCAGAATCAGCTGCAGTGGATAGTTCGAGAGCAGCAGGCGGCCCCCCGGCTGGCTCAGGGCTTGGGCCGTTTGAACAAACTTTTGCCCCGCCTCGGAGTCGAGCTGCTGGAGGGCAGGAACTAACGCCTCTAGCAACAGCAAATCTTGCCCTGGCTTGAGGGCGCGAACCCGATTGTAAATCTGTCCTACTCGTTCCCTGCAATCTGGGCCATAGGTGTTGGACAGGTACTCGAGCTGCTGAGTTTGTAGGGCGGGCTTGGTTCGCACCAGCAGAGCATAAACTACCTCGGCAGCAGCAGTAGGGTTTTGCAGGGCCGCCTTGACTTCGGCGGGTAGCTCGCTTAGCAGCGATCGCACCTGCTCCAACCGTCGGGCATCGGTGGTGCCAATGGCGGTCATAAACTGGCTGGGGGCGGGGGAGGCGATCGCAACAATCCCTTGCTGTACGGCGGTACTTGTGCCCCCATGCAGCCCCATCACCAGCGATTCGTCTGGGGAGCTAACCGATGCCTCGGCGGCCAGGGGAGAACTTCCCTGGGGGATCGGTACCTGGCCTAGGCGTCGCAGTCGCTCGCCCAGGGGCGGATGGGTGGCAAACCACTCCCCCAAGAACGACAAGTTGCCGTTGGCCTCGCCAAACAGTAGGTGGCTGGTGGTTTCGGCCATAGGGGAAACCATCGTTGACCCCGCCGAAATCTGGCCAATTTTGCGCAGCGCCCCAGTCAAACCCTCAGGGTTACGGGTAAACTGCACCGCTGAGGCATCGGCTAAAAACTCTCGCTCCCGCGATACAGCACTTTTGATCAACCGTCCGCACAGCACCCCCAGGTAGCCAATCACCACCATGGCCAGAGCCGCTGCCAACACCGCCCCTGCCCCTTTGTCGTCCTTTGATCGGCGCGACGATCCGTCGGAGTAGCAGCTCAAGCGCAGCACCACCCGCCCAGCAATATAGATCAGCAGCAGACCGTGAATTACCCCAATTAGCTTGAGGTTGAGGCCCATGTCGCCGTTGAGAATGTGGCTAAACTCGTGGCCAATCACCCCTTGCAGCTCATCGCGGTTGAGCTGGTCGAGACAGCCACGGGTCACTCCAATCACGGCTTTGTCAGCGGTGTGACCTGCCGCAAAGGCGTTGATGCCCGGCTCGTCATCCAGCAAGTACACAGCGGGGATGGGGGTGCCCGAGGCCAGTGCCATCTCGCTGACTACATTGATCAACCGCTGCTCATCAGGGTCATCGGTGAGGGGGTTTAGCTCTCGCCCGCCCAAGCCTTTGGCCAGACTGTGGCCCCCCTGGCTGAGCTGGGCCATCTTAGTCGAGCTGCCCACCATCATAAAAGCCAGGGTACCGCTGGTCACCCAAAACAAGATACCGGGCTGCCAGAGCGATAAACCACCAAGCTCTGAGGTGGCTTGGGTGGATAGAACCGCGATCGCAACGACATAAAATGCTGCGATCATCACTGCGATTGATAGCCCAAACAGCAGCAGCAGCTTGGTGGTGTTGCGGCGGGCCTGGTCTTGATGCTCAAAGAAATTCATGACTAGCTAAAGGATACGCGGGGGACTTCTTTGACTTCGGGAGTGCTTTCTTCAAGCAGCTGAGCCGAGTTGAAATTAAAGCTGCCCGCGATCAGATTGCCGGGAAACATCTCCCGCTGGGTGTTGTAGAGGGTGACAGCGTCATTAAACGCCTGGCGAGCAAAGGCGATGCGGTTCTCAGTGGAGCGCAGTTCTTCGATTAGCTGGGCCATATTTTGGTTGGCCTTGAGGTCGGGGTAGGCTTCCGACAGCGCAAAAAATCGACCCAGGGTGCTGTCGAGCATGCCCTCGGCTGCTGCCAGCTGAGTCATCGCTTGCGGATCGCCGGGAGCCTGAGCTGCCTGACGGCTGGCACTCATAGCACTGTTGCGGGCGTTGATGACCGCCGTCAGGGTTTCTTTCTCGTGGGACATATAGCCCTTGACGCTCTCCACCAGGTTAGGAATTAGATCGTAGCGGCGGCGCAGCTGCACATCGATTTGGGCATAGGCATTTTGGTAGCGATTGCGCCCAGTCACCAAGCGGTTATAGAGATTGACAAAAAAGACCGCCCCAATCAGTAGGACAGTCACCAGCAATATCAGTACCCCCATGGGCAAGTCCTCAAAAACGGCATCGTACCGTTAGCTTGCCCAGGCCCTAAGGACGCGTCGCAGAGTTAAGAAAAATTGTGTTTAAGAGGGATGAATTGAAGATTTTAGGCTCAAGGGTGAAGGTGATTTTTGAATCAAGAACACTCCCTAGTTGAATGGGCAAAGTTTGCGCACCTATTCAACAGAAGCCTGACGATAAACTCATCCGACGCCCAGAAGTCACTCTTTCCTGGAAACATCTCAAAATTATTTTTCTAGCCCTAAACCTTGAACCTTTCACCCCAGCGTCTTCGCTCCTAACTGCCCGATCGCGCTAGGGGTTCCGACGGCGGAAATGGCAGCGGCCGATACCACTGGGGCCGGGTTTGGGGGAACGGTGAAGGCTGCGTCAGCTGCTGTTTGACCTGGTTGAGGTCTTGGTTGAGCTCGCGAATGCGGCGCGAGAGCAGGCGAATCACGTTAACTGCAATACCGGGGGTTTCGTCGATGGCGTCGTAGAGCTGCTGCTGGGTAAGCACCAGGCAGGCGCAGGGCTCTAGGGTGGTAACCGAGGCCGATCGCGGCTCGGCATCAAACACCGACATTTCGCCAAAGCACTCGTCTTCTTTGAGCTGGGCTACTTCCTGACCGCCGATATGCACACTGACGCGGCCCGACACCACAATGTACATAGATCGCCCCTCCTGGCCTTCGGTGATGATGGTGTAGTTGCTGTCGTAGAACACCTCATCCATTACCGAGGCCAGCCGCACCAAAAAGTCGTCCCGCAGCTCCTTGAACATGGGGACGTTGCGAATAAATAGGAGACGTTCGACGCTGTTTAACATACGGGGCTGCTTGACCTAGGGGGGCGACGGCGGGGGAACGGGGCAGGATGCGTCAGCTAGCGGAAGGGCTCGGCTCCAGATTATAAGTATTGATCAGCTGTTTGACCTGAGCTAGCACCAGCGGGTCGGCGTCTTGCTCCATCAGGGGCAGCAGCTCCCGCAGGGCGCGGGGCGACGCCACGGCTAAGTAGGTCAGCACAGCCTCGCGCACAAAGCCAGTGGGGTGCTGAAGCGAAGCCAGAGTATGCTCGGCGGTGAGATTCCACCGCTGCACGCGGGCCAGGTGAAAGCAGCAGGCGATCGCCCAGTCTGACAAAAAGTTGCGCAAGTCGAGCAGCTGACGCAAGCGATCGCGGGGCGGCATCGGCCCGTAGGCTATCAGCGGTGTAGATAGGGCCAGCAGCTTCAGCTTGTCGGCATCTAAACGGCGATCGAGCAAGATCAGAATCGACCGTTTGTTGGCCACATCCACCACGTTATCGAGAATTTCGATGCCCCTGGCCCATTGGGCAGCCGACCCGCTGAGGCTTACCTGGGCCGCTTGAATGGCAGTGGCGGGCGACACAAACCGCAGCAGCATAAATAGCCGCTCGGTGGCATCGGCCTGCAGCCCGTCGAGGGCCTTGCGCAGCAGGTCAGCCTCAATCCCCTCAACCCGGCTGGGTGCCAAATCGACCTTGGCAGCCAGCATCTGCCCGGCAAAGGCCAGCTCCGTATTCAGCAGCTCTTCGATGCCGCTGCGGCCCAGCATGCGATCCAACGCCTCGTCGATCAGAGCCGATCGCTTCACCCCAGACTCCTGGTACAAGCTGAGCAAAATCCGCAGAATATGGCGGCGGGTGCTGCCCCAGGTGGTGACTAGGTTTTGAATTAAAAATTCCAGGGCAGGTACGGTGCCAATGTTGCCAATTACCTGCCAAGCCTGGTTGCGCAGAATTTCGGGACGGTAGCTGTCGAGGGCCAGTTCTTGCAGCATGGGCAGAGCCTCGTTGCCCAGGCGGGTGAGGGCGGTAACAGCGGCTTCGCGGGTTGACTTGTATTGGAGCGCCTTAAGCAGCGAGGGGTAATATTTTTTGTATTGGGTAGCGGCGATCGCCTCCAAAATCGCCCGCCGCACCCGCAGCGAGGAGTCTTGCAGCAGATCGTCAATATAAATGCTGAGTGATTCCATATAGTCGGCCTCACCCAGGGCGCGGCAGCCCATTACCCGCTCCCGCTCTTCGTCGTGCACCAGCATTTTGCGCAGGGTGGCGGTGGCCTCGGCCCGCTCCTGTAGGTTGCCCCGCCGCAGCATGAGAGAGGCCGCCGTGCCCCGCACTACCGCATCCACCTCCGGCGGCAGGTAGGGGCGCAGATCGTTGATGTCAAAGCGCTCCTGAGCCAGCCACACGTAGCGCAGGGCCAGGGCCAAAATTTCGGGAGCCTGGTTGGGCACCTCTAGCATTTCCTGCACCTGGACGGTGTAGGCGGGGTTGGGATACTCCAGCATCGCTTCCAGGCTCTGGCGTTGGAGGGCCGGAGGTAACTCGGCCAGGCGAGGCGCCAAGATCTCGCCCACGTTTTTGGGGTCAATGTGGCTTAGCAGCTCAATGCACGATCGCTTGTTGGCGTCCAATCCAGGCTTTTCGAGCTGTTCAATAAAGGCGCGCTTCAGCACCCGCAGGTTGGCGTCAGAGAAGGTCAGCAGGCCGCGCTCGGCTCCCCGCACCAGCAGGTTGAGGTAGCGCGATCGCAGCATCACCATAATCGCAAACCACACCAGCGCCGCCACCACTGTGCTCAGCAAAAACAGCCGCGCCTGCACTAGGGTATCCACCAGCCCAACGCGATTGCAAACGGCGATGGTGACCAAAATGGCCACCCCCGTGCCCCCCATCGCCAGCGGCTCAGCAATCCCACCCACCCACGACTGCACCGTGCTGCGCACCTGGTCAGGAATCGGCTGAAACAGAATCGGGCGTGTGGTAGCTACCAACGTATACCGTAGCCACTCATCAAAAAATTTCAGCACGATCAGCCCGATAAACATGACCACCAAGCCTAGCCGCAGAGGGTAGCTGCCCACCAGCGTAGTCACGCCAATCGCTACAATCACCGAGGGCAGCACCAGGGCCACCTTAAACACCCCCTCCCGCTCGATCAATCGGCTGGAGGTAAACCACTGGGTGAACAGCTCAATCAGCCCCAGCAGGCCGCTAAAGAAGCCCAAAAAGACCGCGATCGCATCGACATCGAGGCTGGTTTCTAGCTGGTTGAAGAACTGAAACTCAATGGAGAACAGCAGCATCTGGGCCAACACAAAAAACGAAAACAGCAGCACCACGTACTGCTGGATTGGCCCCTGGAGCCGCTGACGCGATCGGAAGCTCTCCACTGACTCAGCGTCTTCTGCTTGACGGCGGGGTGAATCGGGAAAGGCGTGCTCGTAGCTGCGGCTGAGGTGGTACAAAATAGCCGCCCCCGCCACCATCACCACAAAAGCAAGCAGCATAACGTTTTGCAGCCCAATCAGCTTGAGCAGCAGGTATACCGAAAAACCACTAATGACATCAGCCACCAGGTTGCCGCTGCTGATGATCGGATACGCCCGCTTGATTTCGCGAATATTGAACAGCTGGTTGGCGGTCACTGATAGGTTGAGGTCGTTAAGCCCATAGATAGCCTCAATCCACAGCCGCATCGAAAACACCATGGGGGCTGCCAACAAGGGCACCGTTAGCCCCCAGCGAAACCCCAAAATTGGCACGGCCATCAGCATGGCGATAATTACAATTACCCGGCGCAGCGGAAACAACCGCTGTAGCCAGGAATAGACCACGCTTAGCCCTAGCCCCACCCCAGCGCTAAAGATATAGATCCACGGCAGACTGGCTGCCCCATAGGCATCCAAAAATAACGCTGCCGAACTTACCTCTAGCCACAAAATGCCCATGGAGGTGGCGGTGTAAAAGGCAAACATGAGCAGCGTGCGCTCTTCTTCCCCAGGGCGCAAGTTGATCAGGTCGAGAAAGCGCCCCTTTAGGGACTGAATCTCTTTAGCGGGGCCAGATAAGCTCATGCCAAATGCAGTGACGGTAGGCTAGTGCCTCAAGGATACCCAATCTGGGGGATGTAGGCGGGCTTTGGGGGTTTGTGAAGCCAAGCTAAATAGAGATGTAAGGATGAGATGGGCGGAGGGAGCCAGTGCCTGTTTGCATTATCGGCACTAAAGGAGCAACGGCGTTGTTTGCCTCTCAGCCAGGCGATCGCCTATGCAAAACGTCTCTAAAGAGAAAAGGGTGAGGAAGCTCAGCGTTTTGTTAGGAGAAAGGGTGGATAGGTGCAGGAGGGATGTTTTTAAGGCAGGGATTTTCGGGATAGTATTGAGGTTTGTTAGTTTTGAAAGTCTCGCGAATCAGCGCTGGTGCTGAAACCTTTTACATCCCCAGGCCCTATGGTTAACCCTTCTATTCTCCCCAGTTCGGCTGTGGCTCCTCAGCAGGCCATCAAACACACCCTCTCTGTACTGGTTGAAGACGAGGCTGGGGTGCTGAGCCGCATCGCCGGTCTGTTTGCCCGGCGCGGGTTCAACATTGAGAGCTTGGCGGTGGGGCCGGCCGAAACCTCAGGCATCTCTCGCATCACCATGGTGGTGCCCGGCGACGATGCGGTAATTGAGCAGCTCACCAAGCAGCTCTACAAGTTGATCAACGTGCTCAAGGTCAATGATGTCACCGATACGCCCTGCGTTGAACGGGAACTGATGCTGCTCAAGGTCAATGCGACCAGTACCAGCCGCTCTGAGATCATTGAGTTTGCCCAAATCTTTCGGGCGCGGGTGGTAGATGTGTCTGAAGACTCTCTCACCCTAGAGGTGGTGGGCGACCCCGGCAAGATGGTAGCGATCGTGCAGGTGCTCAACCGCTTCGGCATTCGCGAAATTGCTCGCACCGGCAAAATCTCTCTGCCCCGCGAGTCGGGAGTCAACACTGAGTATCTCAAGTCTTTGGAACGAAAGTTTCAGTAGTGAAGTAAGGCGGGTCTGAAGGTTGAGCTGCCGGCAGGTTGAAGCGTTAAAAACTTCATGACTGGTAGCTTATTGACCGTCAGACTCGCTGACCGGCTAGTTCCCTTGTTCGCCAAACGAATTCCTATGTCTACCCAATCAGCTATTCCCGTCGTGGTCAACGGAGCCTACGGCAAAATGGGCCGCGAGGTCATCAAAGCTATTGATCAAGCCCCAGACATCACTCTGGTGGGGGCGATCGGCAGAAATCCTGAGCTGATGGGCCAAGACATTGGCGAAGTAATTGGTTACAAGCCCCTAGAAGTGCCGATCATGAATGACCTGGAGGCAACCCTGGTTGCCGCTCAGAGCGAGGGCTTGGCGGTGATGGTTGACCTCTCGCATCCCGATAGCGTGTATGAGTCGGTGCGGGCAGCGATCGCCTACGGAGTGCGTCCTGTCGTTGGCACCACCGGCCTGAGCAACGCGCAAATTCGCGACCTGGCAGAGTTTGCCGACAAAGCCAGCACTGGCTGCCTAATCGTGCCCAACTTTTCCATTGGGGTGGTGCTGATGCAGCAGGCCGCTCAGCAGGCCGCTCAGTACTTCGACCATGTTGAGATCATTGAGCTGCACCACAACCAAAAGGCCGATGCCCCCAGCGGCACTGCCGTACAGACCGCCCAAATGCTGGCGGAGGCCCAAAAAACCTTCAACACTCCGTTGGTTAAAGAAACTGAGACTATCCCCGGAGCCCGAGGTGGCACGACTCCCGAGGGCATCAACATCCACAGCGTGCGGCTGCCGGGGCTGATTGCCCACCAGGAAATCTTGTTTGGCTCCCCAGGGCAGCTCTACACTCTGCGCCACGACACCAGCGATCGCGCCAGTTTTATGCCCGGTGTGCTGCTCTGTATTCGCCGAGTAATCGCCTTAAAATCGCTAATCTACGGGCTGGACAAGGTTCTCTAACCCAGAGGGGTTTGCTAGCTGGCGCTGCTGCCGGACGTTCTGGCGCGATCGCACCCGTTGAATCAGCGGCAGACCCACAAAATAGCTTGCCACTCCCGCCACTAAACCCACTACTGTGCTGCCCAACATCAGCCGCGCCGACACTTCAGTGCCCATATCCATCCAGCTTTTGAGGGTGTCGAGGTCATCAAAAGCCTGGGTGGCACTGCCCCCCAGAAGCCACAGCCCCACCTGATAGTTAAAAGCGAAAATAGGCACGTAGGTGAAGGGGTTGCTGATCCAGGTGGCCGCTGCCGCCATCATGCGGTTGCCCTTTAGCACCGTAGCTACGGCCACCCCAATGAGGATTTGAAAGCCAAATAGAGGAAAGCAGCCAGAAAATATTCCCGAGGCCATACCCCGAGCCAGCTGTTCGGAAGTGCCCTGGAGCCGCAAAAACCGCAGGTATAGATAGCGGAGCTGCCGCCGCCACTGTGGTTGAGTCGTTTTTCGCATCACGGGTTTGGGGTCGGGGGTCGATTCGGTTGTAGGCGTAGTGATCATAGACGGGGGTATACCAGAGGCTAAATTCCCCAAGAACCCAGGGGAAGAAAAAGATAGGGACAGCTCAACGGTCAGGTGGGTAGCCATTCCTCAAGGCTTGGTAGGCTACCCCTTAGTAAGCAGAAAAACTCAGCGGTAGAATCTTAGAGGCACGTAAAGATTCTTTTCTATTCTACCCAGTAGATCGGCGCTTTATCAGACTCGCCCCAGGCTTCAACATCACTTCACCTTGCAGGATAGATGCTATGAATGGCGCTGCCGCTCAGCAAAGGGCGTTACCCTCAACAGTTCAGGGCGAGACAATCGCGGCGATCGCTACTGCCATTGCCCCCCAGCAGGGCAGCGTCGGCATTGTGCGGCTGTCTGGAGCAAAGGCCGTGGCGATCGCCCGCGAACTATTCCATGCCCCCGGCAAACAACCCTGGGAAAGCCACCGCATTCTCTATGGCCAGGTGCGCGACCCCAGCACTCGGCAGCCAGTGGATGAAGCGCTGCTGCTGCTCATGCTGGCCCCTCGTTCTTATACCCGCGAGGATGTGGTGGAGTTTCACTGCCACGGCGGGTTGATGGCGGTGCAGCAGGTGCTCCAACTCTGTCTGAGCCAAGGGGCCAGGCTGGCAGAACCGGGCGAATTTACCCTGCGGGCGTTTCTGAATGGGCGGCTCGATCTCACTCAGGCAGAGGGGGTAGCCGATCTGGTGGCGGCCCAGTCAAATCTGGCGGCGAAGACAGCCCTGGCCGGAGTGCAGGGCAAGCTCACCCAGCCCATTTGCCAGCTGCGCTCGACCTGCCTCGACGTGCTAGCCGAGGTAGAGGCCCGCATCGACTTTGAAGACGACCTGCCGCCGCTAGATGAGAAGACGGTGCGATCGCAGTTAACCGCCGTGCTGGCAGAGATCGAGCGCATACTGGCCACAGCAGAATCGGGAGAACTGCTGCGTACTGGGCTCAAGGTAGCGATTGTGGGTCGTCCCAACGTGGGCAAGTCAAGTCTGCTCAATGCCTGGAGCCGCTGCGATCGTGCCATTGTCACCGACCTGCCCGGCACCACCCGCGATGTGGTGGAGTCGCAGCTAGTGGTGGGCGGTATCCCCATTCAGGTGTTGGATACGGCGGGCATTCGCGAGGCCAGCGACCCAGTAGAACAAATGGGTATTGCGCGATCGCGCCAGGTGGCCCAGGGCGCAGATCTAGTGCTGCTTACCATCGACGCTGCCGCCGGGTGGACGGGCGCCGACCAACAGCTCTACGAGTCGGTACAGAAAACTTCTCTAATTCTGGTTGTTAACAAAGTAGATCTAGTCACTGCCGATGTTGTGACAGATCTCGTTTTTCCGGGGAACTTGCCTGTGGTCCATACCGCTGCAGCCCAGCAACAGGGCATTGATGCCCTAGAACGCGCAATTCTCAACGCGATCCACGCCGACCAGCTCACTACATCCAATTTAGAGTTCACCATTAACCAGCGCCAGGGAGCCGCCTTGACTGCGGCCCGCAATGCGCTCCATCAGGTGCAGCAAACCATTGAGAATCAGCTACCACTAGATTTTTGGACGATTGATTTAAGGACTGCGATCGCGGCCCTAGGTAGCATTACCGGCGATGAAATTACCGAATCTATGCTGGATGAAATCTTCAGCCGGTTCTGCATTGGCAAGTAATTCCGTAACCTTGAGGAATTATTCTGTTATAGCTATCACGGTCGTCCCTACGCTCAGCTACTCCTGGCTCAATGCGTTAGCTACGCTTCCCAAGCGAGTCCTGCGGGATTAAGCCCTACCGCCTTTTCATCGCCAGGGTCAGACCATCGGCGATGGGAACTAAGCTGGCGACGACGCGATTATCGTTGTGGATCGCCTCATTGAGGCGGCGCAGGGTGTTAGTGCGGCTGTCCTGCACAGCGGGGTCGGCTACCTGGCCCGACCACAGCACATTGTCCAGTGCAATGAGGCCGCCGGGGCGCACCAGCTGGAGCACCTGCTCGTAGTAGGTGGGGTAGCCGCTTTTGTCGGCGTCGATAAAGGCAAAGTCAAAGCTGTTGGTTTCGCCCGCTTGAATAAGCTGATCTAGAGTTTCGGTGGCGGGGGCAATGCGCAGGTCAATTTTGTGGGCGACCCCAGCTTTTTCCCAGTAGCGGCGGGCGATCGCTGTGTACTCCTCACTCACATCACAGGCCACCAGCTTGCCTTCCGGAGGCATCGCCAGCGCCACTCGCAGAGCGCTATAGCCCGTAAAAACGCCGACTTCTAGCGCCTTGGTTACCCCCAAAAGCTGCACTAGCAGCGCCATAAACTGCCCCTGCTCGGGGGCAATCTGCATCTGGGCCATGGGGTGCTGAGCGGTTTCCTGGCGCAGAGCAACGAGCACTTCGGGTTCATGTACCGAGTGATCAATCAAGTAGCGGTAGAGGCGATCGTCGAGGGGCAGAGTTTGATTGCTCATAGCAACTAGGCAGGGGCGCAAAAGTACAGCATCGACCTGAGAAATTGAGAAGAAAGTCAGGGGTTTTGTTAACCCAGGTCGCAATCTGATTTACCATAGCACCGCACAGCTCTGGCCCTCGCCCTCACGTTGGGATAGGTCCTAGGCCCACGGGAGGATACTGCGATGGACGCGGATTCGGTCGTGCAAGTTTCAGCCATGACCGGCTGGATTATTGGCGTCAGCCACAACAAAGACCGAGGCTACCAGTGCTGGATTGTGAAGCCTGACCTGGATGTGCTCAGTGACGGCACTTTCTACACCACCAGCAGTGCAGCCATGTCGGCCGGGCGATCCTTTGTGGAGCGCTACCGCTAGCAGACCAAGCTTTAACCCATTGGGCAGACACAGGATTTTGCTAGAGAGCAATAATCCCTGACGCGACCTCTCGGCAAGCGAAGGTCATGTCCATTCCGCAGGTTTTAGGCGGTGGTTTTTAGGATAGATTTACTGCGATCGCAAACTTCCCCCCTATCTCTGCGCCACTGCTGCTCACGCCACCCCGTAGCGGGCACATAGCACCCGTCTCATTTGCCGCATGTTGCCCGGTAGGTCGGTTTTAATTGCCTGCTCAATTAAAAATGTTGGTACCGGAATCGTCGGCGCGGCTTGCACCGAGTAGGTCAGCAAAGTGCCCTGGTTAAAATCTTGCAGGTGCAGATCCGCCGCGAAATGGGAAAAGGTGCCCTGCTCTAGGCGAAACTGAATAGCTTCGCAGGCCGTTTCAACTACCTTAAGGTAAATTTCGACTTGGGCCGTCAGCAGCATAAACCCCTTGCGTCCCACTTGGTAGAGACGGCGATAGCGCTGGGTGGCGGTTTTTACGGTCTCTAGAACTTCGCTGTGCACAATGTTAGGAAAATATTGAGTCCAGCAGCTGTAGTTGGTTACCTGAGGCCAAATCTGAGGGCGCGCTAAAGGCACGTACATGTGAGCGGTGACAGCGCCGCTGGTATTGCCGATTGGCGACTGGAGCAATACGTCTCCCCGAAGCAGCGCCACTTGGTCACTGGGAGAAAACTGGGCGAGAAACCCATCCTGCCTGACCTCGTGGATACCTTGAGCTTTGCTAGTAACCATTGCTCTATTCCTCCTAACGATGCGATCTGGTGTTGATATCAACAGCCTGTGAGCGCCTGCATAGGCTGTCGGTGGCTGTCTGACCCGGAGCGATCGCAAACCCCGGTCCTGCCCGCTACCCTAATAAGGGCTGCGGCATCTGGCCCATGCTAGCGCTGTATCGCTTGCTTTCCTATTAAAGGTCAGACAGTTTTGTAGCGTAGGGGGGACGGTAGTATCATTACGGGGCTTTTACCAATGCCCCTCAGTATTCCCCCGTAGCCTAGTCATAGCTTTACAAACGGAGACATTGCCGCCATGGGCCGTCGTCGCTACCCACTACAACCTCTAACTAAACTCTTTTTAGCAGCCTTAGGCGTGACCGCCATTGTATGGGTTTTACGGGGCCTGTCGCTGCTGGCTTTTCTGCCGGGTCTGGTGATCTGGCTACTAATTTTGCTGTGCTTTGGTCTAGGCATTGTCAGCAGCCTTCAGCGAATTCGTTAGTGGCTAGCAGCGCGTTGTAGCGATCGCATGGCTCTTTATATAAGCCTGAAAAGATTTGGCAATCAAAGCATCAAAATACAGATAAACGAAAGGCCTGGAGCTCGAAAAATTACGTCCAGCTCTCCCAACAAACTGGCACACCCCCATCGGAATCGGTATGGCTCAATTCCGACGCTTGATTTTAAAGGAATCGAAAGATGGTAGCGGCGGTGTGGGTATAGACCGCTCCCGAGGGCGATGAACGAATCCCCGATGGCGCAGAACGCTGAGGTTGACCTGAGCTCCTACCGGCACCAGCAGAATCAGCCCATACAGCGTCCCCAGGTTGAGACCAAGCACTAATAGGAGGTCGTAGGCGATCGCCTGTTGGTTCAGCCAGCTTAGTCCCCAGTGCCGCAGCCCCAAAATCCCTAAACCCAGGACTAAGACGACCTTGACGCCAGGCCATAGCCCTAGACCGGGTAGCCTGCGCTGCGGGACAAGTTTATATACCAACGCCAGACCAGCGACCTCAACCCCAACAGCTAACAGCCAACGCCCTAGCCAAGTTAAGGCATTCCATCGGCTAGCAACCGCTGCCGCGTCGGCCGTACTGCCTACTAAGCTAAACACTAGCCCCGCTACTCCTAGACCTAGTAAAGTGATTCCCCAGGGCAGCAGTCGGTCGCGCCAGCGAGCCAGGGGGGTGAGACTACTGCCCGCGGCCACTGCCACCAGCTGCATCAGCTTTTGAGTGCCGGCAACTAGACAAAGCCAAGCCCCCAACCCAACCAGACCTAAACCCCAGAGCCCAGGAGCAGGGGTGGGTGAGGTAGCAGCCATCCCCAGCATGGTTTTGAGGCCGTGGGCCAGCGCACCGAGGGGAAGCAATAGACTTTGCTCGCTGTGGAGCAGCACAAAACTGAATCCCAGTAGGCCCAGCAGCCAGAGAAATGCGATCGCAGCGGTGACCTCCGCCCAGCGCGATCGGGCGGCCTGTTGCCGCACCTCACGCCAGAGTTTCCCGCTGCCGTAGAGGGAAAGAGTTCTGCCCCAGAGGGCAGGGCTTAGATAATGCAAAAACCGCTTCATCATGGCCCCTATCTTGCCATAGGCCTCCGTGTTTAGGGCGCGTAGGAAGTTAGCGGCAGGCGATCGGTCAATTCAATCTAGGCTCGATAGACCGGCAGGGTAAAGAAAAAAGAGCTGCCCGCCCCAGAGGCCGAGTCAACCCAAATTTGACCGTAGTGAGCGCGCACAATTCGTTGGCAGAGAGCCAGCCCTAGCCCGTAGCCATCCTGAGTAACGTCACGCTGGAGGCGGTAGCTTTCCTCAAAAATTTTGTCGCGGTTTTCGGGCGGAATTCCAGGACCGGTATCTACCACAGCCACCTGTACCTTTTGGGTGGTGCGATGTAGCGCAATAATCGAGACCTGTCCCCCCTGAGGCGTGTATTTAATGGCGTTGTCAAGCAGGTTGGTGACTACGCGCTTGACCTGAGCACCGTCGGCATAGACCGTGGGCAGATCTTGAGGAATTTCGGTGGTTAAACTTTGCTGCTTTTCCTGAAGCCGGTTTTGAAAAGCATCCACCACCTCCATACACAGTGCAGGCAGGTTGAGCTCCTGAGGCACAATTTGAAGCTCCATAGAGGCCCCCCGAGCCGCCTTAAGAATATCGGTAATCATCCGATTGATGGCTCGAATTTGAGTCTTGGCGTGTTTTAGCAGCTGGCCTGTGAGCTCAGGGCTCAAAGTGATGTTGCGGGTTTGATTAGGGGCGTAGCCCAACTCCAGGGTTTCAACCGCAATGGAGGCGGCAGTGAGGGGATTGCGCAGGTCGTGGGCCATCATGGCGATGATGCGATCTTTGAAGCGCAGCTGGGCCTCTAGTTCTTCACGGGTCTGGTTGAGCCGAAAAATCTCATCGGAGAGTTTTATGAGTTCGGCAGAGGTGGTCAAGAGATCGGCTTGCTGTGCCAAGGGGTCGGCTGGTAGGGCTGTTTCGGCCTCCACTCCCAGCGAATTGAGGGTATCGAGATGCTCTTGCTGCCACTTAGGCCACCAGCGTTCTAGCTGATTGATAATGTCGCTACCAGCCAGCATCTGCTGGGGTGCTGGGGAAATTTTGATCAGCGCAGGGCTGGCGACCAGCTTGTAGTGCTCGGCGAGGTAGGGCTGTTCACCGATGTCAACCACATCGAGGTTGAACTCAAAATGAGTCTCTAGGGTTTTCAGATACTGCTTAATCTGGCGCATTTGCCGAGCCAGGCTGGGCCGCTTGTCAATAAATAACAGCAGTTTGAGGGGCACTCGAATGTCATCAAAGGAAGTGGAGGAACCCTCCATTGCTGTCTCCTGCAAGTCTGAAAACCGGTTTCTACCTACGATTTTACCCTGACTCTCAAGTCTCTACAGCCTAACTGAGGACCTCTACCAATTCTGACCAGTTGCCAAGCTGGCCCATCGGCAGATGTTTAATTGAGGAATTGGCCCGAAACTATACCCAGTGGCAAGACAAGTTGTGTGTAGCGCGATCGCTCCTCGGCGAATGGCGAAACTCATAGCTAAATTGGACCAATTGCAAACAAATGACCACCACTAACAAGAGTTGTTACGGTTCGCCGTTAGGGTGAAAATCTGGTTGCTGAGGTCTACTACATTGAGTTCAAGTCACAGAACCCGAAAGGGGCATGGAGCGGCGCATTGAAGCTTTGAGCTAAAGCGAGAACTGAGTTTTCTCAATGATCGATTAGCTATTTATAAAGATTAAACAAAAGGGGGCAATAAAATGGGTATCAAAACGTTTCAATCCACCCTATTTTCTTCCCTGGTAAACCGAGTTGCAGGCCAGGGCCGGAGTTGCGATCGCCGCTCTTTATCCTACGTGTTGTTAGGTGCAGCTACTGTTGCGGCATTAGGTACTGCCGCTCAAGCTCAAACTGTAGATAGTCACATCTCCCCCGAGGCACTAGCGGTTGCTCAGACGGCTGCAGAGCCCGTGGGCGAGCGCTATCTATTTGGCCAAGTTCCCGAGCCTGATCAAATTGGTCAAGGCTATGTGGTGCTAGAGCGCACGGGCAATCGCGTTTATGGCGCGCTGTACTACCCCAGCTCGTCCTTCGACTGCTTTGAAGGTCAGGTACAGGGTACTGAGATCGCCATGACTGTCATTAACAGCTACGACCAAGCCGACACCTACCCCTACAGCCTTGCCATGGTTGGAGATTCAGCGGTAGCGTCTAGCAATGCCTCTGGTGAGCTAGTTCCCTTTGGTCTCGATGGTTTCCACGCCATTGGCGACCTGAGCGAAAACGACCACCGCATGATCGAAATGTGCAGTGGGGTTGTCAGCTCAGCTCAGTAACTGCGAGCTAGGTTGAAGTTGTCCAAAGTTGGTTCAGCCGTTACCCAGTTAACTGTTGAAAGGGGAGCGCTAGTTTATGCTTAAAGCTCCCCTATTATCGTTGTAGGTCGCGTGAACGCAGCAGAACAGGCCAGCAGCATTGAGTTTGCCAGCAAAATTGCCGCCGTAGTGGGTCTCTTCAAGACCGAGTTTCCCGATCTGCGAGCCGACCTTAAGCCCTGGGCCAATGACCCTGACACCCGTGACCTAGTCGACCCTGACTCCATCGATGTGGGGTTCCATTTTCCTGGGGTGAGTCGGTTGTTTCAGTGCCGCAGTTTGCTGGTGCAGATTCGCTTACACAGCGATTTTGAAAATGATGCCAACCAAAACCTGTCGCCCCAGGAAAAATGCCGGGTGATTGGTCTTGACCTTGCCGGGTTTGACCACCGCGGCAAGCGCTGGAGCCTATCTACTATCGACAACTGGGCATTTTCGGGCGAGGTTACTCCCGATCCCACCTGTCGCGAACGGCTAAGGCGTTGCTGTCGGCAGGTGTTTGCCTTGTTTAACGCTTCTCCAACTACTTCTGAGCCAGACTGCTTCTAGAGCATCGCTAGTTCTGAGTCTTTAGGAGATTGATGGGGCAATCGCAGCTCAACTCAAGCGGCATAGCCTGTACAGGCCGTGACGTATACCTGAGTCCATCGTTTACCAATGGGTCTTCAGCCCTTGCAACCGCATCACCTCCTGTAGCGATCCTATAGAACCGCTAGGGATCACGTCAGCTGGGTCATTGACGGGTGCGCCAGGTGACACCAACCAGCCTGCGGTGACCCCGGCGGCGGCTCCCACCTGCCACTCGCCGTAATGGATGCGGGTTGAGGCGCTAGCGATATGGGTGGCCGCCAGGGCCTTACCGCCCATCAGCAAATTGTCGACCCCTTGGGGAATTAAACTTTCTAACGGAAGCTGCACAGGCTTGACTCGAGGTTCCTGGGCCGGAGCAGCAACGGCTTCTCCTGAGGGCAGCCAGTTGCGGTAGCGGCAGCCGTGGATATCGATTGCATAGTGAGTTAACCCAACAGTGGTAGGGCTAAAGTCGCGCTGACCGGGGAAACCGTAGCGCAGATCGTTTTCGCGAATCATAAACTCATCTTGGCCATAGGCGGCGCGGCCCACAATCCGCCGCCCCTCGCGAAAGTAGGGCACCATGCTGAGGCCCGACAGCGTGCCCATAGGGCCATCAGCCCCGTAGAGGTAGGCTAGAGGATAGCTGGGGCCAGACTGGGTTTCAAGCAGCCAGCGAGCAAACATCAGCGCGTTCTCTTCGCCAAATTTCAGCGCTGACGATGATAGGCCTCCCATCCAGTTCTGGTGCTGGCCAGCGGCCTCCAGCTCAGCGGCTTTGAGCAGTAGCGGTGGATCCATCCAGTTCCAGTCATTGCCCTGGTTCCAGTTGATCATAGAAATATCGCCAGCGACGGGAGAGCCGACGTAGGGGTTGCCCCGGTTTTGGCTGACGATGCGCCGGTAATGAAAGACGCTCTTGCCCGCAAAAAACGGAAATCCCTCCAAATTAAACGAGGCTTGGTGCTCATGGATGCCGTAGGTGGGCTGAAGCCGTGCCAGAGCGGCCAGACTGTCGCCCCCATCATTGTGAATGCCGAGAGCAAAAGGGTAGGTAAAGGCCTGGGTACAGTCAGGGTTGTCAAAGGCGGCGGCGTTGGGTTCCCCTGTGGTTGCCTTTGATTCGGACCCCACGCGATAGGGCACCTTAGCCCAGGCCACCAGTTCGCCAGTGTCGGTGGCGTCAATCACAATCATTGACTGGCCGGGAGGCGGCTGTAGCTTGACGGGCACTCGCTCAAACTCGGCGGTGGGCGACCAGCTGTACCAGTCTGCCAGCTCTGCCGACAGTCGCCCCATAGGCCGATAGCTAGGGTCTTTAGGAATGCGCCGTACTCCGTATACTGCGGTGATGCGGCGGCCCGTGGCGTCAAACTCAGCCCCCTTGAACGCTGTCATCGCAGCCCAGCGGCTCGCTGGGGCGCCGGGGTTAGTGTCGGCTAAAAACTGTTCGGCGGCTTTGGCCCCAGCCTGGGGCGGAAAGCACAGGGTGCCCACCCAACAGCTGTTGATGTCGGCCACCGATCGCGGGCTACCGCCTGGGCTCCAGGCTGGTAAGTTGACCACCTGCTGCTTAATAATCTGTCGGAACCGCTGCCAGCTGGGCGACAGATTGTTAGCCTGGCGCATGCGCAGCGACTCATCAAGGGCAGAGACACCCTGGGAGCTAATCTGTCCCCCCAACCAAGGGGCAACTTCGATTAGGCAGGTAGTGGCACCGCTGGCCATAGCGTGGCCAGCGGCGGCGACTCCACCGAGGGAACCGCCCACCACCACCACCTGACATTCCCAAACCTCTTTGAATTGGGGCATCGGATCGATGCGCGGGCGACCGTTGAACACAATGGGCTGCGGTATGCCCTGCAGCCGCAGGGCAGGGGTAATGTCGCCCCCAGCCCCCGGTGCTGGAGTGGGCGACCAGCGCGATGCGGTAAGCCCGGCGATCGCCCCCGCCCCAAACATAAGAGCGGCCAGCCCTGGCAAATGCCGCCACCGTCGCCAGATTCGCCGCTGAGTTTGCCTGCGATCGCCCTTCACACCTAAATCCTGGTTAACGCTGCCAAGGTTTTAGCACACCTTTCCCACCAGCGATCGCCCTTGGCATGCTCTGTTACAGGCAATCCAGACCAGGATGAACCTGATACAGTAGCCACAGATCCGCTACGTTCTGCCCTATGATCCCCGATTCGCCCTTTGTCTCCAACTCTGCTGACGGTGCCAGCTCTGCTTCAGCCTACGGATGGACGGGAACCGCCGAAGACACTGGGGCGCTGCTGTCGGTAGACGCGGTGCAAAAGTACCTCAACCGATCGCGGGCTTCGGTATACCGCTACGCCAACACCGATTCCGCAACTCTCAACCCCCCCTACGACAAAGCTAAGCTCAATCCTGAGGTGCGCCGCGACAAAGACGATCCCCTCGAGTTTCGCCCCCAGGAAGTGCGCCGCTTCGCTGAAGAAGTGCTGGGCCTGCACCCCACCATTCAAGTGCAGCCTCCGGAGGAGACGTTGACCCATGACCTAATGCGGCAGATGTTGCAGGAACTGCGAGCGATTCGGCTGCTGTTGGAGGAGCGGGGGAGTGGGGAGTAAGGGGTTAGTTCAGCTAAACCTTTGAATTTAATGCTCAATATTTAGGATTTATGTAAATTGGCGTTGTCTAAAAACTTAAAGTCATAACCAAATGCTCAAGTTTTCTGTTCCTATCTATGAAATCTATATAAAAAGTAGGACGCTCTCCCCAATCTGGACCCCTCTTCAAAAACGTTACATTGTTGACTCAAACCCTCTAACCTCCTGGCCTTCGTCCTCCTTACCTCCCCTACCCTCCTCATCCCCCCATCCCTCTCTCTACCCTCAGAGGGATATCCGTAATTTCCCTCAACCGTCGGGAATGCTAGATTCAGAATTGGTTTAAACCTGTGGGCTTGGTTTGGCCAAAGGTTAAGCCTTTGGAGTGATCAATGTCATGGATCGATTGCTATAACCTTGCATATAGTTTCGATGGAACCGTTTTCCACTTCGAGATCGTCGATACTCTCATCCAAGATGAGTACACGCCGGTGGTAGTCTCAACCGAGTCTACCTACGAGGGTTGGATATATGGGACGGTCTGAGCTTTCTAGGCCTTGGCCTCGACCTCAGATTTGTATCCCTTGTTGAATTCTGTTATTTCACTGTATGGATTCTGTCAGTCAACCGGATACCCCTGCGGGGGAACCTCCTAGTCCTTCATCTAACGTGTTGGGCGTTTTAATTGCGGTACTAACCCTAACTCTGCCACTGTTTGTAGTCGCCCATTTTTCAGCGGCGACGGCAGAACTAGAACAGCCCCCGACCTTCTCGGTACCAGCCTCAGCGGGGCGCTAGGGCAATGCCCAGAGCATAGTTAGGACGCACTGTTGGGGCGTTCACGCAGGGGAGTCGCTCCCGTTAAAGCCGCTGATTTGTTTGGGGTCGGTAGGCTAAACCATGCGGAAAAGGGGCCACTGCCCCGTAAAATACTATGTCGGAAGGGCATTTGCGGAAGCCTGGCGACCGTACTTAGCAGTGCGCTGGGGAGGCTTGAGCCTTCTTCTGTCCTGTACATTCAGCTTTTTATTGATTGGAGTAGTGTTGTGGACCTATCTCGTATTCCAGCTCAGCCTGAGCCTGGATTGATCAACGTGCTGGTGGAGATTACCGGCGGCAGCAAAAACAAGTACGAGTTTGATAAAGACTTAAACGCGTTTATTCTCGACCGGGTATTATTTTCGTCGGTGAAATATCCCTACGACTACGGCTTTGTGCCCAATACCCTAGCTGACGATGGCGACCCCCTCGACGGCATGGTGCTGATGGATGAGCCCACTTTCCCCGGCTGTGTGATAGCAGCGCGGCCCATCGGCATGCTGGAGATGATTGACGGCGGCGATCGCGACGAGAAAATTCTCTGCGTGCCCGCTGCCGATCCCCGCTACACCAGCGTCAAATCGCTGGACGATGTGGCTCCCCACCGCCTCGACGAAATCGCTGAATTCTTCCGCTCCTACAAAAATCTGGAGAAGAAGGTGACCGAAATTCTCGGCTGGCAGAATGTCGATAAGGTGTCTGCTCTGGTAGAGCAGTGTATCGCGGCGGCGAAGTAACCCTCCGACCCGCCTAGAGTACCAATTACACAAAAGAGGGATGCTTCGTCGACGAAGCATCCCTCTTTAATTAGGAAAACCCTTTGGAGGCCTAACCCCGCCGCGCGAGGCTAGGCACTTCAGACCTAGTAGAGTTCTTCTTCTTGGTGGGTCAAGATGGTGCAGTCGGAGGTGGGGTAGGCAACGCAGGTCAACACGTACCCAGCGCCAATCTGGTCATCATCCAGGAAGGACTGATCAGATTGATCAACGGTGCCAGCGGTGATTTTGCCAGCACAGGTGGAGCAAGCTCCAGCCCGGCAGGAGTAGGGCAGGTCTAGACCCTGCTCTTCAGCAGCGTCAAGAATGTAAGTATCGTCATCGACGTCGATGGTTTGGTTGAGCCCTTCAGCCTCGTTAATCAACGTAACCTTGTAGGTTGCCATGGTGCTATCCTCTCGTCAAATACAGATTGCAGATCGATCTTTAGGCTACAGAACACCCTTCGGATAAGGTTTCCAGGATTTGCTCTGAGCAGACCTAACACAACTTTGATACTACGGGAAAACCTGAAGCCTGTCTTGCCTTTTTCGCCCCTGGTTGAACGGGATTCGTAATCAAACCGATAAGTAATGGGTTGATTTGCTTATACCCTGTTAGGATCCCAAACGTCAGACAGTGGCGATCGCCCGATCAAACGCGCATAGCTTTTCTAATAACTGTTCACAAAAAGTAGGGCAGCCCAACGCTCGGGCCACCCCAGCAGCGAAATCAAACAGCAGCTCAGTGACACCGATGCCCTTAGCCAAAGAAGTAGTCTGTCAAGTTAAAGACGACTGGTCAGTCGAGGTTCAAGGTGCAAGGTTTAGGGTTTAAGGTGCATGACCTGCCCTAAACCCTGAACCTTAGACCCTAAACCCAACTCGTCAAAACCCGTCAAAATCCTCTTTGCTACGACCTAAGACTTGCGGCTATTTTCAGACATTTGCAGATTGAACTCGGCCTGGGTCAGCAGGGCTGCCACTTGACAGGCCACATCGGGCGACACGGCCGGCTGACTCTCGGTAACAAAGTCGAGGTAGCCATTGAAGGTGCGCATAATGATTTGCTTATTTTGCAGCATGGTTAATCTCCTTAAAGTGAGCCGCCTACAAACGGGTGCTGCCCCATGATAAAAGCTGCCTAACCCGAGGAGCTAATGTCGTTATACTGAATCGGTTTGCTGAGCAAGGGTGAGCTGCATTCATGGTCGATTTACTGTTGTTTTGGCACCGCCGCGATCTGCGCCTAGGGGACAATGTGGGACTGGCAGCGGCCCGCGATCGCACCCCCCAGGTGGTCGGTGTATTCTGCCTAGATCCCGGCATTCTCGACAACGGTGATGTCGCCCCGGCGCGGGTAGCCTACATGATTGGCTGTCTAGAGCGGTTGCGGGATAGCTACGCCCAAGCAGGCGGCCAGCTGCTCATTCTTCAGGGCGATCCCCGCCAACAGATTCCGGCTCTAGCCAAAGCGCTAGCAGTCGATGCCGTTCACTGGAACCGTGATGTAGAGCCCTACTCACGCCAGCGCGATACGGCGGTTGTCGAGGCTCTCAAAGAAGCCGGCATTGAGTTTCGCACCACCTTTTGGGATCAGCTGCTGCACGAGCCTGGAGACATTCAAACTGGGGCAGGCGAACCCTACACGGTTTATACCCCCTTCTGGCGCAACTGGGTGAAGCGCTCTAAGGCAGCGCCCCTGCCGGCACCGGAGGGGCTGCAACCTCTCAGTGCCGAGCAAGTAGATGCCGCCAAAAAAGCGGGCTGTATCGACCTGCCTAGCGCCGCAGATTTAGGCTTTACCTGGGAAAATGGCTTTCCCGTTGAACCGGGGGAGCAGGGTGCCCTGGAGCGGCTTGAGGAGTTTTGCGATGGCAGCCGCGCTATTGACGACTATGACGAGCAGCGCAACTTTCCTTTTGTAAATGGCACCTCGCGGCTCAGCGCGGCGCTGAAGTTTGGGGCCGTGGGCATTCGCACAGTGTGGGCCGCCACCGAGGCCGCCTACCAACAAAGTCGCAGCGATGAAACCCGTAGCGGCGTGCAAACCTGGCAGCAGGAGCTAGCCTGGCGCGAGTTTTACCAGCACGTGATGTATTTTTTCCCGGAGCTGGCCAAGGGCCCCTACCGAGCCCAGTTGAAGGACTTTCCCTGGGTGAACGATGAAGAGCAGTTTGCCGCCTGGTGTGAGGGGCGCACCGGCTATCCAATTGTCGATGCCGCTATGCGCCAGCTCAACGAAATGGGCTGGATGCACAACCGCTGCCGTATGATTGTGGCCAGCTTTCTCACCAAAGACCTGATTGTCAATTGGCAGTGGGGCGAGAAATACTTTATGCAGCATTTGGTGGACGGTGACCTGTCGTCCAACAACGGCGGCTGGCAGTGGAGCGCCTCTAGCGGCATGGATCCCAAACCGCTGCGAATTTTTAACCCCGCCAGCCAGGCCCAAAAGTTTGATGCCGAAGCCGAGTACATTCGCCAATGGGTGCCGGAGCTCAGGTCGCTAGATACGGGGGCACTAGTGATGGGAAAGATTGCGGAGCGCGATCGCGGCGACTACCCTGCCCCCATCGTCGATCACAAAATTCAGCAGGCGCTGTTTAAAGATAAGTACAAAGCTCAGAGGGCTTAACACGTGACCAAGTTGATTGTGACAGGAGCCACATAGGTTCAGGGTTTAAGGTGTATGGTTCACGACCTACCTTGAACCGTACACCTTAAACCTTCGCTGATCTGTCATCTTGGCTTAGCAGACTCATAACCGCAGACGCTTTAACCGCTGAGCGGGCCTAACGTCGCCGTCGCGGTCGCACAATGCTAAACAGCAGCCACAGCCCAAAGAAACTAGCCGCCGCAAACAAGATAATGCTCAAGATCTGCCCCTGGGATGTCTGCTGCCCCGTGGACACGATCGCCGCCCCAATGATCAGCGCTGCCACTACGGTGCTAAAGGAATGGCGGTTAGAAGATTCATCCAGGCTGCGGCGCAGGTCGTCTACACCCTGAATGCTGAGGCTAAACTTGAGCTGCTCTGAACTGAGGCGATCGAGCAAAAAGCCTAGCTGGCGCGGCGAACTCAGTGACAGGTTACGAAACTCTAGCCCCGTGCGCAGCAGCGCCAGCAAGGGGTCATCCCCCACCATTTGCTGGCGAAACAGATCGGCCATCAGCGGGCGCACCTCCTCGAGCAGGTTGACGCCGGGATTGAACTGCCGGACCGCTCCCTCTAGGTTAGCGAGGGATTTGGTGAACAACCCCACGTTGGCGGGCCAGCGCAGGTTGTTGCGAATGCCCGCCGCCAAGATTTCGCCAAAAATTTCGGCGGTGTTGATCTGCTCTAGGCTGAGCCCGTAATAGCGGCCTAGCAGACGGGTATAGTCGCTCTCTAGGCGAGCCAGGTTGACGGGTTTGAGGGGTTCGGCCAGCTGTAGGGTGAGTTGGCAGCAGCGTTGGGCGTCGCAGTTAACAATCGCCAGCACCATCTCGGTTATGGTGTTACGGGTACGGGGATCCAAATGGCCCATCATGCCGCAGTCGAGCAGGGCTAGGCGACCATCTTCCAAGTAAAAAATGTTGCCAGGGTGGGGATCGGCGTGGAAAAACCCGTCCACAAAATACTGTTTGAAGAAGGCTCGAAACAGCAGCGTGGTAGCGGCCGATCGCAGACCAACGGCATCGCTGTGGGCATCTTCGGCCAGCAAATCGGCCTTGAGCAGAGGGGTGCCCTCCAGCCACTCCATGGTCATAATTTTTGTGTTGGTCAGATCCCAGTAGATCTGTGGCACGATCAGCTGGTTGGCGTCGTACCAGGCGCTTTTAGACAGGTTGCGGCGCAGCTGGTCAGTGTAGCCCGCCTCCGTGGTGAAGTCGAGTTCAGCATTGATGGCATCGGCAAACTCTTCAGCTAAATCGACTACGTTGTAGCGCTGGCCAAACTGGGTAGCCGACACCAGCCGGGCAACGTCGCGAATTAGGGTCATATCGCGCTCGACCTGGCGCTCGATGCCGGGGCGCTGCACCTTCACAGCGACCTGCCGACCATCTTTGAGCAGCGCCTTGTGGGTTTGGGCAATGGAACCGGCGGCGATCGCTTGATAGTCCAGCCGTTCAAACAGCTCCTCGGGAGGCTTGCCCAGGTGCTGGCGAATGTAAGCTTCGATCTCCTTAGGGTCTACCGGCGGTACGGTGGTTTGTAGGCTGCTGAGCTCCTCAATGTAGGCCGGGGGCATGAGGTCGGGGCGGGTGCTCAACAACTGCCCTAGCTTGACGTAGACCGGCCCCAGGTCAGTGAGAATGTTGCGCAGCACCGCGGGGGGCGGAATCTCGGGCTCATCGGCTTTGCCTCCCACCAATAGCTGCCGCATGTAGTCCCAGCCGTTGCCGAGCACCACTTCAATAATTTCTTTTTGCCGAGCCAGACGAGACGATGAAACCATTGGGGGCAGGGGTAGGTTTTGCTCGATGCTAGCGCACCTAGGTAAGGCGTTGGCTGCGTGTGGTGCGCCAGATGACTATTGATAAACCAGCGGCGGGGCCAGATTCACCCGATGCTATGATGCTTGGGCGTTGTCGGTTCCGGTGGGGATCAGCCACTGGAGGCAAGGGGGAAAGTGCAGTGCAAGTCTGCCGCTGTCCCGCAGCTGTAAAGCTGTTTTGGTGTTGAGGGGGTATTCGCCCAACACCAAGACGCTGAGCCAGAATGCCCGCCGATCGCAGGTCTGTTTTCCACTGTTCTTTCTTCGTCTGCGAGGTACGGATGAATTATCGCTTTACTGCTTTGGAATCAATTAAGACTGGTTTTTCGCAGAAGCGGATAGGTCGTAGCATCGGGGGCGCGATCGCCGCCCTGCTGCTGCCCCTGCCCAGCCTGGCCCACCATCCGCTCGGGGGCCGAGTGCCCGCTAACTTTGCTGAGGGGTTTTTGTCGGGACTGGCTCACCCCATTATTGGCCTCGACCATGTGGCCTTTGTGGTTGCTGTGGGCCTACTGGCAGCCGTTAGCACCTGGGGAATCGTCATTCCTGCTGCCTTTGTGCTGGCGGCTATGGTTGGCACAGGGCTGCACCTGGCAGAGCTAACGTTACCGGCAGTGGAGTTTGTGATTGCTGGCTCAGTGCTTGGGTTTGGGGTGCTGCTTGCGCTACGCAACCGTCCTCAAAGTAGCGCCATCACAGGCTTGGCAGTGCTAGCTGGGCTGTTCCATGGGTTTGCCTACGGCGAGGCCATTTTTGGTGCAGAATCCATGCCGTTGGTGGCCTATCTCGCTGGGTTTACAGCAGTGCAGATGGGGCTTGCGATCGCTGCCTTTTTGGTCGGGCGACAGCTCACCCAACGGTCTACAACTCTTTTCGTACAGCGGGCCGGTCTAGTGATCTGCGGTATTGGAGCCACGTTTCTTGCCACCGCGCTCCTCAACGGTTTGCTGCCCACCTAGGATCGTGAGGCGGGAGTTGGCACAACGCCGTTGAGCGTCTGTCATTCCCAAATCCTGCCAAATTCCCTTTCTTAGGCTGAGCCTGTTGCGAAATAGGCACAAGAGCTAGGTCTAACTTCTCGGTCTGGCGGTATGCTTAATCCGTTTGGTTGAGCCAGCGGTGCATTCCCTATGACCCTATCTCCAACTTGGGCCGCGGCCCTGTTCATGCCCGCAACGGTTGGGCTGCTATACCAGGCATTGCAGCCCCATCCCTGGCCCTATCGCCTGCTGGCTCTGTCGCTGATGTTGATGAGTCTAGAGCAGGCCCATATGGCTCGGGTAGACCTGCGCCATGGAGATATAGTGGGCCAGCGATCGCGCGATCCGCGCCTGGGCCACTTTAGTCGTGTGGTCATGCTGACAATAGCTGGTCAAGTGGCAGGCTTCTCCATAGCCGCCCTGGGCCATCTCGGTTGGGGGATGGGGCTAATCTTGGTCAGCCTGCTGGGGTTTAACCTGGCAGCCTCCATTCGCTTAGAGCCTGCTAGCCCGAAACCGATTCAGCCCGCAGGCTGGCGATCGCGTCTTGATGTGCTTGGGTTAGATGCGATCGCCCTCGTCCTAGCCCTGGTGTGGATTGCCCAGCGGGTCCAAGGTTGGGTAGCTGGAGGCTTGTTTGCCATTACCGTGCTCTACGGCGGCAGCAAACTAGTGGCCTACGTCACCGCCGCCCTGCACTCAGGTTCAGCGGTCCATGTCTCCCACGCCGCTCAAGAGCATCCACAGACCTCCCAGCAAAATTAGCAGCGCTAGCCCGCCCATCGCTCCGTCCAGCCAAGGGGTTGCGGCCATTAAATATCTCCTTCTCCCTCAAACAGCGTCTCCAGAGGCATAGCCTCTAGGTTTAACGATTCTTGCAGATAGCGCGACACCACGTCTGACTGACCGTGGGTGACGTACACCGTTTTGGCTCCTGTATCCTTCACCGTTTGTATCAGCCCTGGCCAGTCGGCGTGGTCAGAGAGCACGAAACCGCGCTCGTAGCCCCGTCGCCGTCGCGCTCCCCGCACCGCCATCCACCCCGAAGCAAAGGCCGTTTGGGGATGCTTAAACCGCTTCATCCAGCTAGAGCGATGGCCCGAAGGCGGCGCCAGCACCAGCTCGCCCGTGAAGCTGTGGGTACGGGGCATCTCTGAGGTACAGATGGTAGGCACCATGGCCACGCCCTGCTCGCGGTAAATCTCAGTCAGCACGTGGATTGCACCGTGGACGTAGACGGGGCGATCGGTGAGCTGGGTCAATTCACTCAACACCCGCTGGGCCTTACCAAAGGCATAGCAAAACAAAATTGATGGCCGCTCAGGATCGCCTTGCCACCAGTCATAGATCTGGCGTGTGGTTTCAGCGCCACTCTCCCACCGGTAGATCGGCAAGCCAAAGGTGGCCTCAGTGATGAACGTGTCGCAGGGCACCACCTCAAAAGGGGCGCAGGATGGGTCGGCACCGCGCTTGTAGTCGCCCGACACAACCCAGACTTCGTCCTGATGCTCAACGCGAATCTGAGCCGAGCCCAACACATGCCCCGCCGAGTGAAACGACACCCAAGTTTCGCCCAGCTTAATCGGTGCTCCATAGGCAACTCCCTGGAGCTGAATGTCTTCCCCCAGCCGCCGGCGCAAAATACCCTCTGATTGAGCCGTGGCAATATACTGAGCCGAGCCCGATCGCGCATGATCACTGTGGGCATGGGTAATCAGCGCTGTCTCAACCCCGCGCCAGGGGTCGATATAGAAACCGCCTTTTTCGCAGTAGAGCCCCTCAGGGCGCACGGTAATCAATGTCATTGGTTAAAGAAATTGGCAGGATAGGGGTTGACAGGTTGGCTAGGGTTCAGGTGCACGACTTGCCTTAAACCCTGAACCCTAGACCGCTAGAGCTTGTTACAACAGCTTCAGTAGATCGCAAAGTTCCTGTTAGCCCTCTCCCCCAGCTCCTCTCCTCTCTGGGAGAGGGAATCCGGACCTTTCAAAGTTCCTCTCCCAACCTGGGAGAGGGATTTAGGGAGAGGGCTAGATCTCGTCAGAAAGGATTGTTTTCGATCTACCGAGCCTGGTTGAGTATTAATCCTTTTTCTCGAGGCGAAATAGCAGCACTACGATCCCAATCACCCCAAGCTGCACCCCCAGGTTGGGCAGAGCATTGCCCACATCGCGCCCGGCCAACAGCTGGGTAAAAAAGACAAACGCCCCGATCGCTCCAGAGGCCCCTACAGCGACATAGACAAACTTACGCAAGCTTTTGTAGGGCGCTTGAGCTTCGGCCTTGAGCCGGGCATATTTCTCAGGGCTCATGCCCGGAGGGGGCTTATCCGGCAGTTGGTCGGGGCGGCTATATTCAGGGCGCATCAATCGGGCCTTAATCAGGAGAGCATACTGTCATCCTACAAGGCATTCCCTGCGCAGTGACGGCTGAGTCAGCCGCCCTGCGCCTCGACAGTCACCTTAGAAGTTGCTCCCCCCAATTGGCTTCTGGTGGGTCGCGCTACCGGAAATTGCAGGCTACCCCAGCCCACAGATTGGTAATGGTGCCGGTGGGTTCGGGTGAGGTGAGTAGCCCAAAGAGATTCCCTGCCGAAAACTCGACCCCGAGAGAACTGTCCATCACCTCGACGGTGTAAGCCTCTTCTAGCTCCTGGCGGGTGGAGCCAATGCCAATGCCTGAGACGGTGGTCAGGGCGGTGTCATCGTCACCAGACTGCATAGCCCAGCCCACAAAGGTATCGTCAGCAGCATTTAACGCCAAACCATTAGACCATCTAGCGATCGTCAGCGGGCCAGAGGGACACTCGCTGTTCTCGCCGACTTCCTCAGGTTCGCCCAAAATCTGGGTCACAGCATCTAGCGTAACGGCCATGTCACTGTCAAAGGCCAGGGGGGTGGTCGAGCCCGTTTGCAAATCTATCACCTGTAGCCCTTCATCTGTCAGCGTCAGGCCAACTTCCTCAGACTGAGGCGTTTCGGTAGAGGTTTCGGCAGGGGTTTCTACGTCAGGGGGAGTTGGGGCTGGAGCGGTAGTCTCACTAGTGCAAGCAGTGGCGGCAATAAGTAACGACAGCCCCAGCAGCGCAAGGGTTTGAGAAAAATGATTTTTTTTAGGCATAGCTCTAAGAATTTTGGGTTATGACTGGGAAATAGAGCTTAGGCAGAGGGGTCTGCGCAGAAGTTAGCTGCTGTCTACCCATTGAACAAGCTGCGTTGGGCGCTTAGACCCCACGCAACCTCAGGATACGTGTTGGTGGGTGACGAGAAAGTTAAGTCTCATTGCCCCGCTCCCCTGACCCACCCCTTCTGAAACCGCATTTTTGAGGAAACCGCCATGGCTGACTCAGCCGCTTTCACTCCCGCCGATGCCGAAATTGTCACCGTGCGCCCCCAGCACGACACCGCAACACTGCAAAAGCTGCCCTACTTTGTCGGCATTTCTGAAGCTACAGCGGGCTCGCAAGGCATTTCGATGAATTTGGTGATTATTCCCCCTGGGGCCTCGGCAGAGCCCCACTTCCACAAAGACTACGAAACCGCGATTTACATTCTTCAAGGGCGGGTCAAAACAGCCTACGGCGAGGGTTTGAAGAAAACCATTGTCAACGAGGCGGGCGACTTTCTCTATATTCCGGCGGGGGTGCCCCACCAGCCGACAAATTTGAGCGACAGTGAACCGGCGCAGGCGATCGTGTCTCGCAACGACCCCAACGAGCAGGAGAACGTAGTGCTCTATAACCCGTGATATTTCACCGTCCTTTACCCGCCCACTCCCTACCCTCCTACTCTCTACCGACTAGGACGAGCAGCCGGCGTAGCAAAGGCCTGCTGGAGCTTGCCCACCCGCTGCTCGGCGGTCTCTGGCGGTGGCGAAATCCACAGCGACTCGTAGAAGAAGAACGACATGCCGGAGTAGGCGCGATCGCGCACCGCCGCCATCTGGTCAGTGATAAAGTCCATCTTTACCGGAGCCGCCCGCAGGCCGCTGAGAATGCCGATGTTTACCGGAATTCTGCGCCGCGCCGCCTGAATTGAGGGCTTGTTCATCTCCCACATAAAGCGGTTTTGGTCGCTGCGATAGACCTGAATCACCAGCTCATCGACAATGCCTCGGTTAACCCAGGTGGGCCAGTCTTGCAGGTAGTTGGTAAAGGCAAACGGGTAGGGGTTGGGCGAAATCGACACCACCGCGTTGGGCCGCCGCGCCTTCACCAGCTTGTGAACTTCGGCCAAGAAGTCAGAAATTTTGTTGGCCCGCCAGGTCATCCACTCGGCGTTTTGAGGGTCGTTAGGCGGGTCCTGACCGTTGTGCTCAGCCCGGTACAGGTTGATGGTGAAAGGGTCATAGCCAAAGTCCACCGGCAGGCCCAGGTGGTCGTCGAACTGAAAGCCATCCACCTCGTAGTTCGAGACCAGCTCGTTAATCAGCTCTAGCTGAAACTTCTGCACCTGGGGATGGAAGGGGTTCATCCAACGGCGCGGAATCACGTTGCCCTCCACCCAAATGCCGGGGTCGTTTACTACGTCAGGGTCAGGAAGAAAGTCGTCTTGGGCAAGCCACTGGTCGGCCCGTTGCTTTTCGCGGGCCAGATCCCCCGTCTTGGGGACATCCAAAGCAGGAGTTAGCTTGGCAGCCTGTTTAGCGTCTAGACCAGCGGCCAGCTTGGGCACATCCCCCGGTCGCGTGGAATCACGGGGCGCAAGGGGCTCAGGCTCAGGGGGTGTTGGCTCAACTCGCTTTTGGGTAAACCAGTCGGGGTGGCGGCGGTAGAGTTCGTAGTTGGCGGGGGCCATGAAGCCAAACTCAAACCAGGGCACCACGGCCATGCCCCGGGCGTGGCCCATGGCGATCGCCTCGCGCATCATGTCGCGATCGCTTTCGCTGGCGGGGCCGGGAGCGCGCAAGTCGCCGTAGAGGTGCTGACTCACCCCCAACTCGCGTCGGGCGGTGGCGCTGGGGTAAAGGGTGTGGCCGTAGTTCCACACCACCGGGTAAATCGTGTTGAAGTTGAGGTCGGCCAGGCGGGTTACCGCTGCTTGCAGCGCCTCCGTAGAAAACAGCACTTGGCTATCCACATTGGTCAGCCACACGCCGCGCGTTTCACGGGCAGGGGAAACCACAGCGGGGGTCTGGGCCTGGGCCACCCAGGCGGGGTCAATCGTCTGACGCAGGGCAGGATTGGGTGCGGCACGGCACAACAGAGCTGCCGCTTCGCCGCGGGTGAGCCGCTGGGTGGGGTTAATGCGGTTGGCCTGGGGATAGTTCACCACCACGCCCTGGGTGAGGGCAGCGGCCACCCCTTCGCGGGCGTAGGGGGGCACCTGGCGGCCGTCCTCTAGGTTGGCGTTGATGATTGTGTTGGCGGCAATTTGGTAGCTGCCGCCCAGCTTGGTAGCCAGGGCCATAATGCCCTCGGCACGCACCAGGGGGCGGTCGCGCTGAAAGTAAGCGTCGGGGTAGTGGGCCGCCACCGTGGGCGCAGTCTGAGCCCCCAGTGCCCGCTCTAGCGGGTTAGCCCATTCCTGAGCTGGCCCTGCGGGCGAAATCAGGTTCAACAGCGTCACGTAGTCGCCCCAGAGAATCGGGTCATCTGGGTAAAACAGCCCCGTGGCGTCGGGGGTAATCAGGCGCTGTTCAGCCAGGGCCGTGATGCAGTCCTTTGCCCAGTGGCTTTGAATATCAGTGGGGATCACGGGCCGTGGGAGAGCGGGCCGCGGCAAGGTGGGCCTAGGATCCGTCTCGTCACCTAACTCCTGCTTAGGGCGAGGAGCCTGAGCCACTGCCTCAGCCGGAACTATCGCTGCCGCTGTGTTGGGAAGCAGAGGCAGTAACCCTGAGCTGCCCAACACCAAAATTAGCGCTGCACCGAAATTTAGCAGCGATCGCCGCCACCCCCTACCTATCCTGCCCATACCCTTCAACCTCCGCTCCGTTTGGCCTGATAGCCTTTGGCTACCAGGAGTTCGACTAGCTTTTGGGCATGGTCGCCCTGAATTTCAATAGTGTCATCTTTGGCGGTGCCGCCAGTGCCACACTGAGCCTTGAGCTGCTTGGCCAGGGCCGTGAGCTGGTCGGGGCTATGCTGAAACCCGTTGATGATGGTGACGGTTTTACCGCCGCGCCCTTTGCGGCTGACCTGCACCCGCACGGTTTGCTGATTGGGGGCGCGATCGGGCACGCCCCGCGCCATGGGGTCGGCAGGGCCAAACTCACGATAGGCGTGACGGTCACTTCCAGAACTATTGCCAGCCTTCTTGCCCATAGCCGCTTTGTTAAAACTGCATGATTTATACCACTGGCGGGGGCAACTCGGGGCATTGCAGTAGGCCAGTTCCTAGGGAGAAGGATTCGGAACCAGTGGCCTCACAAAAATTGTTAGATCCATCCCCAAACTTTGAAGCGCGCAGGCGGTAACCTCCTAACCGAACTTCAGCAAGGCGTCCACCCGATGGGAGGACTACACTAGAATCAGCAGCCTTATTCCCCCCGCAGCAGCCTTCCCATGCAACTTCACCTCAAGGTTTGGCGCCAGACCGATGCCGGCACTCCTGGCCAGTTCCGCACCTACACCGTGGCCGATGCCCACCCGGATATGTCGTTTTTAGAGCTGCTCGACGTGCTCAACGAGCAGCTGATTCACGCGGGCGAAGTGCCGGTGGAATTTGACCACGACTGCCGCGAGGGCATCTGCGGTTCCTGCGGCGTGATGATTAATGGCAAAGCCCACGGTGGTTTGCCCCAGACCGCTACCTGCCAGCTCTACCTGCGCCACTTTAAAGATGGCGACGAAATCACCGTTGAACCCTGGCGGGCCAAGGGCTTCCCCGTCATTAAAGATCTGGTTGTAGAACGAGCCGCGCTCGATCGCATCATTATGGCCGGGGGCTACATCTCCGTCAAAACTGGCTCAGCTCCAGAGGCCAACGCTATCCCTGTCCCTAAGGCCAACGCCGATGCCGCCTTTGACTACGCCGCCTGCATTAGCTGCGGGGCCTGTATCGCGGCCTGTCCCAACGCCTCAGCATCCCTGTTTACGGCCGCCAAAGTAGCCCACTTGGCCCTGTTGCCCCAGGGTCATCCCGAACGTCACCAGCGGGTGCTAGCCATGAGCAACCAGATGGCCGCCGAAGGCTTCGGCGACTGCTCTAACCACGGCGAATGCCAGGCGGTGTGCCCTAAAGGAATCTCGATCGATGCGATCGCCTCCATGCGCCGAGAGTATGTGCGAGCGACGGTAGGCCTTTAGAGTTTTGAGTGTTGAATTTTGAGTGTTGAGTTAAGCGCCGCACTCAAAACTAAGAACTTCTCAAACCATCACTCTTCTTGCCAAATACGAACGGTGCCATCCCATCCGGCGCTGACCAAGGTTTTGCCGTTGGGGGCAAAATCTACTCCCCAAACCCAGCCCTCGTGGCCATGCAAAATGGTCGTTAGGCGGCCCTGCTCCATGTTCCACAGGCGAATGGTGCTGTCGTTGCTGGCGGTGGCCAGCAGCTTGCCATTAGGGTTAAAGGCGAGGCTATTGACCGGGGCCGGGTGGGCCTTAAAGCAGGTAGTTTGGCGACCGCTGTTGAGTTTCCAAAAACGCACGGTGCAGTCGGCGCTGGCGCTGGCCAGCAGCCAGTTGTTGGGGCTGGCCGCCACCGCCAGCACCTCGCCGGTGTGACCCGTGAGCACGTGGTTGTGCCCCTTACCCTGAATGCGATACAGGCGAATAGTTTGATCTTGGCTGCCGCTAATCACCGTAGTGCCATCGTGGCTAACGGCGATGGAGCGCACCCAGTGGGTATGGCCGTTGAATTGGTGCACGAGGGTGCGATCGCGCAGCCGCCAAACGCAAATTTTGTGGTCTTGGCCGCCGCTAAATAGGTACTTGCCGTTGGGGCTAAAGGCGACGGCCCGCACCCAGTTAGTGTGCCCCTCCATCTCGCCCCAGGCTTCTCCGGTGGTGAAATCCCATAGTCGAATGGTGTTGTCGTTGCTGACGCTGGCAAAGCAGGTGCGATCGGGGCTCACGGCGACAGCCCGCACCCAGGCCCGATGGTTGTCGATCACCCGCATGGTGTGACCCGTGGCCAGGTTCCACACCCGCACGGTTTTGTCACCGCCGCCGCTGACGATAAAGTTGCCGTCAGAGCTCACGGCTACCGATCGCACCCAGCTGCTGTGGCCCGTCAGCACTCGCGTACAAACCCATTTGGTGGCCCGGCGCGGCGGCACAGCGGCCGTGCCCTGGTCAAGGGCAGCGGCCATATCCACCAGTTCAAAGGCAGAGGGATCGCCATCCGGATCGCCCTGAGAGAGAGAGTTGGGGGGCTGGGGGGGCATGGCAAGGGTACGCATCGGCATAGAGCTCTATCGGTCGTTAGCGACGGCAAACGCAGGCGCAGACTGACCCCAGCCTGCAAATTCACCGTCGACTACACCCTGACAGCATCCTATTCCGAAATACTGCTTAACATAGGTTCTGACCGATTGGTTTACCGATCGGTTTGTTATGGGTTTTTATGGTTTTTAGAATAGTCAGGCTCAGGCAATGCTGCCACGCTTGCGGGCCTCTTTGTAGGAGGTGCCAACATTCTTGAGCCCAGCGCGAATCATTTCTTGCTCCAGCAGGGCAAAAAATCGGCTGCGATCGCCCCCCTTAACCACCGCCTGATTGTGCGCTTCCGCTAGCGTCACCGGATACCCATACCCTTTTTGCACCTGGGTGAGCACCATTCTGAGCGCCATTTCACACAGCACTTCATCGGCCATCACCCACTGGGGCACTTCCACCCGCGCCACTTCAGGGCCGACATTGAGGTAGCAAAAGTACACTCGATGATCGCCGTAGAGATCCAAAATGCTGGCGGTGCTGCGCCAGAAGGGGCTGCGTTCCCCAGGGGCTAATTCTGTCGCCCAAAACGTCGCATCCCGCAGCGGCAAAAACCGACCGCAGGGGGCCCGGTCAGCCTGATTGCCCTCCTCGCTGCTGCAATGGGTTTGGCAGTCGGGCTGCAGGAACGGGCAGGCCGCAAATCGCAAAAAGTTCATCGCTTCGCCGCTGCGGCTAGCGCTGAGATAGCCCACCAGCGGAATGTTTTGCCGCCGCAGCCGCTCCCACGAGTCAAGGATGGGAGGAAGGATGCGATCGCGCGCATCCCCGGGCAGCGCCTCCAAAAACCAGTAGATCAGCGACCCATCGACTAAGGCCAGCACAGGCACCCTGTCTGCCTTAGGGTTGGCTTCAACTAGGCTATTGTGAACGGCTTCCCCCACTTCGGCCAGCACCACGGCCTCGGCCACGGTGCGGCGATGGCCCATCCATTCTTCGGTGCTAATGCCCCACTGACGCGACAGGTAGAGATCTTCGGCGCGGTACACAACCTCTGGCAGGCTGTCGAGCATTGGGAATCGGCTCTGGCCATAGTGGAGCACGACGCGGCCCACATTAATCAAATAGCAGTAGGCGATCTCGTGGTGGCTGGGCGAAATTTGCGACCCGTCGGTAGCAATGACGGTGTGGGCCTC
>NZ_JAMPKY010000003.1:300000-503660 GCF_039962255.1 Leptolyngbya subtilissima AS-A7 | reverse complement strand
AACAGCAAAAGGCCCGACCACCCAATAAACACAAAGCGATCGCGCTTTAGCCAGTCGTCAAGGACGTCGAACCATCCTCGCTCGGCTTGCGCGCGTCCCATTGCTATGGTCATACGCTAATCTCCGTAACTATCTAACAACAAGGTATATACACGGAAGATGATGCCGCTACTTCTAGCCCATAAACAGTCGACTGACCCAGTCAACCAACTATTCATAGATTATGAGTAGTGTTTACTATTCTTTACCGTACGTATCATTATAAGGGGTATTTTTAGGAGGGCCCATTGGGGAACCTAGATTATCTTTAAATTTCAACAGTTTTGATAAGTATTTTTGCTTACCTTTTGAGGAATGAATTTAGATTGTTCTAGTTCAAACTTATTCCTTTAAAGTGCTGTAGCTTGGCCCAAGTGTTAAAAGGGACAAGCGGCATTTCCTCACTCTGATTAGGGCTGTAGCTGTCCAATGCTAGACAGCAAGCTACTAGCTATCACCCACACAGATAGCTCTTTACTCTGTCAGAGCTGTAGTTGTCGAGTAGGAACCTTTACACTCTATATATAGATAGGCAAGCTTAGATCAAGCCACCTGCGTCTCTAAATATTCTGTTTACTGAGTAGTAGTCAACCATGTTCACGATCGAGTTAACGCTGAAACACACGCCAATGCCCCTTTCCGTGCAAAAGAAGGAACCAAGTGAGGCACAGGCTCTTTTTGGCTCAATTACAGAGAGCCTACGCAACAGCAATGGCCATCTAATCGAAATCACCTGCGACCAACAGCCTCACAAACGCATCAGCGTCTTGGGTAGCGAGATTGCAGCCGTTCAAATTTTTGAGAAAAGCGGTACGGCTACAGCATCAGGTCGCCCACCGGGGTTCTTCTCCTTAAGTAGCGATCAGTAAGCGATCGCTGCTTAAGGAGTCAAGATCAGTGCCTAGTAACATTGCTTCAGCTCAAGAGCCTAGTGCCATTTGGGTCAATCAGTTGCAGTTTCAATGGCCATCGGGGCTGTCAGTTCTGCAAAATTGTTCGCTCGCGGTGCAGCCTGGTGAGTTCTGCATGCTGCTAGGCAACAACGGTAGTGGCAAGTCAACCTTGCTAAAGATCCTGGGAGGGCTGCTGAAACCTCAAGCGGGAGAGTGGTCGGTTGAAAAGCCCTTGGGGTTCGTTTTTCAGAACCCCGATCATCAGTTGGTAATGCCTACTGTGGGCGCCGACGTAGCGTTTGGCCTAGTGGATGAGCACCTTCCCTTAGCAGAGATTCGCAATCGGGTTGACGATGCATTGTCCGCTATCAATCTGTTGGAGCTCAAGCGTCGACCCATCTATGCCCTCAGCGGCGGGCAAAAGCAGCGGGTGGCAATTGCTGGGGCCATTGCCCGACACTGCCAGGTGCTACTACTAGATGAGCCTACTGCCCTACTCGATCCCGATAGCCAAATCGATTTGGTGAAACGGGTAAGAAATCTGGTTAAAGAGCGGGGGCTAACAGCTTTATGGGTAACCCACAGACTGGTGGAACTTGACTACTGCGATCGCGCCTTTCTGCTGGAAGCAGGGCGGGTACTGGATGAAGGCGAGCCGGCTCGCCTTAAGCAGCGGTTACAAAGCCAAGCCTAAATGTCTTCGATGGCTGTCTGGATCTATCTCTAGGCAGCCAAGTTTAGTCAGAGGCGGTGATACCAAAGATTCTTGGTAGAATGAGGGCTTGACTCATTTATTCAGGTTGTTATGGCTAAGCGCTCCCCTTTCGACAGTACGCAGGTTATGCGACGCACCGAAGACCTGATTCGGGCCGCTTCAAACCGCTACCGCATTACGGTACAAGTAGCTAATCGAGCCCAGCGGAGACGATTCGAAGACTTTGAAAACTACGAAGACCCAAAGATGAAGCCCGTGCTGCGAGCCATCATCGAGATGTCCGATGAGTTGACCCAGCCTGAGATTATTGGCGAGTAGTAACAGCAAGACCGGCCGCGTTCATGGGTGAGCGGTTTACGAAGGAAGGCAATGGGTGGCGGCTCGGCTGGGACGCCACCGCTCCTAAATACTGTGGGCTATTGGCTGGCTCTAATTGGGCTATAGAGTTAACCAAGACTGAGTTTCGTGCCTTTCGACGGTTAGCAATGGAAATAAGTGAAACTATGCAAGCGATTGCCAGCGAACTTATGGACGATGAACGCGTTACCTGTGAAGCAGAAGCCGACCACCTGTGGATAGAAGCAGAAGGCTTTCCAGAAGCCTATGGCATACGGTTTATTCTTAAGTCAGGTCGTCAATGCGAAGGTGAGTGGGACGTGGAGGCGACCCAGCAAATGTTGCAGGCCATCTTCCATTTCACAGTGTTTTGAGGGTTTTCTAGAACAGATTGCAACTTTCTCGGATTTCATCTGGCTATGTACCTCCCTGTGTTATTCTAGTTAAGCACGATCAAAAGACCGGGGCGTAGCGCAGCTTGGTAGCGCACCACTTTGGGGTAGTGGGGGTCGTGGGTTCAAATCCCGCCGCTCCGATATACAAAAAGCCTTGCCAGTTGGCAAGGCTTTTTGCTGTCTAGGATTTCCAGTTTTGGTCTGCCTATCTTTACGGAAGACCTAAGCGGTACACCCTAAAACGGGAAAGCCGTAGATAGTCTTGGACAGACTACCTACGGCGATCGCTCTCGTAACAACTTTAGACAAGGAATCCGTGCTTAGACTAGGGATCCGTGCGAAGCTCTTGAGGTTGCAGATAAGCAATCATTTCATCTACACCCCGTTGAATGCGTCGGGTAACGGTCATAGGGCTGACGCCGATTTTCTCAGCTACCTCTTTGCGGGACAGACCTTTGAAGAAGACAAACTCAATGGCAGTGCGGGTTTTAGCCTCAAGCTGGTTCAACGCCCGCTGGATTTGTTGACGATCTTCTTCCAAAGCTTGCATGAGTTGATAGTGACTGTCAGGTAGGGTCTCACCTAAGGTGATATTAGAGTCAACCTGCTGGCACACAGTTGCATCAAGGCTGAGGGGAAGGCGATTTTTGTGAGCCATTTTGACTTCGCGCCACTCTTTAACCGGTACACCCAGTGCCTCAGCCATTTCGCTATCGCTGGGGTTGCGGCCTAAAGAGCGCATCAGCTCCATCTGCAATTTTTGAGACTCTTTTTGTAGATCTTGCCAGCGGCGGGGAATCTTAACTGTAGTGCCGCGATCGCGCAGGAAGTGCAGCATCTCACCGCGAATATAGGGTACGGCGAAGGAGCTAAAGGCACAGCCTTGACCAGGGTTAAACCGCTCAATGGCACGAATCAAACCGATGTAGCCAATCTGCTCAAGATCTTCATAGGGCTCAGAACACTGGTGGCTGACGCGGTGGGCAATTTTGCGCACTAGTCCAGCATTGAGTTGCACCAACCGGTTACGCAGTTGTACAGAGGGAGACTGCTTGTACTGCATGAGCAGTTCCATGCCACGGGAGCGAATTGTCGAAGTTTGAGTAGCCATATCTGCGGGTGTCCTTACGAGAGCGGGTTCGCTGAGAACTGTCCTTATTCTCGGGATTGACACCGATATTCACCATCGTTGATCCACGGTACTCCGGCGGAAGGTCAACGCTAATCTCCGTAATTTTACGGGGCAAGAATCCGTAGTTCGAAGTGCAGCTAAACGCCTTTAATCTAGAGATGATGTTTGACTGTCATACTGAACTGAACTGATTGGCAATACCGCGAACTCGTTGATCTAAAAGGCCGGAAGAGCCTTTTTTTAGCGGCCAAAACCGGGCTAAGCTAGAGGCTGCGTCCAAGACATTACATCTCTTAACATCCCTCCGATTAGATTAATGGCTCTTAAGGCAGTTTTACTCGACTTCAACGGTGTCGTGATTAACGATGAGGCCATCCATGGGCGGTTGATTGAGGAGTTGCTCCTAGAAGAGAATCTTCGACCCAACCCCCAGGATCTGGCGGAATATTGCCTAGGCCGCTCTGATGCCGCTTGTCTCAGTGAGCTACTTACTCGTCAAGGACGAGTGATATCCGAGGGGTACTTAGAAAAATTGCTTGACCGTAAAGCTGCTCGCTACCGAGAAGTACTGACCGCCTTAGATCAACTGCCGCTATATCCAGGCCTCGATGATTTGATTTACCAAATTAGGGCAGCCCAGCTCAAGCTAGCTATTGTATCTGGAGCAAGGCGCGAAGAAATTGAAGCCGTCCTGACGCAGACAGCTTGGGGAAAGTATGTGGAGCTGATTGTTTCGTCGGATGATCTAACTATCGGAATTAGTAAGCCTTCCCCAGATGGATATTTACTCGCCATTGAACGCCTCAATCAGCAGTTTGCCGATTTAGCTCTACAGCCGACAGATTGCCTAGCCATAGAAGATTCCTTCGCTGGTATTGAAGCCGCTAAACGGGCAGGAGTACCCGTACTAGGCGTGGCCCATGTCTACCCGTACCAGATGATTCACCGTCGCGCTACATGGGCGATCGATCATCTCTACGAACTGAGCCTAGACTGGCTGAAACCCTACTACGGATCTGGGCCTGATAGAACCGAACAGGTTTCAGCGTAAATGTGGTCGGTGTTAACGCAGTGGGTAGCTCCGTGACTTAGGATGCCATACAAGAACGTTGTCCGCAAATCCTATCGTTCTTGTCTTGAGTCTGCTGTTACTGCACTTCCACAACCGCCATGACACATTCACTTACTACTCCTGACCAGGTTATTCAGCAGTTGAACTGGCGCTATGCTACCAAGCAGTTTGACTCAGGCCGCAAAATTTCTGATGACACATGGGCAGCCCTGGAGCAGAGTCTGGTGCTATCTCCGTCTTCCTTTGGGCTGCAACCCTGGAAGTTTTTCGTGGTGAGGAACCCGGCCTTGCGTCAGCAGCTGAAAGAACATGCCTGGGGTCAAGCTCAAGTTACCGATGCCTCTCACCTAGTGGTGCTGGCTATTAAGAAAGACGTGGGTAATACGGAGGTTGACCAGTTCGTAGAGCGCATGGCAACGGTGCGCCAGATGCCTGCCGAAACGCTTGATGGCTATGGCAACATGATCAAGGGTTTTTTGGCGGAGCCTCCTTACCCCATCACCATGGACAATTGGGCAACTCGGCAGGTTTATATTGCTTTAGGGTTTTTGATGTACTCTGCGGCCCTCCTCGGGGTTGATACTTGCCCAATGGAGGGCTTTGACCAACATAAGTTCAACGAGCTGCTGCAACTACCCGAGCAGGGCTATTCGGCGGTGGTGCTATGTGCAGCAGGCTATCGTGCCGACGATGACAAATATGCCACCTTACCTAAGGTGCGTTATGCTCCGGAAACCGTACTGGGATACTACGATTAGCCTAGTTTTTTGACTGACTTATAGAGCTGCTAGCTTCTCTAAATAGGGTTTTGCCAGGTAGAAGCTAGCAATAGATTTAGCGTCTACCGCTTCCCCAGCCAAAATCGCTTTCTCAAGCTGGGCGGGGGTAAGCCGCACGACTTCGATGTCTTCATCGTCATCGGCGTCGGGAGGCAACTCGATAGCATCTAGGTCAGTTGCTAGAAATGCATAAATAATTTCATCTGAGTAGCCAGGAGCCAAAGGAAAGTTGCCAATGGGTAGCCAAGTTTGAGCGCTGTGGCCGATTTCTTCTTGGATCTCTCGACGAATGGTTTCGGCAGGGGATTCATCAGCCTCGATTGTGCCGGCTGGAAACTCTAGCAGTCGCCCAAGCACCGCGAAGCGATACTGACGCACCATAATTAACTCACCACTGGCGGTTACGGGTACAGCTAAGGCCCCGCCAGGATGGCGAATGCATTCCCAGTCGCCTTCTGCTCGGTTTGGCAGGCGCAGGCGATTGACCTCAAAGTTGAACTTGCGACCCTCATAAAACAAGCGCTGCTTGAGCAGTTGAGGAGGCTCTTGACCCAAAGGCATAGGTAACGGCGAAGAAAGGGCGCAGGCGGTCAACCTATTGTAGCGGGCTGAGAGCGCGTAGATTAAGTGAGGGCGCCGATTGGGCCAAGTGGCTGAACTCCAGTAGGGTCAACAGCCTGACGTAGGGAGCGTATCGATTGACCACTGACAGGATCGCGCCAGTGCGGAGCAATCTCGGCTAGAGGGATAAGCACGAAGGCGCGCTCCCGCAGGCGGGGGTGGGGAACTTGTAGGGCTGGTTCAGTGATGATCGATTGGCCATAGAACAGCAAATCGAGGTCAAGGGTGCGTGGGCCCCACCGCTCACGACGCACTCGACCGAAGTGCTGTTCTATGGCTAGTAGCTGAGCGAGTAGGTCTTGGGCTGAGAGGGAGGTCTCGAGTAGAGCACAGGCATTTAGAATATCGGGCTGGGGGGGGCCAATGGCGACAGTTTTATAAAGGCTCGACTGCGCTATGACATCGATGTAGCGATTTTGATGCAGAGCCGTGAGGGCTTGCTGCAAAGTTTTTCGAGAGTCGCCCAAGTTGCTGCCCAGGGCGATCGCACAGGGTACAACCGTCATGCCCTAGCCCAGATGGGGCTGAAGCCGGGCCACCAGCTGGTCAGCTGGCAGCACGCCTTCGATGCGCTCTACGGGCTGCCCGGCTTTGAATAACACTAGCGTAGGCAGGGCTGCAATTCGATGTTGAGAGGCAATTTGCGGATACTTATCGGTGTCGATTTTGACAATTTTGAGCTGTCCTTTGAGCTGGCTGCTGACGGTGGTTAGAATGCCTGCCATCATTTGACAAGGGCCACACCAGGTAGCGTAAAAATCGACCAGCACGGGGCCTGAAGCTCCAGCCAGTAAGTCTTCAAAACTCTGAAACTGCTGTTTAACCGCCATTGCGTACTCCTTTGGTAACCGTATTACCTAAGCAACAGCATTGCCCATTTATTCAGCATAAGCTATCGATTTAGGAATCATTTTATTGTTCTAACTCACTATCCATTGGGCTGAGCCATGGGCAAAGAAAGATGGCATTAACTCGACTCGTCGGAAATTAGCTACACGGCCATCTGACGCAGGAAGATATCGAGGGCGGCGGCGACTTTCTCGGCCCAGTCCTCTTGGGCATAGTGACCAACTTCTTCTAGGGTTTGTAGTTCACCGTTGGGTAGGGTTTGAACGGCAGCCTCAGCTAGACTAACCGGCAGCCAAGGATCCTTTTGACCCCAGAGCACTAGGGTGGGGTGATCCCAGTGGGGCAAGGCTGCGGCGATCGCCTGACTGCTGGCTTCAATATCCATGCGGCGCACAGTGGTCATCAACGCCCGCCCCACGTCGGAGCTTTTTAGAAACGGACGGCGGTATACGTCTAAATCAGCGTCATCGATTTGGTAGGGGCCACCGCCTTCTAAGGTGCGATCGACCAAGAGCGGATCTTGGGTAATCATATCGCCAGCCAGGGGTAGGCCCATCTGGCGAATCTTCCAGGGCAATTTGGCACCAGGGCCAATGGGAGCATTGATCATGACCAGGCGATCGACTCGCTCGGGGTGCTGGAGGGCGTACTGAATACCGACGGAACCGAGGAATCCCTGGGCCACTAGATGCACCTGGGGTAGCTCTAAGGCGTCGATAAAACCACCCAAGGCGGAGGCCAAGGCAGCGGGGGTGTAGTCAAAGTCGCGGCGATCGGGTTTATCGGAGAAGCCATGGCCAAGCCAATCGGGGGCGATCGCTCGAAATCCCCGTTGGGCTAGAGTAGGCATGACCTGCCGCCAGCTGTAGCTTTGCGATACCAGACCGTGGAGCAGCAGTACTGGCAGCCGGGAGGAATCGCCTAGGGGCTGAAGGTCACGGTAGAACCAGGTTAGCCCGTTGACCGATATCGTGCGCTCTACGATCGCAGCATCTTGACTCATAGCCTTTCCTTAACCCAGCCCACCGAGCTTACCGCCCCACGGAATTGGAATCAACAGCGGCAACTTAGCCAGGCCAATCTCCCCAACTCAGCAGCGGTGATACCGCCACTGCCCCAAACTGGCTACAGTAATAAATAGAGAGGGATCCCCCTCCACTGTAATCTTGGGCAAAGGCTACCACTACAAAGCAAAATGAACTGGCAAGAGGTCTCCGGCAACTGGATTTTAGTGCCGCCTAACCCCACGGCGATCGTGCATTTTTTGGGGGGAGCATTTGTGGCAGCTGCCCCCAGTGTCACCTACCAATGGCTGCTAGAGAATCTGGCTCGGCAGGGTTATTTGGTGGTAGCAACGCCCTTTATCAACACCTTCGACCATGCAGCTATTGCCCAGGAAGTGCTGGTCACCTTCGGTCAAGCGCTGCGGTATCTCGACAAGCGAGGGCTAGCTGACTACCGGATGCCCATTTACGGCCTAGGGCACAGCATGGGCTGCAAAGTCCATTTGCTGATCAATAGCCTGTGGAAGGTAGAGCGCGCTGGCAATATCTACATGAGTTTCAACAACTACCCAGCCCGGCGAGCGATTCCCTTTTTAGAGCAGGTGGTGCAGTTTAACCCTGCCTTCAATATGGAATTTACCCCCGACCCTGAGGCTACTCTGGCTTTGGTGCGCGATCGCTATCCTGTGTCCCACAATCTGCTCATTAAATTCCGCAGCGATACTATCGACCAAACTCGTCCCCTGTCGGAGGTGCTGGTGCGACGGTTTCCTCAGTCCACTACCGTTCAAATTTTGCAGGGTTCTCACACTACCCCCATTGCCCAAGAGCTAAGCTGGCAGCCAGGAGAAGCCTTCAGCCCCCTCGATGCTTTGGGGCAATTTATGCGCCAGGAGTTTTATCGAGACCTGACTCACCTACGCCACCATTTGCTGACCTGGCTCAATCTTTCAAGTGTAATGGGTCAATAGGCGATGTAAAACTCTTGCCCTTAAGGCTTTTGCCAAGGTGGGGTTAGGCCTATGATGCAAAGGTGAGCTATCTAGCCGTTGCCTGCTTTGACTTACCAGCACACTAGCCAAATTGAAACCCAAACCGATCCAACGGCGCTAAAGTCGGTACTGGCGTGGTTTGACCAGTTTCAAGCAACGCCTATCCCCCACAACATTTGGCTTCAGTGTCAGCTCGCTCTAATTGAGGGATTTACCAACGCGGTGCGCCATGCCCACGCCGGGCTGCCCCTAGAAACCCCCGTTTGCATTGAAGTGTCGGTGAGCGATCGCACCATCGATATTCGCATTTGGGATCGCGGCCCCGGATTCGATTTAGCCTCAATGCTGAGGCACAAAATTAGCGTCAACACTCCTGACTCAGAGGGAGGACGGGGACTGAAGATCATGTACCTCGTCGCCGATCGCCTCACCTATGAACCTGCCCCCGACCAGGGGAACTGTCTACATCTGCACAAGACCTTTGCCCTATAGGATAACAATGCCTCTAGAGTGACACTATGGCTCTATCTGAAGTTTTCCTAGCGCTAATCCCATCTGTTCAAGGCTCCGGTCAGCTAACCGACTGGCTTATAGGCGGGCTGGTAAATACCCTGCTGCTGGCGATCGCCTGGCAGTTACCCAAAAAGCTGCTGACCCCCGCGGGCTACGGCCACGCCTGGATGCTAGGGGTGATCATTTGGGGCTGTCTAGGCTGGCGAGGCTACATCGTGATGATGGCTTACTTTCTGGCCGGGACAGCGGTTACCCGCCTAGGTAAAAGCCGCAAGGAGGCGGCGGGTATTGCTGAGGGGCGATCGGGGGTGAGAGGGCCAGAGAATGTATGGGGCTCTGCCCTAGCGGCGGCGGTCTGTGCCGGGGCGATCGCAATTCTCAGCGCCACCGCTAGCTTCGCCAGCCAAGCCCTCTGGTTACCGTTGCTAGCGCTGGCCTACGTCAGCAGCCTCAGCACCAAACTCTCCGACACCACCGCCAGTGAGGTGGGCAAAGCCTACGGTCGCCATACCTTTCTGATTACCTCGCTCAAGCCAGTACCAGCTGGGACCGAAGGGGCCGTTAGCCTAGAGGGCACCCTGGCTGGAGTAGCTGGGTCGGTGGTGATGGCGCTGGTGGGCTGGGCCGTGGGGTTCCTTAGCCTCTGGGGCATCATCATTTGTCTGGTGGCGGCCTTTGTAGCAACCACTGTAGAAAGCCTCATTGGAGCCACACTACAAACCCGCATACCTTGGTTAACCAATGAAGTCGTCAACGGTATGAACACGACTCTTGGTGCCCTGATTGGACTCTTGCTGGGCTTAGCAGGAACACAGATAAACCAGTGATGGAGATCGCGGCTAGAATTCCGTAGGTTTACAGATGACTGGTTCAAACCTGCATCAGGAACATCAAGCCATGACGCTACTCCTCTCTCTAGCGCTTACCAAAATCCGGAAAGTTTTAGGAATTTTTATACAATCCTCACAAACTTTTGTCTTGAGTTTGGAAAAGTTCCGTGAATTTTCGTAATCCTAAGTTCCGTGGGTCCTCTGTCGATGGTCATTGCTAGCTTCAGCCTTAATAGATTTAGGCTTTGCTATGTTGTAAAGCGGGCCTGGGTCATTCATGTTGTTTAGGGAGCGTCTAACCCTCAGGTTATTTACATGCCTGAGGACACAACGATAACTGTTATGCAAACTTCACTAGAGCACACGGTTCGTTCTCACCCCTCGGTTCTTGCTATTGGAGCGATATCGCTAGCTATTTTGATCATTTTTCAGGCCCTTGACACAGGGTCAGCTGCTAGCGCCAAAAGCCGAGACGAATTTCCAGGCCGACGCCAGGGTGGCGGCACCCACTGGGTGACTCCGCTTCAACCTAGCGACTACTAGTGAAGAACAATCGCCCCGTGCCATCTATCGCGACGGCGGAAGCAGATTAGCAATAGAGATATTGAAATCAAATATCAATCAAAGGCGGCAGTCCCAAATATAGGGACTGCCGCCTTTGACTTGTATTACAAAAGCCAAAGCCAGCATCACTATCAGCCTTAGCTGTTAGGCTACAGGGGCGATCGCGAGCAACTACCCGACGAGAGCTACACAACTCAATCTGGGCATGCTTAACAAATGTCCTTCACCTCGATTGGCTTTCCGGTTAGGGCACTGGGTGTGCTAGCTGAGAGATTCTTCGTCATTTAGTTTCTGTCTTCAAAGGCCCAGCGATTGTGAAAGCGACGCTCAACAGAATAAACCACCGACTGCGGCGCCGGGTGGTTCCCCAAGTGCTCCACTGGTGGGGAGCGACCCCACTGACCACCGGAGGCAAGATTGTACTGTTGGCCAGTTTAATGGCCAGCGCCCTAGTGACCAGCGCCAAAGTATTGACCGTTTTAGAACCGGCTGAGCTCTTTCTCTTCGACCATCTGGTGCGAACGCGCCCTAGCCAAGACCTCGACCCTCGCATGACAATTGTGGGCATTACCGAGGCAGATATTCGCCAGTACGGCTGGCCCCTCAGTGACGAGCTATTAGCCGATGTCATTAAAACTCTGCAAGTTCATACCCCAAGGGTGATAGGGCTAGACCTCTACCGCAGCACGCTGAGTCCGTCTGGGTCGGCTGACCTGATCGAAGCCTTAGCCGCCCCCAACCTGATGGCCATCATGAATGTGGGCAGTACCCAGGGCCAGGGCGAAGTGCCTCCCCCGCCCACCATTGAGCCAGAGCGGGTCGGCTTCAACGATTTTCCCATCGATTCTGACGGCATTATCCGCCGCAACTTGGTTTTCGTGCGCAGTCCTGACGGTGGCTACTATTCCTTCGCCCTGCGGGTGGTTATGGCCTACAAGGGCTATGCATCCGAGGCTTTAACTGCTGAGGCAAATCACCTCTACCTGGGCGATCGGGCTATTCTAGTGCTCTCTGCCCGAGATGGTGGCTACCAAAACGTAGACAGCAGAGGCTACCAAATTTTGCTGCGCTATCACGCTGACCAGATGCCAGCTCGCCACATCTCCATTAGCCAAGTACTCAGCAAACAGTTTGATCCAGCCTGGATTGACGACAATATCGTCCTCATTGGCACCACCGCCGCCAGCCTCAAAGACCGCTTCTACACACCCTTCAGCTTCAATCAAGACGGCGAACCGACCATGCCTGGGGTAGTCATCCACGGGCAGATGGTGCGCCAGCTGCTTGATATTCTTACCGGACAGCCCGCCAGCTACCGATTCCTGCCGCCCTGGGCCGAAGGACTTTGGCTTTGGAGCTGGTGTTTAGCCGCCGGCACCCTAGTTTGGGTCGTTAAGGGCCCTAGCGAGTTGCTGCTGACCTCCGGACTACTCCTGGGGGGCCTAGGAGTAGTTGGCTGGCTAGGGGTTAATGGATTAGTGTGGCTCCCCTTAGCCGAGCCGGCATTAGGAATGGTAATTGCAGCAGCAGTGGTTTTAGCTTACAAGCTGCTCTACCGCACCACCCATGACTCCCTCACCGGCCTGCCCAACCGCGAAGCCTTTATCAATACTATTCAGCAGGCTCTCTACCACCGACAAAATCCCGATCAGCCTGTGATAGTGGCGTTTATGGGTATCGATCGCTTCAAAGTAATCAACGAAAGTCTGGGGCACCAGGTGGGTGACGAGGTGCTGCAAATGATGGCTGGGCGACTGGTGCAGCACACACCTCCGGAGGCTCAAATAGCCCGGGTCGGAGGCGATGAGTTCGCCCTCCTACTCACCCAGCTCTCTAGCACCGCTGCCGGAGAACTGATGGATCAGCTTCAGTACGTCCTTTCAGAACCTCTAACCCTGCATGGCCAAAAATTGCCCAGCACCCTCAGCATTGGGGTAGCTATCAGCCAGCCGGGGTTAGAGCACAAACCGGCCGATCTGCTGCGCGACGCCCATACCGCCATGTACCGAGCCAAGGCCTTGGGCAAGTCGCGATTTGAGGTATTCGCGGCTGGTATGCTAACCGAAGCAGTCAACCGCCTTCAGCTCGAAAGCGACTTAATTAGCGCTCTTGACAACCACGAGTTTTTGCTCTACTACCAGCCAATCATCAATCTCAAAACGGGAGCACTGGCTGGGTTTGAAGCTTTAGTGCGATGGCACCAGAAAGATCGAGGCTTTGTTCTGCCCAGTGCATTCATTCCGGCAGCAGAGGAAACCGGACTAATCATGGCCTTAGGGCAGTGGATTTTTCGCGAGGCCTGTCAGCAACTGCACCAGTGGCACACCTTACTGCCCCAATATCGCCACCTGACTATGAGCATCAATCTCTCTAATCGTCAGTTTGGTCAAACTGATCTGGTCAGTCAAATCGAAGCCGCCTTAAAAGAAACCCAGGTTGACGGCCACTGCATTCGACTTGAAATTACCGAGAGCATGGTGATGGGCGATGTGGATGCCGCCATCGACCTGATGCTCAAGCTCAAGTCTTTAGACCTAAAGCTGGCTATTGATGACTTTGGGACCGGCTATTCGTCCCTCAGCTATCTGCACCGATTTCCTATGGATACTCTGAAGGTGGATAAGTCCTTCGTAGGGCGCTTAGAGAAAAGCAACGAAGATCGAGCCATTATCAACACTATCTTGACCCTCGGGCAAAAACTTGGCATGGAGGTGGTGGCTGAGGGAGTAGAAACCGCCACCCAGGTCGCCATGCTACAGCAGGAGGGATGCGACTATGGTCAGGGCTATTTTTTTGCCAAGCCTTTACCGGCCGATGAGGCTTTGAACTTACTCCGGCAGCACCAGCCCCTTGGGTGCTAAATCTTTGGCTTGGGGGTCATACTACCTCCCAGATCTTAGATAGAGCAGCTACTTACAACTGCTCCATGACGTAAACCAGCGGCCGCTTCTATTGCCAAAGCCCTGTGTTGGGGCTTTGGCAGAATCCTTATTCTGACCTATTAACTTCCATTCTCAACTGGTCTACAATGATCCCGATAGCAACCGCATATTTTCCTTCAACTTCAACAAAATCATATTTGTTCAGCGGTTCCGCTCAGGAATCGGCCTGGAGAGTTAGTTAAATTCCTTCATTGATTTATAGATGCCGATGTCTGTTGGCGAAGCCACGTTTAGAACAGCTGTGCTTGAGTCAGAACTCCCCGTACTGGTTCATTTTTGGGCTCCTTGGTGTGGGCTCTGCAAGCTCATTATCCCAGTGTTGCAAAGCTTTCAGGCTGAGTGGGAGGGCCATATTAAGCTAGTCGATGTTAATGCCGATGAAAACTTGCGTCTAGCCAACGCTTACCGGCTCTCAAACCTGCCGACGCTGCTGATATTTGAGCAGGGCGAGGTGCGTCAACGAGTAGAGTCATTTCGCGGCAAGGATGATCTACGGCTGGTACTTGACGCCTTTATGCGCAAACGAGAGTTGACCTACGATATTCCCCGACTGGTACGTATCTATCCCTAGCCCTCAATGACAGAACAGTGCTCCATCCAGCTGTAGCAGTCTGCTTTGATGTTGTCGGGCTAACTGTCAGCAGGCAGGTCCAAATAGCCCTCTAACAGCAGATCATCTCCTAGGAGACGCCAACTAGTGCGCTTCAAGGCCAGGGCCTGACCCATGTTCTGAAGGCCCAAGTCACCAATAGGGCTTGGGGCAGCTACACCGCCTATCAGCTTAGGAGCCACAAAGGCCCAAAGCTTATCGATGACGCCATCTCGGATAGCCTGGGCTGCCAGAAAGCCGCCGCATTCCCACAGCACTGTGGCGCAGCCGCGCTGGTAAAGGTGCTCCGTGACTAACCGAGGGGCGAGTGCCGGTAGCGTGACGACATCTACTCCCCTGGTGGCTAAAGCCTGTCGATGTGCTGGGTCGGCATCAGGTCCAGTAAAAACTGTAGTTGGTGCGTCTTCCGTACGCCACAGGTTGGCCTCAGGGGGAAGTTCGAGGCGCCGGCTCATGACGACACGCAGAGGGTTATGGGGGCTATGACCATGGCTAGTTAAGCGAGGGTTGTCGTGACGAACGGTGTTGCCGCCAACAACTACCGCATCGCAGGTGGCGCGCAGCTGGTGTACGGCAGCGCGAGCTGTGGGCCCTGTTACCCAAGCACTGTGGCCGCTGACGGCGGCAATCTTGCCGTCTAAGGTCATGGCATACTTCAGCAGGCCTAGGGGGCGCTGGCGAGTTATTCGCTGCACGAAGGCCTCATTGAGTTGTCGGCAGGCTTCTTCTTCAACTCCAACGATGACCTCAAGACCGGCCTGGCGAAGCCGCTGAATGCCTGAGCCCGACACCCTGGGATCGGGATCGACCATCCCGACGCATACCCGACGCACACCCGCTCGGATCACCGCTTCTGTACAGGGGGGAGTGCGCCCAGTGTGATTACAGGGTTCTAGGTTGACATAGAGGGTGGCGTCTTGGGCACGGGCTCCGGCCTGAGCTAGGGCAAACACCTCAGCGTGGGGTTGCCCAGCTTGTGGATGAAAACCTTCTCCAACCACTAAACCCTGCTGCAATACCACACACCCCACCATTGGATTAGGAGCTGTTTGACCGGCCGCGAGCCGAGCCAGTTCTAGGCAGCGCTGCATCCAACGAGTGTGCTCGTCTCTGGGGATAGACGAGCCAGTAGAAGTAAGAGATAAATCGAGCACGGGAAACTCCTAGACCACAGGGCCATGGGTAGATTGGGCAGGGGCAGCGATCGCCCTTTAGGCAGCACCTAACACGGCCGTGGGGTTAGGGTAAACTAAGCCTATCCACTAGGTGAGTGTGAGCGAGTGAGTGTAATTCCTCCTGTTGATCTTACGGAGCAGTTTCGAGCAATTCAATCTGATGTGAATGCTGCCGTGGCCGAGGTGCTAGCCTCTGGACAATACATCAATGGACCTGTCGTCGAAACCTTTACCCAAGCCTTTGGAGACTATGTAGGCACGAAGCACTGTATTGGGTGCAACTCTGGCACGGACGCTTTGTATCTGGCTTTGCGGGCTTTGAACATTGGCCCTGGCGATGAGGTAATTACTTCGCCCTTTACGTTTATTGCCACGGCGGAAGCGATTAGTGCCGTGGGGGCAACGCCGGTGTTCGTCGATATTGACCTCGACACCTTCAATATAAATGTGGCCAAAATTGAGGCCGCTGTTAGCGATCGCACCCGAGCTATCATGCCCGTGCACCTGTTTGGTCGCCCCGTAGATATGGGGCCAATCATGGATTTAGCTGCCCGCTACGACCTGACGGTGATCGAAGACTGTGCCCAAGCCACTGGCGCGGAGTGGATGGGGCAGCAGGTCGGTCGGATTGGGCATGTGGGCTGCTTTAGCTTTTTTCCCACAAAAAACTTGGGGGGCTGTGGCGACGGCGGGGCCCTTACGACCAACGACGACAATCTAGCAGCCACCGCCCGGATGCTGAGTGAACACGGCAGTCGGGTGAAGTATCACCACGAGGCCATTGGGGTTAACAGTCGTCTCGACTCGGTGCAGGCCGCGATTTTGGCCATTAAACTACGCCACCTCGATCGCTGGAATCAGCAGCGATCGCAGGTAGCCGATCGCTACCACCACCTGCTAGCTCCGGTCACCGAAGTCGTGCGGCCTGAGTCTGTGACCTTTGGCCGCTCGGTGTGGAATCAGTACACCCTGCGTCTAACCCAGGCCACTGCTGAGGGCCAAGAGCGCAACCAGGTACAGCAGCTGATGCGAGAGGCCGGAGTGATCTGCATGGTGTACTACCCACTGCCTCTGCACCTACAGCCCGTTTACCATAGCCTGGGGTATCAGCCAGGCGATCTTCCCCAGGCAGAAACCGCGGCCCAGCAGGTGTTGTCATTGCCCATGTTCCCCGAACTGGGGGAGGCAGCTCAGGATCAGGTGGTGCAAACGTTGAAATCTGTGTTGGCTGAGGTAGGACTTAAGGCCGCCCAGTATTGCTAACCTCGCTGCCACAATCTACTGGCCAGAATCCCGACGAGCCCTTGAATCTCTCACTGGGCTTAGTCGGATTTGTTTGTAGTTTTATATACTATATTTAAGGTAGATTAACCCAGCTTAGGGGTTCTCGATCGCCGCTTGCCTCAACGTGCTATTTGCTCGTTGATGGCATTCCTAAACCAGCGATAGCCCCACCCGCTAGGGCAGCACCGCACAGTAATGTAAGGGGCAGGTGGCACAGTGGCAACGACAGATCCGGCTTTGATGGGCACCTACGATGCAGCGGCGATCGCCCGCTACTTTCGCTGGCGGGTGGGCACCCTGACCTGGAGAATTTTACAGATTTCGTGGTGGTTAGGCACCTTCGTGCTGGGCCTGCAGATGGATCAGTGGTTCGGCCGGGAAGAGCAAAATCGCCCCCGCCGAGCAATTCAGCTGCGTCAGGTACTGACCAACCTGGGGCCAACGTTTATTAAGGTCGGTCAGGCGCTTTCTACCCGGCCCGACCTGGTGCGACAAGACTTTCTCGACGAGCTCACCAAGCTGCAAGACCAGCTGCCGCCTTTTCCCACCGCCAAGGCGATGGCGATTGTCGAGGCAGAACTCAACTACAGCCCTGAAGAAATTTTTAGTGATCTATCGGCTCTACCGGTGGCCGCAGCTAGCCTGGGGCAGGTATATCAGGGGCGGCTGTTTACCGGAGAGGAAGTCGCTGTCAAGGTGCAACGGCCCTACCTACGGCCGGTTCTATGCCGCGACCTGTATTTGATGCGCTGGGCCGCGCGCTGGTTGGGCAACTTTTTGCCCCTCAACCTAGGGCACGATCTGACCCTGATTGTGGATGAGTTTGGTACCAAGCTGTTTGAGGAAATTGACTACCTCAACGAAGGTCGCAACGCCGAGCGATTTGCTGCCAACTTCAAAGATGACCCCACGGTGAAGGTGCCCGTTATCTACTGGCCCTACTGTAGTCAGCGGGTACTCACCCTCGAGTGGATCGACGGCTGCAAGCTCACCGACACGGTCTCGCTCAAGGAGGACAACCTTGACCCCGATCGCCTGATCGAGATTGGGGTGACAGCAGGGCTGCGCCAGCTGCTGGAGTTTGGGTTTTTCCATGCTGACCCTCATCCTGGCAACCTGTTTGCTTTAGCCGACGGGCGCATGGCCTACATCGACTTTGGCATGATGGATCAGCTTGACCAGGTCACGAAAGAGACCCTGGTAGATGCGGTCGTACACCTGATCAACCAGGACTTCGACAGCCTGGGACGAGACTTCGTTAAGCTGGGTTTCCTCACACCTGAAACTGACCTGGGCCCGATTATTCCTGCCCTCCAACGGGTATTGGGTAGCGCCCTGGGCTCTAAGGTGAGCGATTTCAACTTCAAGACTGTCACCGATCAGTTTTCAGAGCTGATGTACGAATACCCCTTCCGGGTACCCGCCAAGTTTGCCCTAATCATTCGCTCGCTGGTCACCCAGGAGGGTTTGGCTTTAAGCCTCAACCCCAACTTCAAAATTATCAATGTGGCCTATCCCTATGTGGCCCGTCGCCTGCTGGTGGGTGAAACCCCGGCCCTGCGTCAGCGTCTGCTGGAGGTGTTGTTTCAGGACGGCCAGCTCCAGTGGCAGCGGCTGGAAAACATGCTGGCGATCGCCCAAGGAGACACTGGCTTCGATCTGCTGCCCACAGCGGGGATGGGCATTCGCTACCTGATGTCTGAGGAAGGGATGCACCTGCGCCAGATGATTGTGCTGGCCCTGACGGAGGACGACCGGCTGCATACCCAGGAGGTGCAGCGGCTGTGGTCGTTGGTGAAGGACGATATCACCCTTGACCGTGTGCTGGGGGTGGCTTGGGGAGCATTAACCAGCTATTCCCTGGAGCGGGCAGAGCAGTTGGTACCGGTCGTTGGCGATCTGCGCCAGGTGCTGCGACCTTAACCCTGAGGCAAGTTCAGCTAGGCCATGTCTAGGGTTAAATGGGTAGGGAGTAAGGGTTAGGGGCAGCTCTCCCCTATAATTTGGAAAAGTAAACTATTGTTTCGTTTTTCTAAACCCGTGTATCCACAACCGCCCTACGTTTTGTTTTTTGCTGGTTTTTTGGCCGCTGTGACTTCGGGCTATGCCTTTAGCACCGCTTTGCAGCAGTCGGTTAACGAATGGAACAGCAAACGCTCCACGCGCATTCTGGCTACCATGCGCGGCCCTCAGCTGCAGATTCCTTTTTTTGGCATCTGTGCCGGGGTCTGCGTTTTTTTGGCTTCGGGCATCGAGCTGTTTGGCTTTTCGGCTAAGGCCGCCTACGCCATGGGGGTACCGATGACCCTGCTCAGTGGTCTGCTGATCTGGTCACAGCTAGGCAAAATTTTGGTGCTGATTGAAGAAGGCGGCTCTAAGGCCCTGGATCTGGACATGTTTTAGGGGGTTTAGCCCTAGCTATAAACGCGATCGCAGTGCACTAAGTTGCTAAGCCTGTCTTCATTTGGGGTAGGGTAACCATCACCTTAGTGCCAGTAGCAGCGGTGATGGTGAGCTGTTCCTGGTTGGCTTCTACAATGCGTTTGGCAATTGTCAATCTTAAGTCACTCGCCGCAACAGCTACCCAAGGAATTTGAACCCCAAAAGAACCGGATTGAGGGAGTCGCGCACCTCATAGATAACCATGGCGGCCAGGCGGACTTGGACTGCCTTGGAAGCTCTGCGATCGCTTGATCTTTCAGCTAGGCCGGCTTGTAGCGTTCGTCAGCCAAAATCAACAGCCCCAGCCGCATCTCAAACTAGCGCGATCGGGCAGGAGGGCTGTCCGATCGCGGTTAGGGTAAGCTGAGGCATTTCACCGAAGCCGCCCGCTTGGGTGCCATCCAGATCGCAGAGCGCCTCACTGAGAATCACCGGGTGGTTTGGCTGTTTTAGCGGTAGCCGTTCAGCATATCGTCCCTGAGAATAGCCAGAACCAGAATTACGTCTCAATCATGACAACTAACAAGACACGGTAGGCAATACGTTTAGATAGCCTAGCCGTTAAGAAATCACCGAGAGATTGTAGTGTTGGGCAAGGCCGGGTCATTCTAAATCTGGCGCTACTAGAGATCTTTTTGGATTTTTTGAGCACAATACTAGCATTCGTGCCGAGGCAGCCTGTAAAGTTGCCTGCCGACCGCAGTTAATGACCGCACCCTGAGAGACATACCCATGGGGCCCTCTGACCATCTACCCAATCTCGCCACTTCGCAGCCTGAGCCTCAGTCGGCTGAGGCTATTTTGCGGATCTTGGGCCACGACCTCGAGACCCTGCACCACCAGGTCTCAAGCTATCTATCAGAGGACATCGCCCATCTCCAGGCCAAAAAGCAGCGGCTGATGGCCGACATTGAGGCTCTGGAGGGAGATTTTGAAACCCTTCAGGCACAGCATCGGCAGTTGCAAACTACCTACGCCGAGGGGTTGAGCCAGCAGCAAATCGCCCAGCAGCAGGCTTGGGCCAAACGCCTGGCGATCGCCCTGGCCACGCACCTGCAAGGACGGCTCGAAACCGCCCTGACCAACACTCACCCCAATGCCCTTCAGGCCACCCCCTATGAGGCCGCAATTCCTCCGCTGGCTAATGCTAGCCAGCGCCTGGCCGCCCTCGACGCAACGCTCCAAAGCACCCTAGCTTCTCTACAACAAGATCTGACTAGCTATCAGAGCAACATCTCTCAACAACTCAGCCGCATGCAGAGTGTTGAACAGCAGGGGGAAGCCATCTTAGAAGCCCTGGTCGCTCGGCTGAGCCAGCAGCTGCAAAGCCAAATGGTGCCTCCTCCAGGAACCACCGCCCCCAGCCGAAACGGATATAGCACTCTGCCCCTCAAGCCTGGCAGCTTAACAGAACCGGCACTACCCCCCAATTCCTACCGAGGGCTCCAGTCCGACCCAAGCTACCCAGGGTCAGAATCTACTCCCTCTGGCTACGCCCCACCATCGCAAGCCATCGCGCAGCACCCCTCAGCAGCTCTGCTGCGATCGCAGCCCAACCCCGCAGAAACTGCGCCTTCGGAGAACAGGCGCCGCTCCTCCCCCACCGATCTCCAACTAGGGCTGCTGATGGTGGTGCTCTCGACGTTGGCCCTGTCATTACATAACGTCATTGTGGGTGTAATCGGCTACGGCGGACAGCTGTTGGGGCGCATTCCCATGGCGGAGGTTTTGTCCTTAACGATTCCTAACTCGCTGCTGCTGCTGTGGTTGCGCATGGTGGTAGTCGTACCTCTGCTGGCGCTGGTAGCCCCTCGCCTCTATCCCAACGTCGGCAACGATATACGCCAAATCTTCCACCGCGATCAAAGGCGTCCCCTAGTACAAGTAATCGCCAGTGGCTTCTTCTTATTTTTGTCGCAGGTGCTGATCTACAAAGCGATCGCCGATGTCGGCCCCGGCGTAGCGGTGACGCTGCTGTTTATGTATCCACTGATCACGGTGCCGCTGGCTTGGTTCTTGTTCGGCGATCGCCCTACACCCCTGCGCCTGGTGGTGATGTTTGCCATCACCATGGGAATTGTATTCACCGCCCTGCCCCGGATCTACACCGACCTCAGCGGCAACGGCGTATCGCTGTGGGGGGTAGGGGCTGCACTGCTGGCTAGCGTTGCCTTTTCGCTATTTTTGATAGCCATGCAGCTCTGCTTTAAACGGCTGCACCCAGTCTCAGCAAGTCTGCTTCAGTTTTCAACTATCTTTATTCTCACCAGTGTGATTTTGATCGTGGGGTCTTTCTTCGGCCTCGACCCTGGTGAGCCCACTCGTTCCCTGGGCCTCTATGTCGGAGCTGGGCTGCTGGGGCTGCTAACGCTGCTGGGCTACCTCTTCAACAACTACGGCGTTAAGTTGCTTGGGGCATCTCAAGCCTCGATTGTGGCCGCCAGCGGGCCGGTGGCGACCGCTATTTTGGCCTACTTAATTACCCCTGGCGAAAAGTCAGCGCTGCTGTTTATCCAGTGGATGGGCGTAATTTTGGTCACCCTAGGGGTGATTTCTTTAAGTTTAGAACGACTGGCCAGCCAGCGACGCCAGGCCAAACGACGCAGTGCCGTGCCCCCCAATACAGGGCAATGGCCCTAGCTCAGCAGCAGCTCAAAGCACACCAGGCAGAATTCAGCGCGAGCACAACCGCCGGTTCTAAAAACTGGCGGTTGTGCGGCTTGACCACGCCAACTTCTCAACCTACCGATCAAAGCCGCCAATTTTGGTGGCTCGATCGCGCCAACCTAAAACGGCCTTCAAAACAAGCTAGCCAAAACCTCAGATTGACCAAGGTAGGAAAGCTAAACCAATTAAAACGGAGAGAGAGGGATTCGAACCCTCGTTAAGGTCACCCCTAAACAGCATTTCCAGTGCTGCGCCTTCAACCGCTCGGCCATCTCTCCAGGGGGCGGCTCATCACCGCTGAGAGGCTATCGTAGCAAACAATGGAGCTAGAGAACAGGGGCCGCGCTAGTTTCTATTGCAGAATTAGGCTCGCCTGCCATAGAGCAATTGTTTCGTGAGACCATAGCAGGGGTAATTGACGGTTGGGGCGCTGGCCCGCGATCGCCCCTTCGACCTCAATTTACCGACCTATTCCGCACCCGCCGTTACTCTGCCAAGACTGACCTACCACATGGCCCGCACCCACACTGTCACCGTCCACCACCGCCAGACCGGGCGCATATACACCGTAGAGGTGCCCGAAGACCGCTACATTCTTCAAACCGCCGAGAGCCAGGGAGTCGAGCTGCCGTTTGCCTGCCGCAACGGTGCCTGCACCACCTGTGCGGTGCGCCTGCTCGAAGGCGAAGTCGATCAACCCGAGGCCATGGGGCTCTCCCCCGATCTGCGTGAGCAGGGTTACGCGCTACTGTGCGTCAGCTATCCCCGCAGCAACATCCAGGCCGAAACCCAGGATGAAGACGAGGTTTATGAGCTACAGTTTGGCCGCTACTTTGGCAAAGGCAAAGTGCGCCGAGGGCTACCCCTAGACGAAGACTAATCAGCCTCACCCCGTTACTTTGAGTCGTCCCAACGCTAATTTAATGTCTCTTCCTGCCGAGTCTGATTTACAGCGCTGGTTAGACAGCGCCACCGAGGCTGCCCTAGCCGCCGGAGCGGTGCTTCAGCACCACTGGGGCAACCTCACCACCATTGATGAGAAAGGTCGGTCTGGCGATTTGGTCACCGAAGCCGATCGCGGCGCAGAGGTCGCCGTGATGGCCGTGCTAGAGCGACACCTCCCCACTGACCACGGCATTCTAGCTGAAGAGTCAGGGGTAATTAGAGACCGAGAGGCCGGTCTGCTGTGGGCCATAGACCCCCTCGATGGCACCACCAACTACACCCACCAGTATCCTTTCTGTGCGGTGTCCATCGGGCTGCTGGCCGATGGAGAGCCGGTGCTTGGGGTGATTTATGACCCGATCCACCGCGATCTCTTTCGCGCGGCCAAAGGTTTAGGGGCCACCCTCAACCGCAGCCCGATCCGGGTTTCAACCACAGATCAGCTGGCTCAGAGCCTGCTGGTAACCGGATTTGCCTACGATCGCCGCGAAACCCCCGACAATAACTACGCCGAATTTTGCCACTTCACCCACCTCACCCAGGGGGTGCGCCGAGGGGGGTCCGCCGCCATCGACCTCGCCTATGTCGCCTGTGGCCGCCTGGATGGCTATTGGGAGCGAGGGCTATCGCCCTGGGACATTGCCGCTGGAATTGCGATCGTGCGAGAAGCGGGAGGCCAAGTGACCGCCTATGATGGCTCGCCGCTGGACGTGGGGACAGGGCGCCTGTTGGCCACCAACGGCCAAATTCATTCAGCCATGAGCCAGACCCTTGGGAAGATTCAGCCGCTAGTACTCCCCTCCCTTCTCTAACCAGTGCGTACCCCAATCTTCGATCCCAGTTAGCCTCAAACCGCTAAAAAGACCAGGGGATGGTTAAACTGAGGTTGACTGGGTAGAGTGAAGAGAATTTAATTTGTGTCTTATTGCTCCCTGAGTCGTCCCTCGGGTAAGTGACCATGAAACCAGATCAAGGGCTGTTTCAACTTGACTTTGATGACCATCACGCTGTGCTGGGAGTGCCAGTAACGGCTGATGCCAAGGCTGTGCGCAAACGCTACCTGGCGATCGCCCGTATGCTGCATCCCGACAGTTTATCTGGGGCCGCCGCTACCGATGCCCAACGGGCCAGCGACATTCTCTCCAAGCTGGTCAACCCCGCTTACGAGGCCTTGACCCAGGAAAAGTCAAGTACTGAGCATGGCATCATGCTCAAGCTCAAAGCGCAGTCCCTACGCCAGATCGGCACAGCACCCACGGTTAGCTCTGCAGAGGCTCAGTCCCTGCTCAAAGCTCCCCATGCCGACGCGGCTTACCGCAAAGCCGTTGGTAGCTTAGCCGAAAGTCAATTCGACGACCTGGAGAATGTGACTGGGGTGATCGGTGAACTGAGTGAGCTCAACCTAATTTATCTGTACCGCAGCAGTGCCAACGATGGCCCATCGGTTGGCTCCCCGGCCAGCGCCGCTAAATCGCGCCCCAACGCTGCCCCTTCCGCCCCTACAACGACAGTGCCAACGGCCCGGCAAAACCAGGCGGCTATTCTAGAGAGCTACGTTAACCGAGCCCAGGAATACGATCAAAACCGCGACTATAGCCGAGCCATTTTAGAACTGCGGGAAGCCGTCAAAGCCTATCCCAACAATGTTCAGTGCCATAGTTACCTATCGGCGATTTATCTCAAGGCCGGTCAGAGCACCATGGCCCGCATCCACGCTAAACGCGCCCTCGAGATCGACCCCAATGACGAAAGGGCGCAGTCCGTTCAGGCTCGGGTAGATAAGACTAGCGGTGGGTCTACATCCGGGTCGACTCAGACCGCCAAATCAAAAGGAAGTAATACCAAAGCCTCTAACTCCAAATCTTCCAACCAGGGCGGTGGTTTCTTTGGCCTGTTTGGAGGCAAGAAAAAGTGATGACCTACCAACCCCCTACCGGCGCGCGCGACCTACTACCCCTTGACGTTGCTCAAAAATACTGGATTGAGAATCGCCTAGAACAGGTATTTCAGCGCTGGGGCTACCACCGCATCATCACCTCCACCGTAGAGCGGATGGATACCTTAATGGCGGGGGGAGCGATCGACCAGGAAGCGGTGATTGAGCTTCAACCCGTCGCGGGTAAGCGTTTGGGGCTACGGCCTGAGCTGACCGCCTCGATCGCCCGCACCGCAGTCACCCGCTTGGCTAGAGTTACCTATCCCCAGCGGCTCTACTACAACGCCAACGTGTTTCGCCAGGCGACTCAGGGTAGCCACGGAGGCCAGCAGGAGTTTTACCAGGCCGGAGTCGAGCTGCTCGGAGCCGGGGCAACAGTAGCCGATGCCGAGATCGTGCTGCTGCTGCTCGACTGTCTCCACAGCCTCTCCCTCGACTCCTGGTGCTTGATCTTGGGCGACGCCCAGCTCACCCAGGCGTTGCTCACCCCCTTTGCTCCTGACCAGCGCCAGGCGGTGCGACAAGCCCTTGCCGCCCTCGACCGGGTAGCTCTCGATGACATGGGTCTATCCCCAGACCTGCACCGGCACGCCCTGCATCTGCTTGACCTACGCGGTCACCCTGAGGACGTGCTCCAGGCTTTGGGGCAGCTTGCCCTAGAACCTGAAGCCCAAACAGCGGTGGAGCGTCTAAAGTCGCTGGTTGCCCTAGTGCGAGACGTCATCAACACGGAAGCCGGGAGTCAGCGCCCTACCCCAGCCCTGACGCTCGATCTCAGCTTGATTCAACCCTTTGACTACTACACTGGGCTGGTATTTGAGGTAGTCACTGGCCCTAAGCAGGGCTGCCAAGTGCTTGGGCAGGGGGGCCGCTATGACCACCTATTAGGTGTTTTTCAGGCGCAAGGTCAGGGGTTCCCGGGTATTGGCTTCGTACTAAACATTGAGGCTCTGCACCAAGCGCTGCTGCCCACGGGCCATCTGCCTCAGGATACGCCCCCTAGCGATTGGCTGGTGGTGCCCACCGTGCCCCAGGCAGCGGCAGCAGCCTTTACCTACGCCCAAACCCTACGAGCCTCAGCTAGTCTGGTGCGGGCTGAGGTGCACCTAGCCGACGGTGAGCTGCCCGCTGCCACCCGCGATCTAGCCCGTCAGCGCCGCATTAGCCGCATTGCCTGGATCGGCCCCGACGGCTTGCCAGATATTGAAGCTCTGAACTAACGTTGGGGATGGCCTTTGCCCTGGCCAAATTTCTTACGGGAAAATAGTTACAGGGTTAGGGTAGCCAAACTGTCTACCCAGGGGAACTTCAATTCCCCGACATTATTTTGTGCCTATGAGGAGAGATTGTGGCCCATACGATTGTGACTAACGTTTGTGAAGGCGTCGCCGACTGCGTCGACGCCTGCCCAGTAGCCTGCATCCACGAAGGTCCCGGCAAAAACACCAAGGGCACCGACTGGTACTGGATTGACTTTTCAACCTGCATTGACTGCGGCATTTGCCTCCAGGTGTGCCCCGTAGAAGGCGCTATTCTGCCCGAAGAACAGCCCGAACTGCAAAACACCCCGACCTAGTTTGGTCTAGCCTAGGGTGCTGGGTCTTCCCTCCCCAGGCAAAACTTCAAGGTCGTCCTGTACTATGGCCAAAATTAGTCTCCGTAGCCGTCTCTTCATCTCTCACCTAGCGGTGATGGGAATTGGCATTTTGGCCCTGGCTATCTTTGGCAGGCTTTACACCCCCCGTCTTTTTGTGATTTCCCTGGAGCGCTATGAGAATGGGGTGCTGAGCGTGCAGCGTCGCACCCAGCTAGTCAAGGGGTTTGAGGCCGCCTGGAGCCGGGGCATGCTGTGGGCGATCTTGGTGGGTGGGGGTACCGCCGGGGGCTTGAGCTACTTGGTGTCGCGGCGCATCATTCGCCCGCTTGATCAGATGACGGAGGTGACGCGATCGTTTGCCGCTGGCCGATTGAACGCCCGCGTGCCGCCCTCAGAAATTTTGGAAATTCAGCGGTTGGCCAGCAGTTTTAATCGCATGGCGGCAGATCTGGAGGGCGTGGAAGAGCACCGCCGCGAGCTGATTGGCGATCTCACCCATGAACTGCGCACTCCGCTAACAATCATCCACGGCTATCTGGAGGGGCTGGCAGATGGCACCGTTGCCCCAGAGCCCGAGCTTTACCAGCGGTTGGCAGGGGAGACAACGCGCCTCCAGCGCCTAGTCAATGACCTACAAGAGCTGTCTAAGCTGGAAGCGGGCTATCTACCCATCCAAGCCCAGACAGTGGCGCTGTGCCCAATGCTGACCGCGCTGGTGCGACCTTTTGCCGACCAGTTTGCTAGCACCGATCGCGTCGCAATTACCTTGCAGTGTCCGCCCGATCTGCCGCTGGTGGACGCCGACCCTAGCCGCATTGAGCAAATCGTGATCAATTTGCTGGGCAATGCCCTGCGCTACACCGAGAAGGGCGCGGTTACGGTCAAGGCATGGGCCCAGAACAGCCGGGTTTACGTCAGCGTGACTGACACCGGCATTGGGATTGCTGAGGAAGACTTGCCCTACGTATTTGAGCGATTTTGGCGGGCCGATCGCTCCCGTAACCGCAATTCTGGAGGCACGGGTCTAGGTTTGACCATCTGCCGCCGCTTGGTCGAGGTGCAGGGGGGCAAGATTGAGGTTAAAAGCACCTTGGGTCAGGGCAGTGAGTTTACGTTTTGGCTGCCCCAGGCGAAGGGAGTGAAAGGAAAAGGGGGAGAGGGGTAGATGAGTAGTTGGGAATGCCAACTGCTGAAACTGGGCTCGTGTAGCCTAAGGATTCTGGTGCAAAAGGTTCGATAGATTCTCTGGAGGAGTGAGGAGCTGTTGTCGCAGGTGGTGGGATTGGGTGCGATCGCACCGTACCTCCAGCAACCTCACACCGGTGGTGGGTAAACTGCTGACGCTGGCCATTAGCTGACTCCAGGTTTCAACTCGCTCGTAGTTCACGCCGTAGGCAGCGCAAAGACGATTGAAGTCAGCGGTTTGAGGCGTGGTAAAAAAGTCTTCAAACCAGCGTTCGCCAGGGATGGGTAGGGTGGCGACGGGCAGTTGATCAAAAATACCGCCCCCCCGGTTGTTGACCACCACCACGGTGAGATGGCCCCGCAGGCGCGGCACGCTGAGCCAACCGTTGATGTCGTGGAGCAGGGCCAGATCGCCTGTAAGTAGCACCGCAGGCGGGCCATCGTGGGCGATTCCTAGAGCTGTCGAGAGCGTGCCATCGATGCCGTTAGCCCCCCGGTTGCAGTAGGGGCGCAGGGCGCGATCGCCCGGCGGCCAAAACCACTCCACGTCGCGGATCGGCATACTGTTAGCGACAACTACCGGAGTCCCTTTCGGCAAACAGCGGGCCAGCAGCCAGGGTGATTTGCCCTCAAAGAGTTCATTCAGCTCTGCTAAAGCGCGATCGAGATACTGACGCAATTCCTTATCTAAAACTAACCACTGGTCGTGGTAGAGCCCCGTCTGAGGCGCTGCTGAGATGGGAGGCAACGCTCGCGACAGGGCGGTGACGCTGAGGGGCACCGCAGTGACCGGACCGTGGAGAGGGTCGAGGCTAGTCCCATCCGGGTCGAGCACCCAGCGGCGAGGCTGAGTATCCTGTAGCCACTGGCGCAGTCGTTTGCTGGTGGGCAGGGGACCGAGCTGAATCACCTGCTCAGGCATCAGATCTTTCGCCCAGGTGGGCTGTCTCAATGCCATGTCATAGGTGCTAACCAAGTGCGAATTCAATGAGGCTGCGTTACGCAGCGGCGATAACCCCTCAGCCAGCACTGGCCAGCCCAGGTAGTTGGCTAGAGCAGCAACGGCCTTGCAGTAACCTAGCGGATCGACGGGCTGTGCCGGCCCAGCGATAATTAGGCCGCGATCGCATCCTCGCCAAGTCTCCAGCCAAGGCAGATCTATCCCTGGTGTCGAGAAGTCTCCCAAAGCTGGCACCTCAACCGCCGCTAGAAAGTCATCGCTGATTTCATCCTTTAAGTGTGTCACCGAGCCATCGGCGATCGGGGCTAAGGGGTCGCGGAAGGGACAGTTGAGATGCACTGGCCCCGCTACTGGATAGAGCGATCGCCCCCAAGCCTGCCCCAAGATCTGTCGCAGATAGCGCAGCATGGCCACTTCCGCCACGGGCACCGCTAGCTCCGCATACCAGTTCGGGAACGTGCCAAACAGCCTTTGCTGATCGATGGTTTGGCCCGAAGCACAGTCGCGCAGCTCGGGGGGGCGATCGGCGGTTAGCACCAGCAGGGGAATGCGGCTTTCTCGCGCCTCAATCACGGCGGGGTAGTAGTTGGCCCCAGCGGTACCGGAGGTGCAGACCAACACCACCGGCTGCCCGGTTCGCCGAGCCAGACCTAGAGCAAAAAACGCCGCCGATCGCTCATCGAGCACCGGCACCGCCTCAATCTCAGGGTGGCTGACCAGGGCTATAGTCAGGGGCGTAGAGCGTGAACCAGGCGAAATTACAGCGGTTTTCAGCCCCAGTCGAGCTAGTGTGGCCGCCAGCACCGAGGCCCAAAGGGCGTTAGTATTGCGAAAATCAAAAGTCATGGATCAATAGAAGGGGCCTACACCAGCGACTCGCCCAGGGCGCGCAGCTTGAGCTTAATTTCTGCCCACTCGCGATCGGGGTTAGACCCTGCTACAATACCAGCCCCGGCGTACAGCCGCACCCAGGTATCCGCCACTAGCGCCGAGCGAATGCCCACAATAAACTCGCTGTCGCCATTGGCCCCCACCCATCCCAAGGGCGCCGCGTAGAGCCCCCGATCAAAATCTTCAAAGCGCAGAATCTGGTCGCAGGCTTCACGGGTTGGCACCCCAGCCACCGCAGGAGTTGGGTGCAGGGCCTCCACAATGTGCAGCGGGTGAATATGACGGGGCACGCGGGCACGCATCGGCGTATGCAAATGCTGAATGTTGGACAGTCGCCGCACCTTAGGCCGAGGCTGGTACTGGGGCCATAGCCCTACGCTCCGGAGCTGCCGGGCCAAAAACTCTACCACCAGCCGGTGCTCTCCTCGTTCTTTGGGATTGTGCAATAGCCCCTGGGCGAGATAGTCGTCCTGAAATGGCGAGCCCCCCCGAGGCGCCGACCCAGCCAAAGCATCGGTGATTAGTTGGCCTTGGGTAAGGCTGAGCAGCCGTTCCGGACTGGCTCCCATGAACGTCTTGCCGTTGCCCTGGCCCACGGAAAATACATGGCAGTCCGGGTAGCGCTGCCGCAGACGCCCCAGGGCCGCCAGAGGCTGTATCGGCTCAGTGCTGACCCAGTCTAGGGCATGGGCCAGCACAATTTTTTGTACCGGATGCCGGGTCATGTAGCTCAGGGCGCGGTCTACGGCCGTCCTGAACTGTTGGCCAGCCTCGGGCACAGGCTGTACCGGTAGCCGAGCCGGATGCAGCGGATCGCGCCAGGGAGCCGTGCCCAGGCGCTCTACTGCTCGCAGCTGGTTAGCCAGGTCGTCAATGATGGTCTCCACATCGGAGGTCGTCGTCACCAGGTGATTTAGCGTCAGTACGCCCTGCCCCCCCTGGCGCACCAGCTGCCACTGGGGTAACACCACCGTCGCGGCAGGAAAGGTCGCCTCGCCATCCTGAGAGTCGGCAAAAAAGGTGAATGCGCAAAAAAATCGGGTTCCATCAGCCCCGCTCAGAGCCGCAGCTGGCCCTGCTTCGCTGTAGCGGTGGGTTTTGCCACGCCACTGCTCAATGAATCGGCGGGCCTGGGCAAAGCGGCGCGCTCCCGCAGTTTCGTAGACCAGCGCGGCACCAAATCCCACCACCGATCGCTGAGCGGCGGGGGTTTCAAGGTACAGGTGGCGATCGCTGCTGGGAGCCAGCCGGGCCAACACCATCAGCGGGTCAACCGGGGGAATATCAAAACTCAGGCTCACCAGCTGGGGCTGATGACTCTGCCGCGCCTGACCCAACCGACGATCTAAAAACCGGTAGGCCGACTGCAACGTCTGGTCGCGATCGGAGCAGTGAGAAACAACGGGCATAAACCTTGGGATTTTAAAGCGGTTTACTGTATGAGCGGTCAACCTCGTCACGGTCGGCGGTGTTGGCTATAGAATGCCCAGCCGCCCCGGTTGTCTAGGCCCACTGAACCCAAACCACCGGCACCCTGACCCAATTTGCCCCACCTGCTGAACCTACGAGCTAGGTTTCATAGCAAGCTGAAACAGGCTCCAGTTAAGCCGCTCAGCCCCTTGGGCAGTATCCCTACTGGTAGCATATTCGGTTATGGCGTAACCACTTCGGGGCCAGTCGTTCACGCAGCTTAATAGTGAGTACCGGTTTTGCGGTGGTGAATGGCGGTTTTACCGTTGCCATCTAACACCCGGCCCGCCTGCACCGTGGCGTATACCAGCCAGTGATCGCCGCACTCCATACGCTGCTCGACGGTGCACTCTAGGTAGGCGATCGCCTCAGTCAAGATCGGCGCGCCATTCTCGGCCACATCAGTTTCAATTTCGGCAAAGCGGTCCTCGCCAGGGGCAAAGGGTTTGAGAAAGTGCTTCATCGGCCCCAGGTGCCGTCCCTCCGCCAAAATATTCAGCACAAACCCATAGCCGGGGTACAGCAGCGACTCGATCGCCCGATCCTTGGCCACCGCCACCGTAAACCCTGGCGGCGCAAAGGAAGCCTGGGACACCCAAGAGGCCAGCATGGCACTCGACACCTCCCCATGGCGGGCGGTGACAATGCACAGCGACCCCACAATCCGGCCGACAGCCTGCTCCACCGCTGAGGCCGGGGTGCGCGGCTGCTTCGCTCGCGTGGCCTTTTTGAGCCCCTGAGCGAAGTCGGTGCCCACCTCTTCGCAATATTTGAGGGTGACATCGGTGGGCTTAAACTTCACGCGAATGGGCTCAAAGGCCAGGCTATAGCCGCCGTCTTTGAGCTTGCTCTCCAACAGATCAATGGCTTCCCCGCTCCAGCCAAAGGAGCCAAACACCCCCGCCGGCTGGGTCTTAGAAGCGGTCGACAGCACAATCCCCAGGGCCGTCTGCATCGGAGTAGGGGTGTGGCCACCCAGGGTAGGCGACCCCATTAAAAACCCAGCCGAGCCTTCTACGGCCGATTTGATTTCGTCGGGGCTAGCCTGCTCAGCATTGATCGACTCCACCGACACTCCGGCCTTGGTGATGCCTCGGGCCAGCGCCTGGGCAATGGTGGCTGTATTGCCATAGGCCGAGGCATAGATCAGCGCCACCGAGAGGTCTTGGCTGGTTTGGGCTTGTCCCCAGTCACGGTAACTCTGTACCAGTTCTCGGGGGCTGTAGCGCACCACCGGCCCGTGCCCAGGAGCCAAGGTCTGAAAGGGTAGGGTGGTCACACGACCCAGGGCTGCGAGCACCTGGCGAGCACTGGCAGCAAACAGACAGTCAAAGTAGTAGCGCCGATCTTCGAGCAGGTCTTGCCAGCTGAGGTCAAAGACCGCATCGTCGCAGCGGTGAGCCCCAAAGAGCTTGTCAGAATACAGCACCTGAGAGTAAGGGTCAAAGGTAGCCAGCCCACCAGGGTAACGCGGGGTGGGAATCAGCTCAAACTGAAGATGATGGCCTTGGCCTAAATCGAGGCGATCATCGCCGCTGCGAATGACCCGAAGGTGAGGTGAGGCTTCAGGCAGCAGGTCCTTGAGAGCTAAGGCGGCAGGGTTTGAGCACACCACAGTAACGTCTGGCAACCGCTTCAGCAGAATCTTTAAAGTCTCGACCCGGTTGGGGTTGATGTGCCCTAAAACGATGTAATTCAGCTGAGATAGGTCAATGTGGCCCTCTAGGGCAGCTAGAAATATGTCGCTGAACGATTCACCAGGGGGGTCGATCAGGGCAACGCGATCGGCCTGAATCAGATAGGTATTTGCCGTAGTGCCGCGCTCTAACCCGTACTCAATCTCAAACCGAAGGCGGTTCCAACTGCGGCAGCGCAGGACCGTGGTGCCTGCGGCCATGGCGTAAAGCTGAACATCGCGAGGAGGAGAGGTCATGGGCAATAGGTAACGGCAGTTTTCAAGCGCCCTGTAGGTAATCTGCACTCGGTGAAAGGCCGTACAGAACCACCAAAGCATTAGTCAGACTGCTGCAATTCTAAAGGATAGAGGGAACAGCAGCCCGAGCTGCTCCTGCCTCAAGTAGCTGTCTCCTGCGATCGCGGTGAAGTCAAAGTCAGCTTCACAGAGGTATTCAGCTTTTATGAACTGTGTCGATGCTGTCCGTGCTTTCTCGCACCCTGCCCTAGACTGAGTGAGTCTCCTAAGACAGTAAGCGAAGATCTGCGCACTGGGTTGAGGTGGGTCACCCCTTTCCACCACCTAACCAGCAAGCATCCCGACAAAATACCGTGATTATACCAATATGACTAGTTATTTTTGTAACACTAAGCTAGTTTGTAGCAGCGGTCGCATTTGCCCAACGAACCATCGAGGGTTGAGCAAGCAATAGGGGTTGTTGGCGTAGGGCAAACAGTTACCTAAGCGCTTTAGTTAATCGGTATCTCTCTGGTTCTTGAAGTTGGATAATCCTATGGAGTCACAGTCTACTGGACAAGTTGTCACATCAGCTATTGATGCAGCTGTTGTCAACGAAGTCGTTATCAATCCAGTTGTGGAGCAGGGCTTAGAGCCCAGCAATTTGTCATCGATTGACCCAGCAGGTGCTTCTCTGGCGGCAGTTCAGGCTGGTGAGCCGGTACCAGCAGAAAACGTCAAGCAGCTGTATCGGCAGTTTCGCAAGGCAGCCCTAGAATCCACCGCCCGAGAGCTGCGCAAACAGCAGTACGAGCGCATTCAAACCCAGGTCGAGATTCTTAGCATTCCGATCGACAACATTTCGGTCAATGACTTTTTGAGCCAGCTTAAGAAGGGCGTGGTATTTACCCCCAACGTCGATCACCTGATGAAGCTCCAAAAGGATATGGACTTTGTCAAGGCCTACAGCAAGGCCGACTATCGCGTCTGCGATAGCCAGGTGCTGATGTTTGCTTCTAAGTTTTTGGGCACGCCTCTCAAAGCTAAGATTTCGGGGTCAGACCTGTTTCCCATGTTTTGTGAGCACCACCGTAACAACGAAGCCATCAAAATCTTTTTGATGGGCGGAGCGGACGGCATTGCGGCTCAGGCGATGGAGCGCATCAATGCTCGCATTGGGCGGCAGATTATTGTGCAGGCCCACTCGCCGTCCTTTGGCTTTGAAAAGAACGAGACCGAGTGCGATCGCATCCTGGAGATGATTCGTCAGTCGCCCGCCAACGTGCTGGTCGTAGGCGTTGGCGCACCCAAACAAGAAAAGTGGATCGCCAAGTACCGCGAGCAGCTGCCCAATATTGATATTTTCCTAGCTGTAGGGGCCGCCATCGACTTTGAGGCGGGCAATAAGCCCCGCTCGCCGGAACTGTTGAGCAAGCTGGGCTTAGAGTGGCTCTACCGCCTGAGCACCGAGCCCGGGCGACTGTGGAAACGCTACCTGGTCGACGATTTTCCCTTCCTGTGGTTGGTGATCAAAGAGCGCTTTGCCCGGCTCTGGCGCAAGCCCACCGTGGATGGAACCGCGTCTCGTAAGGTTGGATAGTCTTACCGGGATATGCTCGATCCGTTGGTTTAGCCAGGTAGCTGTTAGGTTGCCTGGCTAAGTTTTTAGGGTCTGAGCGGTGGCGTCAGACAAAATATGGCACCTTAGGAGGGTTCCCCTAGTCTTTGCCCTATGGTTCCTGTGTCGGTGGGTGGTATTGCTCAATCTGCGCTCTTGACAGACCAGTTGTTGGCCTACTACCGCCAGTTGTCCAAGGGGCTGCTGACGGTGGTAGATGTAGAAACAACTGGGTCTCGTCCAGACGAGGCCAGGGTGATTGAAATTGCGCTGGTGCAGGGTTCGCTAGACCAGGGGATTATTCACGAGGCATCCTTTGTGGTCAATGCCAAGGTGCGCGTACCCCATACCATTACCCGGCTAACGGGCATCACCACCGCCATGGTCGAGCAGGGTACCGCTGCCGATGTGGTATGGCAAGCGCTGCGATCGCCCCTAGACCAAGGGGTGCTCACCGGCCACAACCTGGCCTTTGACTACAGCTTTATTCAGGCGGAGTACCAGCGGCTGGGCCAGGGTTTTAAGCGCCCTGAGGCCCAGCAGTTTTGCACCGTAATTTTGTCGCGGCTGCTGCTGGCCGATCTGCCCTCCCGCAGTTTGCCGCAGCTGGTGCGACACTTCGGCTTTGATGTGGGGCGATCGCATCGCGCCCTAGCCGATACCAAGGCTTGCTGGCTACTGGCCAATTTGCTGTTAGAACGTTTGGCCAACACCTCTGACGATGCCCTGCGGCAGCAGTTTGTCGAGCAGTGGGTGCCCCTGCGGGATGCTGTCAAGGTGTTTGACTGCCCTCGGGTCGACCTGCAGCGGCAGCTCGACGCCCGCGGCTGTGAACGCCGCACCTCAAGGCGAGGCAATCGTCATATGTATCGCCGGGGCGACCTGGAAACCCTTTACCGCGAGCTCTACCCAGAGCAGCTGTCACTCAATCTAGGTGAGGCGGGAGGTTAAAGAGCGTCGCCTGCGTTTAACCTCCACCACACACTAGACCTGGTTTTTTAAATTCTCCCCACAGCCGACAAAAAATTCGTCATGGTTACAGGGGTGGGGGGTTGAGAGAAATGACTATTGCAGGCCTGGGGTGAGGCCAGGGGGATTTTATGGCGCGATCGCACAAACGACAGCGGACGTGGGCCTGGGGTGGAGTAGTCTTGGCGCTACCGACCCTGGTAGCCTGTGGGCCGCCTCTAGCTGCCTTTGAAGGCATGCAGCAGCAGACCACCACAATGCTAGAGTTCATAAACCCTCAACCCATTGCCCTAGCGAGCGCGATGACTAGCCCCCTGCTGTTCGATACCGTCTCAGACTTTGCCGAAGGGGTCGCCTTGGTGCGCCTCAACACCAGCCTGGGCTATATCGATCGCGAGGGCAACTTGAGCATCAGGGTTGACGATGAAAACATTACTGTGGCGGCTGACTACGCCGAGGGGGTAGCAGTTGCCCAAGCCGGAGCCTACTTTGGCTACCTCGATCGCCAGGGCCAGTGGGCCATACCGGTGCAGTTTCGCAAGGCTAAGTCATTTTCTCAGGGGCTGGCGGCGGTGCAGGGGGGCACCAAGTATGGCTACATCAATCTCCAGGGTGAGTGGGTGATTGAGCCCCAGTTTGACCTGGCGGAACGGTTTGTGGGCGATCGCGCTCTGGTCAAACTCGGGGAGACCTACGGCTATGTTGACCCCGAAGGCCGCACCGCCATTCCCCTAGAGCTGAAGGATGCTTGGAGCTTTTCTGAATCACTGGCGGTGGCGCGAATCGATCGGCTCTACGGCTACATTGACCCCAGCGGCACAATGGCGATCGCTCCCACCTACGACGGGGCCTTCAGCTTTTCTGACGGCCTGGCCCGGGTGCGCCAGGGTCGCAACTTTGGCTTCATTGATGCCACTGGGGCCATGGTGGTCGAGGCCACCTTACCCTTTGCCTCAGACTTTTCCGAAGGTCTGGCAGCCGTGCTGATCGAGAGTAAGTGGGGCTACATCGACCGCACGGGCAAGGTCGCCATTGCCCCCGGCTTCGCCTATGCCGCCGACTTTTCCGAAGGATTGGCTGCCGTCCAGAAAGATGGGCTCTACGGCTATATCGACTCCGAAGGAGCCTGGGTTGTGGAGCCTCAATACACAAATGCCGGGCGATTTTCGGAAGGGCGAGCACGGGTGCAGATCGATAACCGCTGGGGTTTTATCGACACCAAGGGCAAGGTGCTCTCCGGGGCCGGTTTCAAAGGTCTGGAGTAACCCTACTGGGCTAACTCGGCCAAAAATTGCTGAATCAGCCCAACAGTGACCCCAGGCTGCTCTAGCTGAGGGGTCAGCCCTACCCCCGGCAGCACCTCAAAGCGACGAATGGCAAAGGAGTTAAGGGCTGTGAACCGGCGGCCGAGCGACACATCAGTCAGCTGCGCTACTTCCCCCCAGAGCAGGGCGGTAGGGGTAGTGAGCTGGGGCAGGTAGGAGGCTAGATCAAAGCTCAGGTCGCCTCGCACAAAGGCTAGGGCGGCGACATCGGCATTGGGCTGCTGGGCCGACATCAGGTAGGCCGCTACAATATCGTCAGAAATTTTGCTGGCGTCGGCAAACTGTCGGTGGGCTAAAAACAGCTTGATGCCGTCGGCGGTGGCGATCGCCCCCCGATAGAGCACTTGGTCAATCACCGGCAGCTTCACGATCTGATTGATCGGAGAGCGGCCGGAGTCTTGGCCAAAATCGGCCAACCCCGCTGGGGCCACCAAAAATAGACCTCGCAGGCGATCGGGGTGGTCGATGGCAACCCGCACCAGCATGGCCCCGCTGAGGGATGAGGACACGACAATGGGTGGAGCCGGGCAGAGCTTGTCGATCAGTTCGCTCAGCAGGCTTAGGTAGTCGGCGGTGGCCAAGGGGCGATTGGGATGGTCAGAGTTACCCCAGCCAATCAAATCGGGGGCCAGCACCGGGTGTTCTGCAGCAAAGGCCGGATATACCTTGGACCACTCGTAGCTCGATGACCCACCGCCAAAACCATGGACAAACAGCAGGGGTACGGACGAGGCTGGGGGGGCAGGCCAGAAGTCGGGGTCAGCTTCGATGTAGGCCACTGTGCCCAAACTCAGGGCCACCGATCGCTGGATAAAACCGGGAGGGATAAACATAGAACCACGCCGTTACTGCCTTCTGATTACCACGAAGCCTTGCCCCTTGCCCACTGGCCGAGACGCAATGATCATCAGCGGGACCATTCCTAAGGCATTAGCGTTGCAGGGCGTTGGCGCAGCCTCCTGTAGGAATCGCGGCAACCATTGCCCCAGCCAACCGTCTTAACCCATAGCAATTTCTAACGAGCTTTTGGGAGCCAACGGCCATGGGACAACGCGTTCAGCAGCTTTCTCTGGTGAGCTTTGGGGGGTTGGTGCTGCTCTCAGCGGGGCTGGCCGGGTTGATTCACCAGGTGTCGCCTCGGCGAGACCCCAGTTTTGAGGCCAATAGCGGTAACGCCGGTACGCTGGTGCCCTGGTTGCAGTGGGTGCCTGAGACCCTGTGGTTGTGGACTAGCTTAGCCCTGGCGGCGCTGCTAGCGATGAGTTTGACCTGGGTACTGAGGCAGTGGAGCCAAGCACCGGAACGAACCGGTCACTGGGCGAGGTGGATTGCGATCGCCGCCGTGCTATTTCTGGCCCTGGGGTTTACCGGCTACACAATGGCCTACAGTTCCTCCGGCTACGGCCCCATCGGTGCCATTAAGCTAGCCGCCGTGCTTGGTCTGCCAGCGCTGCTGACGGTTCACTTCACCGGCATGATTTGGTTTTGGCAGCGGATAAAAACAGCGCTGGCCCAGGACTCTGGGCCAGCGCCAGCAGTGCAGCGGTGGGGGCAACTCTACACCAGCGTTTACTGGGCAGGATTTGCCGCCAGCGTATTTACCGCCTTGCAAGTTTTATTTTTGGGCTATCTCTTTGCCCAGCACATGGTGGACTAGACCGGCCTAGCGCTTCTAGCGAAACGCATCGGGGTTGAGGGACCGGCCGGTGGGGCTGCCGCCGCTCAGACGAGCACCAGTACCGCCATCGGTGGGGTCGAGAAAGGGCTTGAGGTTAATACCGCTGCTGCGCGAGCTGCTAGTGGAACTGGGCAGACCCAAGATATTGCCAATTTGCCCCAGCACGTCGCTATTGCCGCCCGCAAAGGTGGTCACTGCGTCGGTTTGGTCGCCTCGATCGGCGATCGCCAGGTTGTCAAACACGAGATCGCGGGTTGCCATGGCATCTTGCCCCGGCGGTACGGTGAATACGATGCGGCAGGCGGGTGTTGACTCGGTGGTCACGCAGACGGTGTTGTAACCGTTTTCTACCGAGGTTTCAAGAGCCATCAGACCGTCAGGACGGTACTCTTCTAGCCGAGCACTGATGGTGGCACAGCGTCGTTCAGCGGGCCAGGCACTGCCCATGTCTTGGGGTACCGCCCAGGGGTAAGACTGCCCCGGCTGACTAGTAGGGGAATACATCACCGTGTATTTCCCGTCTTGCATTTGACAGGTGAAGCGCGGCGCAGTATCGGCTTCAGCAGGCTCTGTCGAAGTAGTTTCGGGAGTCCCTTCAGGGGTGCTTTCTGGAGTTTGGGCTTGACCCACGGCCCCAAACGGCCCGGTCAGTAGGGCGGTAGTTAGCCCACCCATGAGTACTTTAGCGAACGTGCCAGACGTAGAACGAACCATGGTGTGCTGCCTCCAGAAGTCGATTTGGCGTGTGAGTACATCTTTGCTCAGGGTGCCCCAGAGGCTGAAATACAGATCAGTCCGCAAGGTTGCTTAATCCCAAAAGCAATTCCCTGTAGTGCGCGACGCGATCGCTCCCCTACAAGTTCCCCCCACTCCCTTTGCCCCATCTGAGCGTTACCTTCTTAAACTTTTCTCTACCCCTTGCAATTCTCAAGATTGTGCGTATCCTTAGTTAGGCTTTGGGCTCACGCTGTATTTAGGCTAGGCAGACCTAGGTTTGACGCTGCATCTAGCGTTTGCCGAAAAAATTCATTGATATCTGCGTTCACTCCACACTCACACCGCCCCAGAGGGAGACATAACCCATGGCACACCCAATCCACCATTCTGCTGCATCGCGTACTGGCTACCGTCTAGGTGGCTGGGCGGGCGCTGGTTTAATGGTGTCTACCTTGCTGATCATTAGCCCCGCCGCTCAAGCCGAAACCCTTGCCGCCTGGCAGTTTGACCCAGCGACCCAGCAGCTAACCTTTACCCTGCCCAGCGGCATCACTCCACAGTACGCCGTCGCAGCCGATGCCTCCCAAATTGTAGTGACCTTGCCCCAAACCCAGTTGGGAACGGTAGCAACTCAGCAAACCTACAGCGGTGCCGTCAGTCAGGTGAGCCTCAGTCAGGTGAACGATGCCACTGTGGTGGTGCTCGACCTGGTTGCCAATGCCGAGCTGGCCGCAGAGGGAGTCAGCCTGATCTCCATCGCCGCAGGTGATCAAACCCGCTGGGTGCTCACTGCCTTAGCCGCTGCTCCTAGCACTGCCCCTACGGTGTCTGCGCCCAGCCCCCCCCCCGCATCGGGCAATAGCTCCATGATTGTGGAACTGCCGGTGATTCCAGGAAACAACCCACAGCTAGGCTTTCCGGAGGCGGGCACTGGACGGTTGAGCACCTCGGCCGCCAACCTGATGCTGCCCAGCGATATTGCTAGCCTGACGAACCTGCCTGAAACCCTGCCCGTAGACCCCTTCAACCTCGGGCAGCCCGGAGAACAAATCTCAGTACCCAGCCTGGCAGAACTCGATGCCGTGATCGGCCCTGTGGCCACCGCGCCTCAGCAACCAAGCTTAGCCTCGACCGAACCGCCGATCGCTGGGGCAGCACAGCCTGGCGCGATCGCCCCACTACCTGCCGTACAGCCTCCCGCCAGCACCGGCTCGGTGCTGACCTTTGAGCCACCGTCGCTGGCCGAGGGTGCTGTCCCCAGGGCTGCCCAGCCACCGGTTGCCGCAGCGCCTACCTCTAGTCCCGAAGCAGTAGCAACCCAGCCACCCAACTCCACTGCATCTCCTGCTGCGCCCGCGATCGATAGCGAGACCAGCGGTGTGCCGATTGCGGTTACCCCGCCTGAGCTGCCGACCCCTGGGCAACCAGCGGTAGAGGCTGAGGCGATCGCGGCGGCTCCAACCACTGCCCCTCCGGTCGAAGCCAGCAACCCGACTCCGGTCATTGCTGCCGACCCACCAGCTCTGCCAGAACTGCCCGCTGAAACGGCAATGGTCGCAAACCAGCCCGCTGGGGCGATCGCCGTTCAGCCCGACGCAATCAGCCAAGAGCCCCCTGCGGTGGCCACGATTCCTGTTGAGTTGGCTGGCACCGACCCAAATCTTCTGACCGTACCCACTGCTCCGACTACCACAAGCGAGGGCAATGTAGTCCCCCCGTCTAGCCCAGTGATGTTGGCCGCAGCCGGAGAAGCAATTTTATTTGGCAGCCCACTGCCCGGCAACGGCGATCAGGCAGCTCTACCCAGCGCTATTAACCCGGCTTCTAGCGATCGCCCCCTTTCCCCCGATACGCTGGTGGCAGCGGGCACGGTGCTAGAGCTGCGCTACGTCGGCGATGAGCCCCTCGATCTAAACGCCAGCTCTAGCCAAAACCAGGTGCTGCTGCTGGCCCACGACATTCGTGACCCCATCACCAACGGCATTGTCGCCCCGGCGGGCAGTCAGCTGATTGGCCAGTTTGAACCCACCCCTGAAGGCCAGCGCTGGGTGAGCAAAATGTTGATTGCCCCCAACGGGCAGCAGGTCGATTTTGCCAGCACTACCGAATATATGGTGGGTAACACCGAGGTCAGCAGTCCTCGCCTGGCAGCTGGAACAGGGTTAGGTGCCCTAGCCCTATTGTTGTTGACTGGCTTTAGCGGCATCGGGCTGCTCGGTGGCGCTCTCGTCGGGGCTACGACCGTGGTGGGCACCTCTCCCCAGTACGTTGTCATTGAGCCAAACCAGGTCATTCAGGTGCAGGTGATTCAAGATATTCCCCGCGCCATCCCCATTGCTGCCGCTCCAGAAACCAGCCGCGAGTGGGGTAGCGGCGGCTGGTAGACCAGCCCTAACCAAGCAGAACATGTCAGCAGCAGAAAGGCTTCAGGTAAAACTATATTCCTACCTGAAGCCTTTCTGCTGCACCCTCAACCCCAATCAATTAAGGCTGAGCTGGGAACAGATCGAACGGAAACGGGCCATAGGTGCCCGACAATTCAGTTACCTCAGGGTCAGAGGTGTGAAAGGTGATCAGCACCCCGCGCGACAGGCCGCTGTAGTCATCTAAATACCACGCGCCTTTGAGGGTGTTGAACTTGAGGTAAACCGCTCCCTCACGGGCGGGCAAGTCCAGGCTGACAGTAACCCCGAGAGCTTTCAAAAACAACTCTAGGGCCTGCTGCCCCTCAGCCAGGCTATCGGCGCAAATGCCCAGGGTTTGGTAATCAGACCAGTCGTTAAAGTCGCTCAGGTCAGCCCGCACCTGAGCGGCTTCGGCATCGCTGAGGGTAGGTGGCGTGGTGAGGCAGCTAAACTGGCCCAGCCGTTGGCGGATGGCTGCGATCGCAGCGGCAGCAGGAAAAGGTGAGGTGGTCATAGGGAGTTCTCTGTTGTCTGTTTTTGGGGATGAATTATCCCAAAGCGGTTTGGGCTTACTAGCAGTGGGCCTCTGGCCCAGCTACCAGAGGTGCCACCATGACCTACCATGTCCGCATGTTGGACATGCCGTCGAGCGATCGCCCGCGAGAACGGCTGCTATCTTACGGGGCTAAAAGCCTCTCGGCCGCAGAGTTGCTGGCCATTTTGCTGGGCACTGGCCAGGGGCCAGGTAAGCTGTCAGCGGTGGGGCTAGGCCAGCTCATTCTGCAAGAAATGGGACAAAACCAGCGCGATCCGCTCACATCTTTAAGGGATGTATCGGCCCACGATCTGGAGCAAATCTCAGGCGTTGGCCCGGCTAAAGCCACCACCATATTAGCCGCCATTGAGCTGGGGAAACGGGTGCTGCAAGCGATTCCGCCCGAAAAAACCGTCGTAGACGACCCCGCCATTGCCGCCGCCGCTCTCAGCCACGAGTTGATGTGGCAAGCCCAGGAGCGCTTTGCCGTGGTGCTGCTCGATGTGCGCCACCGGTTGATGGGCACCAAGGTAATTACCATCGGCACTGCCACCGAAACCCTGGCTCACCCGAGAGAAATTTTCAAAACCGTAATTCGCCACGGTGCCGTGCGCTGCATTGTGGCGCACAACCATCCTTCAGGAAATCTTGAGCCTTCCCCCGACGACCTCTCGCTTACCCGTCAGCTACTTCAGGGGGCGCAGGTTCTCGCCGTGCCGGTGCTCGATCATTTGATTATTGGCAATGGCGACTTCCGCAGCCTGCGCCAGACCACCCAGCTTTGGCAAGAAACACCGCAGGGAGTCTAAGTTAGGCTGAACTTCCAGAGCATGCAGGCGCATAACGCCGTCATGGCTGCCCGCAGAATAGGCCGGACTATTCTAAGTAACTAAAAAAGAGGGTGCCGTGGGACCCGCTCCCAAACGAATCAGGCACCCTCCTGGACCACTGTCTGAGAGGATTTGCGATCGCCTAGATCGACGCAGCAGCGGAAGCTTCCAGCGCTGGTGCTACGGTCGCCAGGTCAAAGCTACCGTCAATAGCGCCCAGGGGAGTGGTCAACGAGGCGGTAGCAATGCCACCGCTGACATCAATAACGCCATCAATACCAGCAAAGAAGTCGGCTCCCTGATTGGTGAAGGCCACCACGTCAAAGGTCGTCTCAAACAGCCCCAAGGGGCCTTCGATCGCAGCGTCGAGAACGCCATCGGTGAGCGTACCGGTGCCGTTTAGGTCTTGAACAAAACCGGCCACATATTCACTAGCTACAGGCCCGATGGCTAGCTCAGTCGTTACCGGTAAGCTCAGGCCAGAGCCAATGGGTATCAAGGCATCGAGACTAGCCAGCCCGTCGGCCAAATTCAGCGACCCAGTCACCGCCGAGAGGGGCACCGACAGATCGCCATAGGCACCCAGGGAAGCCACAATGTTGCCGCTGTTGAGGTCAACGGTACCGTTGACGTCGCCCACCAGAGGCAGCACCGTAGCGAAGGGGAAGACCGCGTCATCCTCAAAGTCAATGTCGGCTACTAGCTGGCCAAAAGGCGTGGCCAGATCGAGGTTAAGATCGCCCCCGGCCACATCCACGGTGCCGCTGAGGGGGCCTAGAGCTGTGGCCAGGTCAAGGGTAAACGCGCCGTTGGCAAACGGTACGGTGGCATCAATGGCGTTGATAGCGTCTAGCACGAAGGTGCCAGCGGCAGCAGACAGGTCAACCGCGGGCAAGGTGGCTGTTTGACCATCAGTGGCGATCGCTGCCTCTAAAATTCCCCCATCTAGGGTGAAGGTGCCATCCGAGACAGCGGCCAGATCGGCAAAGCCTCGCAGAGTTGTAGGGGCATCAAAGGTGCCCGTCAGAGCCGTGCCATCGGCCAGCAGCAGGTTGGCATCAAACCGGCCATCCTCCACAGAAATTTGGCCAGTAGCATCGGGCAGGTCGCTGGCAAAATCGGCCACCAGGTTAGCAAAGCCGGGGTCGAAAGCGGCTAGCAGGGTCAGCACACTGGTGCTGCTGAAGAAGGATTCGTTGGGAGTAAATTCAACAACGGCTTCTTCTTCGTTGAAAAAATCTTGGTTGGGCGACAAATCAGTATCAGTCAAAGACATAGGGAACACCCTTGCTTTCCTTCAGATAAACATCAGCGACAGATGACCTGTCGCAGGTGGCTCAGCGCCACCCACTGGTCTGCAATGCTCCGCTGGGTATTGTGCCATAGGAATCTAAGAGTGCCTAGGTAAATTTTTGGGCGATCGCATCGTCATTTCTGCCTATTCCCCTAGCCTTACCACCACAGGCCCATGTTATCGAAACGGCGCAGTAGGCTTGCGCTCGCTGCTCCGAGCCGCCCTCACGCCGCTCAGCCGCGCCCAACCACCAAAGCGATAAACCCACACCAGCACCACCAACCAGTGCATCAGCACCACTAACCAAAGCGAGCCCGTAATCCAGTACGCGGCAATCAGCACTAGCCCCAACCAGCCCGCCAGCACTAAAAAGCGAGGGTCCGAGAGGCCCGCCCTAGCCCCCCTGTACAGGGTTCTATCCAGTACAACGTGATACACAATAAACGCCACAAAGCTGACGATGCCCCACAGCAACCAGCGATCGCCGGGCACCCCTTCCACTTGGTGGGGCAGCAGCATGACGCGGAAGATCGTTTCTTCAAGCAGAGCAGGGGCAATGAAGCGACGCAGGGCATCTAGAGCAAAGCCTATCGAATTAGACGCTGCCTGCTGTCGCACCAAAAATCGATTTCTCAACCCAAAGGGAAGCGCCAGCAGAGCGTAGAGCGACAGCATTACCAGACCTAGCAACCCCATAGGCCAGCTCAAGCCGGTAGCAAAGGCATCGGCCAGCCGCTGGGTGACCCGTCCCAAAATGGGAACACCCCCGAAAAAAGTTGTCGGGGGAACCGGCTGCACCATTGGGTCAAAGCCGCCCACCATATTGGTACGCAAAAACCACAGCTGACCGCCATGCTCTAAAAAAATGCGGGCTACCCGGTCGTGCGCCCAGCGAGGCATCATGCTGTGCCAGGTGAGTATGCCGCTCAACAACCTGCGGCTGCTGGTAAGACCACCAGTTGAGTCAACCCCGGCCAGCGATTCAGCGTTAGCTTGCCAGTCGGGACGCACCACACCGTAGGGCACCAGCATCGCTTCGAGGTCGTTGCCCAGAGCGGCAAAACGTTGGGATCGCTCAACCTCTGGGCTGTCAGGGTTTTGCTGCACCCAAGTGGCAATCTCAGGCTGGCTGTCGATCTGGCGGCGAATCTGCTGAATCGCGATAAACAAGGCCTGGTTGGAGTCTTGCACACAGGAGGTAGCGGGGGTAACTGGAGCCACGCCCGTACCGTCGCCAACGCGGTAGCGAGCCGCAATCACCTGGAGCTGTAGCAACAGTTCGCGAAACAGCGAAATGCGCATGTCGCCAAACTGAAACGGAGCGATGAAGGCGTCGAGCTTAACCACCACATCCGACACGGGGCGACTGCCGAGCCAACCCCGCTGCATGTCGCCCATGTAGTCGGCCCAATCGTGGGCACCGGACACAATGCCGTTGGGGTTGTGAGCGTAGATCTGCTGGTACTGAATATCAAATTGCAGCTCGTTGGTGATGGGTTCGCGCACCACCTGGGCCAGCCCGTACGCAAAATGGCCCGTTATGGTGCCGACCGGAGCAGATTCTGCTTTCTCACCGCCGATACCGCCAAAGAGATGAATCACAAGGCCATAGTCGCCCTCTTGCCACTGAGCCTGAGCGGTGTCGGCGCTGCCTGCGGTGGCGCTCACCAGCAGGCGCTGAAGGGTGCCCTGGCGCTGGGGCGTGCCTTGCCAGTTGTCGCGATCGAGGTAGCGGCGACCTGAGACTAGCCCCAGCACCACATCGTCAGGCTGAAGCTGAACCAGCGCTCTGGGCTTAAGAGCCTGCACGGTGAACAAACCGTCCTCGGCGCGGCTGCCGTAGATATACCAGCCAGCACTGCCGGCGGGCGACTCGGCTAGGTCTCGCAGGTTAGACATGAAGCGATCGCCCGACATCGCCGGCTGCTGCGGGATACGCACGGTGCCCGTAGGACCGCTGAAATTGCCCGACGCGGCGTTATAAAACTGAGCGCGAAAATATTCGGTTGGGCAGGGCGGCTTCCCAGGACAAACTGTAGGACGTGGGGCCTTAACGGTCTCGTCAGGCCCCAAGAGCTTTACCAGGCCATATTCTCTCCCGGTAATTTGAATGGGCTCAAGGCCCACCCGCAGCATGGGGCGATCGCCTTCTACAACCACCTCTACCTCTGCCAAGCGGACGGTAACATCATCGTTGGGTCGCGCCCCCGCTAAAGATTGCAGTGGCCCAACCGCCTTACGACCATTCAGCCGGGTGGGCAATATGTTGCCGTTGGCCAAAGACTGCTCAGCTTGAGCATTAAAGGCAACATCGCGAGTAACGGTTTTCATGTAAGCCTGGGACTGGGCGTTGGGTTTCCAGGTGAGTTTCAGCCTTTGGCCCGCCAGCTCAGGAAAGTCGGGGGAACTGTACCACAGATCCATCCACACCCAGTCGCCGGGAACAGCGGCATACTCGGCCTCGCTAGGAAGCAGGAGCCTACCGTTCCACAGCCCGTTGGGGCGCAGAGAGGGAGCAGTAGGCAGAGGCGTTGGAGGGAAGGTCTCAACTCGATTGGCTGATAGGGTGAGGGCGCGATCGTAGTTGGTCACGACACCGTTGGGCACAGCCTCAGTATCTAGAGCCTGAGAGAGAAAGTTGGTAGCCAGCGGCTCGTGGGGTGGCGGTGCGCCTCCGGTTTTGGTCGCTAGCAACCCCAGAAAACAAACCACGGCAACAATGACAGCAACCCGCTGCACCAATCGCTGAGCACGGGGAGGCAACGGCAAGTCTAGATCAGAAGGCCGTAGCATTGGGAACGCTCATCTCGCGACAGAAAAACGCTAGTAAACCACATTCGGCCCTCCGGAAAGTGGGCCTTAAGGAAAACCAAAGCTTCGCCCTTCTAGGCAGTAGGCCTCAAGCTATGGCATCGCCAGGAGAGTTAGCTTGAATTTCCATAGGAGCGTCTAGGCTACGGTACTGACCCAGTAGGACCGCTTTCCTGCCGCGATCGCAACCCCTCCACAATCGTATTCACGATCACCGCATCGTTCCAGGCGGGAGGCTCTTCGCCCAGGCGCACAATCACTAGCTCCTCTGACGGAATCACGTACACCCGCTGGTGGTGGCGACCATCGAGATAAAACGTGTCGGCGGCAGCAAAGGGAGCCGACGAGGCTCGGTTGACCCGAGGATAGTCGGCAGTGCGGGCCTTGAGCCAAATGTGCAGGCCAAAAGTCGGCTCTAGGGGCGATGCTTCTAGCATTTGCTCCAGCCAGCTTGCGGGGATAATTTGGCGATCGCCTACTTTACCCCCGTGCAGCAGCATTTGCCCCAGCCGCGCCCAGTCTGGGGCGGTAGCGAAAAAGCAGCAAAAAGGTTTTGCGCTTCCCCTCGGACGATCTAGCCAGAGAAAGCCATCTCCGGCACCCAAAGGCTGCCAGAGGCGGCTACTTAGGTAATCACCAAAGGATTCTCCTGTGGCCCGCTCTAGCACCAGGCTGAGCAGTTGCGAATTGAAGTTGCTATAGTCAAACGCTTTGCCAGGAGCGCTTTCTAAAGGAATATCCAGCACAAGCTTTTGAGTATTTGAGCCGCCGTAGAGCTGCACCAGGTCAGAGCGCAGCGTGTCGATACGGTTGTCGTTGCGCAGACCCGACTGCATGTAGAGCAGGTCGACCAGGGTGATGTCGCCCCTGGGGTCATCGGCCCATTCTGAAAGGTAGGTGCTGACAGGATCTTGGATGGAGCCGATATGCCCCTCGTCGATCGCCACGCCAATCAGCAGCGCCAGCAGGGTTTTCACCATCGACATTGAGTTGACGGGGTCGCTGGCTTGGTGGCCCTGCCAGTATTGCTCTAGAACAAGGCGATCGCGGTGCATCACCAGTAGCGCCACCGAATTCTGCTCCTCGGCAAACTCCAACGCCTTTTGCAGCGCTTCGGGAGGAATCTCAGTTGTTTCAGCCTTCACCAATGGTGGAGCCTGGGGACCAACACCGGGGACGAGCTGCTGGGGCCGATACCAGTCCGCCGAGGTGATAGGGGTGTCGGGGTAAGTGAGCGATCGCCCCAGCAGTCGCCAATCCACCGAAACCCGCAGCAGCCCACCCACGGCTACAAGACCTACCACCGTCCATAGCCTAGGCCGAAGGAATGCTCTCGTCATACCGTCGTCGAGTTATTCCCTGCAATCCCAGGCTCTATTCTAGCTAGCTCGACTTAGCCATCTTCAGCAGCCAGATTCCAGGGTTCTTTTTAGCCTTATACCAGGACTCCATGTCATTCAAGAACCCTGAGATCTACGCCCCTACATGCCCATGATGCAGTAGCCAGAATCGACATAGAGAATCTGCCCGGTCATGCCCGTTGATAGGTCGCTGCACAGAAAAGCGGCAGTGTTGCCCACTTCGGTCTGCGTTACGGTGCGGCGCAGCGGCGCCACTTCTTCAACGTGGTGAATCATATCGAGAATGCCGCCGACTGCCGACGAAGCCAGGGTGCGAATGGGGCCAGCGGAAATGCCATTGACGCGAATGTTGTTGGGACCAAGCTCGGAGGCTAGGTAGCGCACATTCATTTCCAACGCCGCCTTGGCGATACCCATGACGTTGTAGTTGGGCACCACTCGCGCGCCACCCAGGTAGGTGAGAGTGACGATGCTGCCACCATCGGTCATCAGCGCTTTAGCCCCGCGCGCCAGGGTAATTAATGAGTAGGCACTGACATCCAGCGCTAGCTGAAAGCCCGCTTTAGACGTGTTGCTAAAGTCGCCCGTCAGGTCATCCCGGTTGGCAAAGGCCAAGCAGTGAATCAAAATATCGAGCTTGCCCCACTTTTCTTGGATGGTGCCAAACACCTGCTCGACCTGGGTTTCGTCCTGCACGTTGCAGGGCAAAAACAGACTGGGGTTGAGCGGGTCAACCAAGTCTTTGACCTTGCCTTCCATCCGGCCTCTTTCGTCGGGCAGGTAGGTGATGCCCAGGTTAGCCCCAGCTTTGTGCAGCTGCTGGGCAATGCCCCAAGCAATGGACTTATTGTTGGCAATACCCGTTACCAGGGCGTTTTTACCAGTCAGGTCTAGCATGGCTCTCGGTGGTGATTCGCATTTAGGAGTCTACGGGAATTTGGGACCGGTGAATAGGGTATAGCCCGATAGAATAGGTAGGCTTGGCGCATAAAATTCTGCCTAACATTTACATCTCCGCTACCCATGGAAGTTATCCCCGCTATTGATTTGATTGAGGGTCGCTGTGTGCGACTTTACCAGGGCGACTATGCCCAGACCGAGGTGTTTAACGACAACCCGGTAGAGGTGGCGCGGCAATGGGTAGATCAGGGGGCAACCCGGCTGCACCTGGTGGATCTCGATGGGGCCAAGTCAGGTAAGCCCGAGAACTGGCAGGCTATAGAGGCGATCGCCCAGGCAGTTAATATTCCCATCGAAGTGGGGGGCGGCTTGCGCGATCGCGCCCGCGTCACCGATCTGTTCTCTCTGGGTGTGCGCTACGCCATTTTAGGCACTGCTGCGATCGAGAACCCCGAGCTGGTCAGCGATCTGGCCGGGGAATTCCCCGGCCAAATTATCGTCGGCATCGACGCCCGCGATGGCAAGGTGGCAACGCGCGGCTGGCTGGAAACGTCGGAGGTGGATGCGATCGCCCTTGCCCAACAAATGGAACAGCGCGGCGCCGCGGCGGTGATCTATACCGATATCCAGCGCGACGGCACCCTGCAAGGCCCCAACATTCCAGCCATGCGAGCCATGGCCGAAGCCGTGTCGATGCCGGTGATCGCCTCCGGTGGCGTGGGTGCTTTGCGCGATTTGCTCAGTCTGCTGGCCCTAGAGAGCCAGGGAGTTACCGGCGTAATTGTGGGCCGCGCCCTTTACACGGGAGATGTGAGCCTTAAAGAAGCCGTGCGAGCGGTGGGTAACGGACGGTGGCAGGATGTGCCCCCATCCCTGGGTGATTCGGCCTTTGCTTGATAGGGACATGAGCAAAGACCGGCCTTTGGAGGCGATCGCAGCCTGTAGGCTTATTGCATGAGGCGAATCTAGGTATGAACTCTGGTTTATTAACTCCTCCCTTTGAAGCTGCTGCCCTGGCAGCGGCCGACACCTCCGCCTTAAAATCTAGCCTGCTAAAGCAGGTAAACGAGCGGGAGTCTGAGCCAATGGCCAAAAAAGTCCGTTTCGCCAACGAGATCCTGCTGTCGCTCTTCAACGAGTTAGAACGCCGCAACCCTACTCCCAATCTGAATCAACAAATTCCGCTGTTGAAAGGGATTTGGCTGCCTATTTGGTCTACTATTCCGTTTCAAGACATTATTCCAGGCCGGGTGCATCACGAGTCTTATCAAATTTTTGACGACAATGGCTTTTACGCCAATCTAGCCCGCTACAAACCTGGCCGTAAAACTCCAATCTTGAGCTGGGTCTCTCGCTGGCTACTCAGCTACGATTTTATGATCATGCAGAGCTACGGAATTCAAGCGCTGGCCGAAGCCGATCACCCCTCCGCCCCAGGGCAAATGGGGCAAGACTATTGGGAAATTCAAAATGTCTGCATCCGACAGGTTTTGCGCTTTGGTTCACCTTCCTTTAGCGCTGATGCGGCTCAAACTTGGTTCAATCAAACTGTAGCCAATCATCAAAAAAATCCTGCATCTCAACCGCAAACCACTAAGCCCGCACAGGGTAAAAATCGCGTCACGACAAAGCAATACGAGCAAATCGCCCAAGCCCGACCCCGCCTCGACCACCTCTATATCGACCAAGATTTTCGCCTTGTCAAAACCCAGCGAGAAAAATCCCAGCGTCCGTCCTACACTGTAGCCCTACGTTTACCGACCTAACCTCTGCGTAGCCGTAAGTTGAGTGACGTGCTAGTAAAACTCAACAAAACTCATTCCAACACAAGTGGGGGCCGAACGGAAGGAACCAATCTATGCCTAAGTGGAGATAGCAAAGATTCGCTTTTTGTAAGCCATATCATTTGGCAAATTCTGCAAGTAACGCCGGAAACTGTTCTGGTGGCGGAAATTTACTGAAGCTATAGGTGGCAGGCGTTGTTACCCAAGGCAGTTTTTCGTCCGTGTATGTTTCGATGAACGGGCTGAACGCTTGAGCATCTTCCAGGAGGCTAGAGCGGATATTAACGAGGTCATCTAGACCTTCGGGGCGGGTGAAAAGCCAGCTCATACAGTGGCCACAGAAATAATGGCGGGTCGCACCATGCAGGACGCCAATCACCGGGCTACCCGATGTAATTTTGAGGCTTTCGCTAGGGTAGAGGGCGCTCAGGGAAAAGGCGCTAGATGTCATTTGCTGACAGCCGGTGCAGTGGCAAGCCATGGTGATCAGAGATTCTGAAGCTACCTCAAATTGAACCTGCCCGCATCTACAACGCCCCACCTTAGGAGAAGTATTATTTGCCACAATTTATTCCTAAGTTTCTCTCAACGTAGCGCAATCTTGCTTGACCATCCAAAGTTTTTATAACGCTGAATCAGCAGATAGTTGTGGTACGAAAAAGGCCAGTTAGACATTTCAGCTCTACTAACGAGGCGACACGATGGGTAGGTAGAGCTACTGAATGACTAGGCCGTGAGCTAGGCATCAACTGAATGAATCCTTTAATCAAACAATATGCTAATTGGCCCCAATCACATTGATAGCGGGTAGCGTGGTTGGTATAGCCCGTCTGTTAGGTCAACTGTCTCCCGAACCAGTTGTGCGACGCTCTCAACAGCAGCGATGAGTTCTGTGGGAGAGGCACCGAGGTGCGCGAGCGTCTTCTGCACCCGCAGCCCAAACTCCCGCGGGGCCTGCTCAAACTCGGCAATCTCCTCAAGGGCCGTCTTGTCGTTGATCAGGTAGGTGTGGTTCAAAGCGAAAAGCACTAATACCAGCTGGTTCACGGCACAGGTCAGGCAAGCTGCCGTCCCATAGCCATCAGAGCGCATGGCAAACTTGCGAGCGAATGCAGCAAGGCCGAATTCTGCCATCCAGAGATAGTCCTGCACTACGGACCGGCGCAGGGCCTCCGGGTAGTTCGCGACCCGCCGCTTCAGCAAATCGAGCCGGGCCTCGGGATCGAACAGGGGAACACATACCTCAACGTCGCCAAGGTACGTCCCGCTGAAGTATCCAAAGGGTGGCTGTTGGGCATAGTGAAGCTCGTACCGGCCTGCTTCTGCCTCGGCGATGACCCGCTCTAGGTGTTCAAGGCTGCGATAGAGGAAATCGACGCGCTGGCCGCCAATGGTCAGCCAGGCTCCACCATTAACCCAGGGACCCCACTCATAGAAGTCTGTAACCACTGGTGCGGCGGTGTCGTCGACGGCGTCAGCCAGCTCACGAAGGCTTTGGATAGAGAAAGGATCTGATTCTGAGTAGAAGATGCCAAGATCGATATCCGACCCTGGCTGAGCGCGGCCGCGGGCATGCGACCCGCCAAGCACGACTGCCCTGATCCCACGGATCATTCCAAGTCGTTTTACGAGCGACGATACCAGTTCGCGTTGTTTGAGCGAGAGTTGTTTCACGGCCAGGGTAGCGATCCCCCAAAGAAGGGGGTAGGTCTATTGGTTAGCCAAGATCAAGACATCTTTTGGAAGGTGGCTTAGGTAGCCTCACCTGCTCAGGCTAGACCTTAGTCAGCAGCTCTGCGCCCTTAGGATCGATCGCAGCTGGTGCTCGACTAATCCCCGGCAGCAGGTTTTCTACCAGGGTATGGCTTTCTTCTAGCAGGTAGTTTAAGAACGCCTGAGAAACCACCGAGAGCTGCTTGCCTGCTAGGTGGGCCACATACCAGTGGCGATCGATGGGGAAATGGTCAACATCGAGAATGGCAAACTCGCCCCTGGTGCCTTCAGAGATAATGGTGTGCAGCGACAGTACTGAGATGCCCAGACCACCTGCGATCGCCTGCTTGATCGCCTCATTGCTACCCAGCTCTAGCCGCACCTTCACATTTATATCGTGCTCGGCAAACAGCTTTTGCACCGCGTGACGGGTTCCAGACCCTGGCTCGCGCATGATGAACTGCTCACCATCGAGGACACTAATGGGCGATCGCGCCTTGCCCACCAGCGGGTGGTCCTGCGGCCCCAGCACTACTAGAGGGTTTTCAAGAAAAGGGTAGATCTTCAGGTCAGGCTGCTCAGGCGGCGTACTGATGATGTAGAGATCGTCATCATTGTTAGCCATGCGCTCTTGAATCTGCTGGTGGTTGGTCACCTTCAGCGAAATATCAATGCCGGGAAACCGCTGACAAAATGGCCCCAGTAGCCGGGGCACAAAATATTTGGCCGTGGTGATCACCGCCAGGCGCAGCTGGCCCTGCTTGAGCCCTTTTAGATCAGACACCGCCATCTCAAACTGATCGAGGCCGTCAAAAATTTCTTGGCAGGTGTCTAACAACTTTTGCCCTGCCTGGGTGAGGTAGAGGCGCTTGCCAATCTGTTCAAACAGAGGTAGTCCCACCGCCTTAGTCAGCTGCTTCACCTGAATCGACACCGTGGGCTGGGTCAGGTAGAGTTCTTCGGCGGCTCGGGTAAAGCTGCCGTGGCGGGCAGTTGCTTCAAAAACCTTAAGCTGGTGCAGCGTGGCATGAATCAACGAACAACCTCCCCAATCAAGCAACAGCGCTTTTTACATAGACGCTATTCTATCAAATCAGGATGACTTAGTCTGCTTTTTCTATGAATGAATCGCCACGGAAAAAATTGGCCTGGGGAAAGGCAGGCAAAAAATGGGGTTAAGGAGCAAGGTTCAGGGCGCGAGGGGCAACCTTAAACCCTACACCTCGCACCTTGAACCTCAGTTAACCAAAGCTTTGAGCACTGTCTTGGCTGCTAACCACCCGTCTTAATCGTGTCGATTTTGCGCACAAACAGGTCAGAGAAGATAGTGATCACCCGTCGGGGCCGGGTCTTGATATTGGCGCTCAGCGACATGCCCGATTGCAGCTTCACGGGCTGCCCATCGATCGCAATCACCTGATCGCCTAGGGTAATCTCTGCCGGGAAGCGAAAGGTGGGGTTGATCTGATCGGGGGGCAGCGCGTCAGAGCCAATCCGGGTCAGAGTGCCCTTCACATCGCCAAACTCGCTGTAGGGGAATGAGTCGATGCGCACATCGACCTCCATACCTTCGCGCACAAAGCCAATGTCGCGGTTGGTGATAAACACCCGTGCCACCAGGGCATCGCTGGGCACAATTTCGAGAATCGGCTCGGTGGAGTTGGCCACGTAGCCCGCCTGGTTGGCCTTGAGGTTAAACACTGTGCCGTTCACCGGGGCGCGCAGCTCTTGGTAGGTGAGGGTCTGCTGGAGCTGGGCGATCTGGCTATCGAGCTCTTGCAGTCGGTTGTCGTTTTCGAGAATAGTTTTGGTCAGCTGGCTGTCGATAGTGGCGATCTGGTTGTTGTTGGCGGCGATGCGCTGCTGCAAGTCGTCTTGGGAGGCGATTGAGGTATTGCGAAATTGCTCCTGGGCTTGGGTGATCGCCAGCTCTAGCCGCTGCCCTTCCTCCACCAGGCGATTCACCTCGGTCTGGCGGTTGTTCACCTCCTGCTCCTGCTGGAGATATTGGATTTCGCCGATGCCCCCGGCTTCATACAGCGGCCGAATGCGATCGAGAATATTTTGGTTGACTCGCAGGGCATCGCGAGCATTGGCTAGCTGGGCCTCGGTTTGGGTGAGCTGGCGACGCAGCTGATCAACCTCCAGGTTGGCGATGCTGAGGCGCGAGTTGAGTTCGGCGTTAGAAGCCCGCAGGCGATCGCGCTGGGCGACAGGCAAGCTCTCCCCCGTCACATCTCCCGCTAGCTGGGCGCGGTAGAGGGCATTTTCGGCCACCAAGGCGGCGCGATTGCTGGTCAGCTGCACCAAACCGGGAGCAATATCCACCGGGGCGCTGGCCTCAATATTGTCGGCTAGCTGCGACTTATAGTAGGCGTTTTCTTCCCGCACCTTGGCGCGAATAGTCTCCAGCGAGGTGAGCTGAGCTTGGGTGGTCTCGGGGTCAAACCGCAGCAACGGGTCGCCCACCTCCACAGCCTGTCCCTCGGTGACCAGCACCTCCCGCACCACGCCGCCCACCGGAGCCTGCACCGGCTGCACCATACCCTTGGGCTCGAGCTTGCCCTGGGCCGGTATGGCCTCCTCAAACTTAGCCAAACAGGCCCAGGCTAAGGTAAACGCTGTCACTCCGACCAGGCTCCACACCACCGCCCGCGACCAGCGAGGCGACTGGCGAAGAATCACTGGTTTGTCGAACTGCACCTTTTGCCGCGAGGGCTGATTGGCCAGCACGGCGTCGCCGTTTGGGTCAGGGGTCTGCGATTGAGTAGGGGGAATGCTGTTGATGCGAACCATGGTTGGGGGATGGGGGAAGTAGGGGAGTCGGGGAGCGGGTGGGTAGATGGGTAATGGAGGGTTTTGAATTTTGAATTGCGGGATAAGAATTAAATTCAAAACTAAAAATTCAAAATTTATCTGCTGCTAGCCTAAACACCGCTGAGCTGCTGTTGGTAGAGAGTAAAGTAGCGCCCCTGGAGTTCCATCAATTCGGCGTGGCTGCCCAGCTCGACCGCTGAGCCCTGCTCCATCACCAAGATCTGGTCGGCCTGCTGAATGGTGTTGAGCCGGTGGGTGATGAAGAATACCGTGCGGCCCTCGGCCCAACCTTTGAGGTTCATCGAGACCTGGTGCTCGGTGTCGTAGTCGAGAGCACTGGTGGCTTCATCCAAAATCAGCAGACGTGGATTTTGGAGAATGGTGCGGGCGATCGCAATTCTTTGTCGCTGCCCCCCCGACAGGGTCGAGCCCCGCTCGCCAACGCGGGTGTTGTAGCCCAGGGGCAAATCCATAATGAAGTCGTGGCAGCAGGCAATTTTTGCTGCCTCAATAATCACGCTGGGTTCGGCGTCGGGGTTGGTGAGCGAAATATTCTCTTGGATGGTGCCCTCAAACAGCAGGCTATCCTGCGGCACAATGCCGATCTGCCGCCGCAGCGAATGCAGCTCCACCTTGCTAATGTCGTAGTGGTCGATCAAAATGCGGCCCGACTCTAGCTCGTAGAGGCGAGGCAGCAGCTTCATCAAAGTGCTCTTACCCGAGCCGCTCTGGCCCACTACACCGATGAATATCCCCGCCGGAAACTCTAGGCTAACGCTGGCCAATTGCAGCGGCCCCGAGGGCGCAAAGCGAAAGGCCACGTTCTCGAAGGTGACTTGCCCAGTAATCTCGGGCATCGGAATCTGGTTGGCCTCGTCGGACTCGGTCTCCTGAGGGTGGTCGATGATGTCAGACAGCCGCTCCAGGGACAGAGCCGTTTCCTGAAAGTTTTGCCACAGCTGGGCCAAGCGCAAAATCGGCGCAGTCACGTAGCCCGAAATAATCCGAAAGGCAATCAGCTGTCCCAGGGTGAGTTGCCCCTCCAGCACCAAGTAAGCCCCCACCCACAGCACCAGCAGGGCCGAGAGCTTGTTGAGAAAGTTGCTGGCCGAGTTGGCGGTGGTGGAGGTCAGCACTGTATTAAACCCGGCACTGACGTATTCGGCGTAGCGCTCCTGCCACTTCCAGCGGGTGCGCAGCTCAATATTCTGCGCCTTGACGGTCTGAATACCTGACAGCGACTCCACCAGCAGCGACTGGGTGGCGGCATTGCGCTCAGCTTTAATGCGCAGCTGCTTGCGCACAATCGGGGCAGTCAGCGCCGTCACCAGCACAAACAGCGGAATCGTTGCTAGGGCCACCAGGGTCAGCACCCAGCTGTAGATGAACATCACCACGATGTATAACACCGAGAACACCGCGTCGAGCACCACAGTCAGGGCTGTGCCGGTGAGAAACTGGCGAATGTTCTCTAGCTCGTTGATGCGGCTGGAGAGCTCGCCCACGGGGCGTTTGTCGAAGTAGCGCAGGGGCAGGCGAAACAGGTGGTCGATGATCTCCGACCCCAGGGCCATGTCGATGCGGTTGGTGGTATCAACAAACAGGTAGGTGCGCAAACTGGTGAGCAGGGCCTCAAAAATGGCCACCACCACCAAGAAGACACCCAGCACTTGCAGGGTGTCGACGCTGTTTTGCACAATTACTCGGTCGATGATGATCTGCACCATCAACGGGTTAGCCAGGCCAAATAGCTGCACAAAGAACGAGGCGACAAACACCTCGATCAGCACCCAGCGATACTTTTGAATCGAGGGCCAAAACCACTGAAGGCCAAACTTTTGCTGGGGGGTTTCGCGGGTGGGCTCCAGCAATAGCACTTCTCCGCTCTCGCCCCAGGCCTCGGCAAAGCTCTCGGGGGTGCGGCGAATCACGCCCACCTCAGGATCGCCCAAAATATAGGCTTTTTCGCTGGTTTCGTAGAGCACCGCAAAGCTCTCCTGCCAGCGGATCAGGCAGGGGGTATTGAGTCGACCAAAGGCCCCTACGGGCACGCGCACCAGCTGGGTTTTGAGGCCCATCATCTCGCTCACCGAACCGCAGATCGGCAGCGACAGCTGACCCATGCGCTCGTGCTGGTTGGCCAAGATGCGGCGAATGACATCTTTGCGAAAGGGCATGGAGAACTGCTGGCTGAGCATGTCAAAGCAGGCCAGCGCCCCATCGACCTCGCCCCGCCCCCGAGCGAAGGGGTAGCGGCGGCTGGGCGACTTCTCTAAAGCTGAGGACGCCTGGGTCCGGGGCACCAGATCGGCCTCGGTGGCGTAGGGAATGTTGTTGACATCCAGCACCTCTACAGATCGAGCAACGGCCTCTGGCTCCAAATCAGCAGGTTCGGGCAGGGTCTCGGCTAACACCGCCGGGGTCATGCCCAGCACCCGCGCTCCTTGGGGACTGAGAATTTCTATGGGGCGATCGAGCGCTAGGGTTGAGCCCACGGGCAAGTTGAGCACCGTGCCGCCGCTGAGCACCCAGGTAAGGGCGCGATCGAGCTGAGCTAGATTATTGGAACCGGTGGGTAAGGTGACGATCGCCGATTCGTCACAGACCGTCTGGGCCTTGGCCCTGAGATCGCCCACGTCGAGGGCATGGGTTTTGGCATGCTCGGCTACCAGGTCAAAGGCCTCGATCGCATAGACGCGATCGCGCACTTCCCCCCCAAACTCTGGGTACTCGTTGAGCAAACTCAAAAACGTGTACGACGGCAGGGTGAGGGCCAGCACCTCACTTGAGGCGATTACCGTTTCGCAGGGCACCCCGCGAATTAAGCTGATCACCCCCAGCATTTCACCCCGGCTAAAGCGCCCTAGGGTCACCGGCTGCTGACTGCGCGGGTCGTAGCCTAGCAGCCGAGCTTGCCCCTCTAGCAGCACAATTACCTGCTGGGTCAGTATCTCCCGCCGCAGCAACGGCTGACCGACGCGGTACTTGAGGGGCTGGGCCGTTTGCAAGAGCTGCTGTAACGCCTCAGCAGGCAGCCGATCAAAAGGCTCCAGAGACTGAAAAGTTTGTTGAATCGAGAGCGACGTTTGGGTCATGGCCAGGGGTATGGACGCACGGTGGGGGCAGCCGGGCAGCTTTAATATGCCAAAGCAGGAGCGTAGTATTCACCAGGTTTGATCAATACGCTCAGTAAGCGATAGGCAGATGCACTAAATCGATACACAACGTAATTTAAGTTTGGCGACGGTTTGATGACCTTTCGTAGCCTGCCCCATCCTAAGCGGTTGGGTGGTCTCAGTAAAATAACGTCGGGTTAAAGTGACCAACTTTTTACCTTCTAGCTCCCGGACCGTAAGTCGTACCCTGGGGAAAGTGCTGCCACAGCGAGGAACGACACACCCGGTTGACCACCCTCTTGTGCCACTTTCATCCTCTGCCGCATTACATATGCGGTCTATACGGAGCGCTGGTAGCGTCTATATACAGACAATCCGTCAATAAACCACCGACCGTTGCTATGCCTACGCTGTCTTCTACGTTTTCTGTACCCCGTTGGCTTCAGACCAGTGCACTGGGGCTAACTCTGGGACTGGTCGCGGGATGCGAGAACTACCTTGCTACAGGCAACACCGTCACTACCGGTACCTACGAGGCTACCGCCACCGTTACCCAAACCTGGCAGGTCGACTACGCCCGCAGCTTTGACCGCCGCCAAACCATTCACCAAGAAACTTTCGAGTCTAACTCCCTCGTCAACCGCAACGGCGTACGCCCTGAAGGTGCCGCCACTGGCCCCGACGACAACGGGCTGTATTGGCCGCCCTTGCCCCCTCGCCCCACCGCCGATGAGCTAGAAGCCCGCAAGCGCGAAGCCATCGAGCAGCGCACCGATCCGATACTGCTCAAGGATGTTAAGTACGCCATTACCTTTGACTACAACGGCCAGCGGCGCACCCTGCCCACCACTCGCACCGTCTACCGCGAAGCTTCCAGCGCCTTTGCCGACCAGCAGGCGCTAGAAGTCACCTTTGGCCCTGGCGAGCAAAGCATTGGCGCGGCCCGGCGGATTGCAAATTTTGATCGGTAGCCCTACACCCCAGCACCTCGGTAAATGCGAGCCGCCTGCTCGGGGCTGAGGCGGTTAGCACCGGGCCAGTAAGGCTGCACCGGTTCGGAAAATTTGGGGAGGGCCACCGAAGGAGCACCAGCACCCGGCCTGACGGTGTCGTTAAACTCCAGGGAAAGCCCACCGGGCTTAACCGACTTAGCATGTTCTAGGTCGGCATAAATTTTGCTGTGGGGCGGTATGAAGGCTTTAGAATCCTCATCGTAGGCCAGAAGCTCGGCGGTATCGAGCTTGTAGATCCAGCCGTGGATGGCCAAGGTGCCTGCGTGCAGCTTTGAGCGCACCGAAGGGTAGGTTTGCAGGTTGTCGATTTGGGTGAGGACGTTTTGGGCCACCAGCAAATCAAGCTTTTCTTTCTTGGGCAAATCACTGTAATGGTCTTCGACCAGCTTGCGGGTGGCTTCGGTGTGGCGCAGCCAGTGGTAGACCAGAGGCATTTTTTCTTCTAGCTCACCGATTTGAAGCAGCCCTTTCATAGCTCCGCACTGGGTGTGGCCGCAGACAATCACCTGGCGAATATCAAGGGCCTCCATAGCGTACTCAATGGTGGCTCCTTCGCCGCCGTTGGTGGCTTCGTAGGGGGGAATAATATTGCCCGCATTGCGGATGATGAACAGATCACCGATATCCGCCTGAGTAATGATAGTGGGGTCTACCCGCGAGTCGGAGCAGCCGATAAACAACACCCGAGGGTGCTGGCCTTTGGCCAACTGCTGGATCAGTTCTTGGTGGTCGGGAATATAGTTTTCCTGAAACTCACGCAGACCTTGCAGCAGCTTTTCCATAGATCACACAGGAAGTTAGGGCAATCAAGCCCAGGCGATCGCCTGAACCCGCATCTATTGTTATCCCATATCTAAGGCATCAGCACCGCAAAGATTTACTTATCACGGCAATCATCCCTGCTTTTGAGGGGGAGCAGGACACCCACCTAGCCTCACAATTGATACCATTCCCACAGCCAGATTGAAAATTCAGCGCAATAATGGGCTTGACTTCCTATTGCTGCGGCTATGCGTAATCCCTTTTGGCGGTTTAAGTCTTTGCCCTGGGCGATTTTGTTTCAGGTGGCTTTGGTAGCGGTGGCGATCGCCACCGCCGCCGACCTGCTGCTAGCTCAGGGGTTAGCCCTATTGCTAGCCAACACCGGCAGCAGCCTAATGCCCCTGATGCAGCTGCTGTTCATGGCGCTGCCCGTCGCCGCCGGCTTTGGCATCGGTGCCCTAGCCCTCACCATTTTAGAACGCTGGTTTAAGAGTGTGTACATCGACACTGGCGTACTGTGGGCATTGGTGCCCTGCATCGCCCTGGTGCTATTTGTCAAAGGGTTTTTGCCCATCCCTACCGCGCTGGTTGCCATGTCTTACCCCCTCCTGGTAGGAGTGCTGCTGGGAATTTTTGTAGTGGGTAAACGCCACTGGCGACGCTGGTAGCGGCAGAATCAACCGGGGCAAGCTGAGCACACGTGTAAGTAATGTCATTAGACATAAAACAGTTGATGAAAGCCATCTTCAAAAGCCTGCTCATCGGTAGCCTGTTGGCCCTAGGCCTGCCCGCCCTAGCAGAAAATCCCCGCATCGAGATTGACTCCGACACTGAGGCGCTCAGCGATCGCGCGATCGAGCAGGGACCCATTCGCGTCGTCGCCAGCTATACCCCGCTCGATTACGATGCCGAAAACGTTAGCGACAACCTAACGATTCAGCTGTTTTATAACAACGAGCTCAAGCTGTCCACCACCGACACCGCCGCTATGTTTGCGGGCATTGAGCTGATCGATCTCGACAGCGACGGCACTTCAGAAGTGGTGGTTCAAACCTACAGCGGTGGTGCCCACTGCTGCCTAGCTACTACTACCTACACTTGGCAAAACGAGCAGTTTAACCCAGTTTATTTTGGCTACCTCGACGGGGGCGGCGGGCAATTCAAAGACCTCAACGGCGATGGGTTGATGGAGTTTGTCACCCTCGACAACTCTTTTTTCTACACCTTTAGCTCCTACGCCGGATCGTATCCACCCAGCGTCATTCTTACCTACGAAAATGGTGAGTACCGCGACACCACCACTCAGTTCACCAACTATTTGGAAGACGCTGCAGCTGATATGCGCTTCACGGTAGAAGACCCTGAGTTTGCCGATCGCAGCGACAAAAACGGCGTATTAGCAGGCTATGTGGCCCAAAATATTCGCCTGGGAAACTATCGCGAGGCCTGGCTTTTCATGCTGGCCCACTACGATCGCACCGATGACTGGGGGCTCGAAACCTACAACGACCAGGGTGAGCTAGCCGGCACCTATCCCGACTTTCCCACTGCCCTCTATGCCTTTTTGCAAGAGCTGGGCTATTTGGATGCTAATGGTAGGCCTCAGCCCACCGTCGATCGCTCTCCGGTGGAGGCCGAGCGGGCAAGTTTTCAATAGTAGCTTTGGGGTTTTAGCCCAGGATTTGCCGAAGGATTGAAAGGTTGAGACGATGGCGAATTTCTGGGCTTTAGCACCCTAGCTTTTCCGCAAAAAAGGGTAGGCCATTGCGGCCTACCCTCCAACATTTAGCGCTTACCGAGTTGGCTAAACAGATCTAGAAGCCGGTGCGACGGTAGTTACCACCATTGCCGCCGCCAGCGCCACTGCTACTGCGAGCATCATCGCGGGGGCGAGCTTTGTTCACCCGCAGTTCACGGCCCATCCACTCAGCTCCATCGAGGGATTCGATGATGGTGTCTTCCTGAGCTTCAGCGGCCATATCCACAAAGGCAAAGCCTCGGGGGCGGCCGGTCTCGCGATCGGTGGGCAGGCTAACCCGCTTGACTTCGCCGTATTCTGCAAACACTCGCTCTAAATCTTCGCGAGTGACATCGTAGGACAAGTTACCAACATAGAGTGACATAGGATTGTCTCCGTACTGTACAAAGTGCAGTGAGTAAACGGAGACAAAGCTGTATCGGAAATCAAAGTGAAATGAAACAAGCGAAATCTACCGAAAACTAACTAAGACAATTTTAACACTCCAAATCTACCCATGGGAGGGGTGAAGTTACCTTCTAGAAGTTGCCTCTAATTGTCGTATATCAAGCCTTCTGGCGCTTCAGGATTGTCTTCTAGATATTGGTCAAAGCCAGTTTTCTTAGGGATCTGGTGCTGGTGCGAAACCTCGGCTCGCATCTCTTCCACTACGTCCCAAGCGGCAGCGGCTTCGGCGGAGGTTTCGCCCTTTTCGGCGGTGATTTGATGGGCGTAGTCGATCGCTTTTTGCAGCTCGTCTTGGAAGTCCTTGCTGTCAACGCTCATAGTCGTTCTCCTCTTAGATCATCTTCAAAGTGGATAGGCCTATCTTACCTGTCTCGCGATCGCCGCAGGCGTTTCCTACACAGAGCCTTTGACGCAGCCTCCCTTAGAGGAAAAGGGGATGGTTAATCAGTGCTCAAACACCCCCTGGTACTGGAGCAGGTCGAGGGCGACGAAGGTAGGCAAACAGTCAAAACAATCCTGCGCTAGCTCCCACCGGCCCTCGCGTTTGAGCATGGCGGTCAGGGTTTGGTGAATGCTGTGCAGGTAGAGCACGTCATTAGCGGCGTAGCGCAGCTGCTCGTCGGAAAGATTCATGGCGTTGCCCCAGTCAGAGCTTTGGGCGGTTTTGTCGAGCTCGATGCCCTCTAACTCTTTGACCAGTTCTTTGAGGCCGTGGCGGGGGCTATAGGTGCGGCTCAGTTTGCTGGCGATTTTGCTGCAAAACACCGGGGCCACGGTAATGCCCAGATTGTGCTTGAGCGTGGCCAAATCGAACCGAGCAAAGTGAAACAGCTTAAGAACGTTCGGCGCTTCCAGTAGTTCTTTGAGTAGAGGGGCTTCTTTTTGGCCAAGTTCGATGCGCACCACCGACACATAGCTGTCTGCATCGGCGAGCTGCACTAAGCACAGGCGATCGCGCTGGGGCAGCAAGCCCATGGTCTCGGTGTCGCAGGCGATCGCGCTGGCCTGCCGATAGCGATCCAACAAGTCAGGGGTGAGGTCGCGATCGCAAATTTCAAAACCGTCGGCCATAGGGGTTCCTAATTGTTGTCAGATAAACCGGGCTGCCACGGGAAACAATTACTGTCCAGGGCTTGCTCTAGGGGAAAGCAGGGGCCGTAGGAACACATCCTTCTTGGACTCCGCTGAGGATCAAGAATAGCTCGCGTCCGTTAACCATATTGCTTTGGGAACGTTGTATCGAGGTGTAGATGCGGCTGGGGCTATCCTCCAAAATCAACTGGATATCGTAGCGATTGTGCAGTACTCCCATAATCCAGTCACGACTGTGGCGATCGCGCTCAGTCTCCCAAAAATTGAGCATCAGCAGCCGCTCACAAATCTGCCGAAGAAAGTTGGGCAGCGATCGGCGATCCTGTCGGGCGAGACTTTTGATTTCCTCAATCCGGTTGTTTAGGTCGAGGGCATCAAAATTGGGCGATCGCAGTTGAGCAGCCGTGGTCTCCAACCAAACGTTGAAGTCAGTGTCGTACAGCGATTTAGGCCCGCCACTTGTGTCCACGGCAATCCGCTCACGTTCCAATCGGTCTGCGACTCAGACCGCCTACTTTAGCCCGCCCAACGCCTTGGCAACGGTGTTGACATCCTTGTCACCTCGGCCCGAGGAGTTGATCACAATACGGGGGTTACCCGTCAGTTGCGGACACAGGGTTTCGAGATAGGCAAAGGCGTGGGCCGTCTCCAGCGCGGGGATAATTCCCTCCAGACGCGATACCCGCTGAAACGCGTCTAGCGCCTCTTGGTCGGTAACGCTGTAGTATTCGGCTCGGCCTGCATCCTTCAAAAAGCTGTGCTCGGGGCCAACACCGGGATAGTCTAGACCGGCACTGATGGAGTGGGCCTCGATCACCTGACCTTCACTGTCTTGCAGGAGATAGCTCATCGCTCCGTGGAGCACGCCAACTCGACCCTCCGTCAGGGTGGCCGCATGCTTGCCGCTGGCCACACCGCTGCCCGCCGCCTCAATGCCGATCATCCGCACCGTGGGCTCGTTGACAAACTCGTGGAACAGACCCATGGCGTTGGAACCGCCACCGACGCAGGCCATCAGAATATCGGGTAGGCTATCAAACTTCTCTTGGCACTGGGCACGGGTCTCCTCGCCAATAATGGCGTGGAAGTCGCGCACCATCATCGGGTAAGGGTGGGGACCAGCTACAGAACCTAGGATGTAGTGAGTATTTTCTACATTCGTCACCCAGTCGCGAATCGCTTCAGAGGTAGCGTCTTTGAGGGTGCCGGTACCCGCCGTCACGCCGCGCACCTCAGCTCCCATCAGCCGCATACGAAACACGTTCAGCGACTGGCGCTCCATATCTTGCACGCCCATATAGATGACGCACTGGAGGCCAAAGCGGGCGCACACCGTAGCGGTGGCGACCCCATGCTGCCCGGCCCCGGTTTCGGCAATGATGCGCTGCTTGCCCATGCGCTTAGCCAGCAGCACCTGACCTAGAGCATTGTTGATTTTGTGCGCGCCTGTATGGTTGAGGTCTTCGCGCTTGAGATAAATATCGGGACCGCTACCGTCAGGACGGCGGTAGTGAGCGGTGAGTCGCTCAGCGAAGTAGAGAGGCGTGGCTCGACCTACATAATCCTTGAGCAGGCCATTTAGTTCAGCGTGAAAGTCGGCCTCGTCGCGATATTGGTAAAATGCCTGCTCTAGCTCAAAGAGGGCGGGCATGAGGGTTTCGGGCACGTATTTACCGCCAAACTGGCCAAAGCGACCCAGGGCATCGGGGCGAGCATCGGTTACAGCAGGGCGAGGCGAAAGCGGCGTCTGGGTCACGGTGGCAGCGGGGTGAAGGGTTGTAAGTAGCCCTCATTATAAGTAATGCTCTGACCCGTTGCTAACGAGTTAGGCCGTATGCCGCAGCGGAGTCGCTACCTGCCGCCGTTGCAGCGAATGAATGTGATGAAATAGGCTCCAGCAATATTCTTCTGGCAGTCCACAAGTGGCGGCTCCTCGCATGACCACGCTGGAGTACCACTCGTTGGGAGCAATTTCTGCGTGGGTCTTGCTGATTACCGAGTAGGTGCGGGTTTGCGCGTAGGCTTGCCCGTTGGCGGTGACGGTGACCATTTCGTGGCAGTAGCCTTCTTCGCGCAGGTCGAGGGCAGGGCTGAGCCGCCAAGGCAGGTGGTAGAGCACGCCCTGCACCGTAGAAGCAGGGTGCGGAACGACATCGAGCACACCGCAGTTGCGCAGGCGCGATCGCCGAAAGAACCCCAGCCGATACCCGGCGAGCGTTGCTGGCCCAACCACATAGTCGTGGGTGCTTTCGCCCAGGGAGCGTTTTAGATCGACTGGGCACATGCAGGAGCCGTAGGCAAAGTAGTAGAAGCGATCGTCCGGGTTGTGGAGGGGAATAACACTCGTCATGGGCGGTCGTTGAGAGCGGAGGGTTGAGAGTAACGGTATTGTTCCCATCCCCTCCTGGGAGGGGATGGAAGCAAGACTAAGGCCAAGAGCAAAGCTCTGCAATAAAAAGGACTACAAACGCAATCTACGGTTTTCCGGTCGGAATGCCGATGATTGGTGCTGTTACTTTCGTTTATATCACTCTATTTCCTAAGGAGAAAGGTTTCTTGATTAAGCCTTGACAAGTCTTTAAAGTGTCTGATCAAAGCTTTTAAACAAGTTGAACAATCCTGTCCCAGATTGTCGATTTAGGGGAATGTAGGGGTCAGGGATTGGCTACGAGGCGATCGCGCCCCTGCTGCTTGGCCTGATACAGCAGCCCATCGGCAGTGCGGATCAGATTGATGGGGTTGAGCGTGGCCGAGGGTAGACAGGTGGCCACCCCCAGGCTAATGGTGACCCAAGGGCCAACGGCAGACTTGGCGTGGGGAAGGTGCAGCGCCTTCACCGCTTGGCGCAGGGTTTCGGCTAGGTAGATGGCTCCGGCTCTATCGGTGTTGGGCAAGATCACCGCAAACTCTTCGCCGCCGTAGCGGACGGGCAGGTCAGTGGCACGACGGGGGGGAATCGCGATCGCCTGGGCAATCTGGCACAGGCAAGCATCGCCCGATTGGTGGCCATAGTGGTCGTTGTAGAGTTTGAAATAGTCTACATCGAGCAAAATTAGCGACAGGGGCAGACGATCGCGCACCGAGCGTCGCCATTCTTGCTCTAGATATTGGTCAAAGTGGCGGCGGTTGGCAATGCCCGTCAGCCCGTCCACGAGGGTGAGCCGCTGTAGCTCTTGGTTGGCGTTTTGCAGAGCTTGCTCGGTCTGGCTGCGCACCTCAATTTCTTGCTGGAGACGATGGTTGGTCTGGTTGAGACTGGCGGTGCGGGCGGCGATCTGAGCCTCTAGGTCAGCATTAAACTGCTGAAGCAGAGTAGTCTGCTGGTCGAGGTTGGCAAATAGCTGGCCCACCGATCGCGACAGTTGGGCAATCTCGTCCTGCCCCGAAAAAACTGGCATGGGGGCGCGGGTGGTGCCGGTGCGCAGACCCTCGGCGGTGTGGGCGATCGCCATGACTGGCTTCACCATTTGCCCAGCGATATACCAGCTGAGAGCACCGCCTAGTACCCCTAGGGCAAGGCCCCAGAGACAAATGCTGTGCTTGAGCGATCGCGCCGCAGCAAAAGCCTCCTGAGTGGGCTGATGCACCAGTACCACCCAGCCCAGGCCGGGATAGCTGCGATAGCCCTGGGTCTGTGCGTAGCCCGTTAGGGTCGGCGCGTTGTCTAGCCAGGGCTCTATCATTGCCTCGGTTTCGCCTTGTTGAGCGGCTTGAAAGCTTTTTAGACCACTCAAATTGACTGGTGCGCTGATATCGTCAGAGCTGCGGCCCGGCCCGAGCAACACGTCTCCAGTGCTCGACAAAATCTGAATTTCTACCTGTTTGTAGTCTTTTAGCGGCTGAAGCAGGTTGTCTCGCAGGGCAGTGGCCCACTGCCAGTAAAGGTGTCCGCCCAGCACTCCCACTAGCGTACCCGTGTTATCGACCACGGGGGCGGTGACATCCACCAGGCGCAGGGGGTCAGAGCTGGGGTTGGGCACCAGGGCGGTGAGCAACTTGGCCGAGTGCACATCCTGCACGTTGGGACGGGTCCGACCTTCAATGAACCAGGGCCGCTTGGAGACATTGGCTCCAGTTAACAGCCCGTGGGTGCTGGCCATCACAATGCCCCGCGAGTCGGTGAGGCCAATCCAAGCGAAGTCGCTGAAGGCCTCTTGCATGCGATCGAGCAGCATTTGTTTTTGGGCGGTAGGGCGCTGGGGCGATCGCATCTCCTCCAGCGAGGCCAGAGTTTGAATTTCTTGATAATAGATAAACATGTCGCGATCGAGCGCCCCTGCCAGCTGGTAGGCCATCTGGGCCATCAGCTCACCACGGTCAGCCTGGATCTGGCGCTGGCTAATGTCACCAACAATACAGGCCAGAAGCACGGAAAAAATGAGGATAGTGGTAGCGATCGCAGCCCCTAGCCGACGACGGAAGCTGCGGCGTAAATTTAGCTGATTTAGCCAAAATTGAGCGGTTCTCAAAGCTGGTAACTGACTCTAGGGGCATTATGCCCATTACCCAATGCGTTGTCGATCCAGACTGGGGGGCGCTACAGGTAGCCAGCCGCCTGCATGGTGAACAGGCGGGCATAGCGACCATCCTGGTGCAGCAGCTCCTCGTGGCTGCCCTGCTCGATTAGCCTACCGTTAGCCAGCACAATAATGTTATCGGCCCGTCGCACCGTCGAGAAGCGGTGGGAAATTAGGATCGCCATCTGATCCTGAGTGGCTTCGCGAAACTGCTCAAACAGACGGGTTTCGGCTTCGGCATCCATGGCTGAAGTCGGTTCATCCAGCACCAAAATATCGGCGTCGGTACGCATAAAGGCGCGGGAGAGGGCGATCTTCTGCCACTGCCCGCCGGAAAGCTCTTGCCCGCCAAAGAACCATTTCCCCAGCTGGGTATTGAAACCCTCCGGCAGGTCTTCGATGAATTCGGTGGCGGTGCCTTTGGCGGCGGCGACCTGCCAGCGCTGGGCATCCTCAAAGTCGGTGACATCGCCGACGCCAATGTTTTCGCCCACCTTAAACTGGTAGCGCACAAAGTCTTGAAAAATCACGCCGATGCGCTGCTGCACCACCTCGGCATCCCACTCCTGCAGGTCGCGGCCATCCAGCAGAATGCGGCCCTGGCTGGGGGTGTAGAGCCGGGTGAGCAGCTTGATCAACGTGGTTTTGCCCGAGCCGTTTTCGCCCACGATCGCCATCTTTTCCCCCGGCTTTAGGTGAAACGAGACGTTCTCTAGGGCCAAGCGATCGCTGCCCGGATAGCTAAAGGACACCTGCTCAAACCGCAACCCATCACCAGGGTCAAGGCCTCGATCGGCTATTCCCATATCCTCCGGCACCGACTGTTCGAGAAACTCGTAGAGGTTGGCCAGGTAGAGCCCGTCCTCGTACATGCCGCCGATCGCCGTGAGGGTGCTGGCAAAGGTGGTCTGCCCCTGTCGAAACACCGTCAGGTACATGGTCAACTCGCCTAGAGAAATGCGACCTGCGATCGCCTCCAGCACAATCCAGCAGTAGGCCAGGTAAAACGATACGGTGCTCAGCAACCCCAGCCCGTAGCTCCAGCCGCTGCGGCGCACGGTCAGGCTGCGGTCTTCTTTATAGAGACGCTGAAAAATATCTTGGTAGCGCTCTAGCAGCAGCGGCCCCAGGCCAAACAGCTTCACCTCCTTGGCAAAATCCTCCCGCGCCAGCAGCGCCTCCAGGTAAATTTGCTGGCGGGTTTCGGGCGATCGCCACTTAAACAGGCGAAAGGCCTCCCCTGCGAACTGGGTCTCAGCGATGAATGCGGGTAGAGTAGCCACGGCCAGCAGCGCCACCGCCCAGCCCGAAAATTGCAGCAGCAATCCCCCAAAGGTGAGCAGCGACAGCAAGTCCTGCACGACTCCAAAGGTGCGGTTGACCATGCTCAGGGGCCGCGACGACGCCTCGCGCCGAGCCTGGGTCATCTTGTCGTAAAACTCAGAATCTTCGAAGTAGGTCAGCGGTAGGGTTTGGGCCTTTTCGAGAATCATCACGTTGACCCGCTGCCCCAGCAGCACCCGCAGCAGCGATTGGCATAGGGTCAAGCCCTGGCGCGCTCCCGCCAAGCCTGCCACCAACACAGCCTCCAGCGCCAGGTACATCAGCGCTGCCTGACGATCGATCGCTAATCCTGACTGGGCCGCCTTGACCACGCCATCGACAATCAGCTTGCCAACGTAGGCGATCGCCGCCGGCAGCAAGCCCGCCACCAATGTCAGCAGCCCCAGCGCCACCGTCAGCCGCCAGTCGGTCTGCCACACCAGCTGAGTGGCGCGCTGCCCATAGCGATACATCCCAAGCGACTGACCCAGATTGCGCCACGAAGCTTTTTTGGGGGGAGCTGTAACCCGTTTTACCCTGTATTCACTCATTTTTCTACGATAGCGCCTTGGCTAGGGAGGGTGAGTGGGTAAGGGGTGAGGGGGATGGGGAAGGCGAGGGAGATGAGGAAGATAAGGGGGTGAGAGAGGGGATGAATGGTTATTGCATCGGCGGGATAGCGACACCGGATGCAACCGGGCCATGCTCTTCCACAGATTGGGAGCTGTTTGAAACAGTGGTTGGCTCTTCTGGCTGTACGCCGGTTAGGTATTCGGGATGCATCAATTCCCGCGCCTTGAGCACAATCAAATACTCATAAAACGCCTGGAGGGTGCACCAAGCGAGCCCGGCTCGGCCATCGCGCCAGCCACCGAGAATAAACATCATGTAGAGCCACCGAGTTAGGGGACGCAGGGGCAGTCGCAGCGAGAGATCCTTCAGCGCTCGCCGCCGCTCGACTTCAGATTTGCCCCAAATCATGGCCCGCCAGTCCACCCTGCCGCTTTGCAACTGCCGCAGGGTTTCAGCCGCCTCGTCAGTTGAGTAGCGGTTGTGCTTATCAATCCAGCGGCTGAGCCCTTTGCTACAGGTGTAGTGGGGGTAAGTCTCCTGCAAAAAGCCGGTGGTGCCGTCCACGATCTCGCGCTCGGTGTGACCGTAGTCGTCGAACCAGACTTTGCCCCGCCGCAGCAGCCGCAGCTGGTAGCGCGGAAACTGGGTGCTGCGGCGAATCCAGCTGCCCATAAACATGACCCGCTCGGCCACGTAGTAGCCAGCTTTATCGCCATTAGCAATCACATCCAAACATTCGGCAAACAGCTCTGGCGTCATGCGCTCGTCGGCTTCGAGAATGTAGGCCCAGTCGTGGTGGTAGGGCACATGCTCTAGCATCCAGGTGCGCTGCTGGCCGTGGCTGGCGAAAGGATGTTCGATGAAGCGAATGGGGTATTGGGTGGCGATGGTTTTGGTGCGATCGCTGCTACACGAGTCCACCACAATTACATCGTCGGACAGCAGGGCCGACTCAATACAAGCGGCAATATCCCGCTCCTCATTGTGGGTCAGTATAAAAATTGAGAACATAGTCGCGGCACATCCCAACGCTAGACAGGAAATCCTCTCTGGTTTAGAGAACCCATTTTGGCTCCCGAACTGAAATTTACCCGGCAACTATATAGCCAGCCATAGTTCTGAAATATCTTTACTTCCTCGTTATTGCTGTCCAACAAAAAGGGGCAGCCAGTGGCTGCCCCGGGGGGTCACTAATAGGTTTCAAACAGTAGGCTGTAGCGCTTAGTCGATGGCTTTTTTCATTGCATCCTTCACATCTTCTTTAGCATGGGTAGCTTGGGCTTCGGCCTGCTTGGCATGCCCCTCGGCCTTGCTCCTGGTATCGCCCGTAATTTCACCCGCAGCCGCCTGCACTTTGCCCTCAATATTTTGAGCAGTGGCCTTGACGCGATCTTCAATAGACATCGGGTTAATTTCCTTAAACGAAAATCTTCCCCCACTTTAGAGTTAAGCCCAATGGTATACATCCCCAGAAAGTAGCAACCGGGCTCTACATTTCGACAGAGACTCAGGTGGGGATATCCGTCTTGGGAGCGGCGTAGAACCCAGCTCAATCCCGCGTTACACTGTTAAAAACGCGTATTTGGGCGTCTTCGGTCTATGAGTTTAGAGATTAAAGCCGTGCAGGCACCGTATGGCGATGCGACGTACCGTACGCCGCCCCCAGATTTACCCTCCTTGCTGCTCAAGGAGCGGATTGTGTATCTGGGCCTGCCCCTGTTTTCAGGGGATGACATCAAACAGCAGGTGGGTATTGACGTTACTGAGCTGATCATTGCTCAGCTGCTCTTCTTACAGTTTGATGACCCCGACAAGCCGATCTTCTTCTACATCAACTCTACCGGCACCTCTTGGCACGACGGCAACATGATTGGCTACGACACCGAAGCCTTTGCCATCTGCGACACCATGAACTACATCAAGCCCCCGGTGCACACCATCTGCATTGGTCAGGCCATGGGGTCGGCGGCGGTGATTTTGGCGGCGGGCACTAAGGGCTATCGGGCTAGTCTGCCCCACGCTCGCATTGTGCTCAACCAGCCTCGCAGCGGTGCCCAGGGCCAAGCCACCGACATCGAAATTCGGGCTAAGGAAGTGCTCGACAACAAGCGCTCCATGATGAGCATTCTGGCTAGGAGCACTGGCAAAACCCTAGAGCAGGTGCTGCGCGATTCTGATCGCATGTTCTACATGAACCCAGAAGAAGCCAAGGAATACGGCATCATCGACCGGGTGCTGTCTAGCCGCAAAGAGCTGCCGGTGCCCGCCGGGGCAGGGCTCTAGGCCCAAGTATCAGGTTGAGGGGCGACGGCGCAGCCTCCCCGGAGGGGAATCGCCTCTCAAAGCCGGTCTTTAACCATCCCACGTCCGTTGTTTTATTTTTAGGTTGAAAGAGCACTATGCCCATCGGCACTCCCAAAGTTCCCTATCGTTTGCCCGGTAGCCAGTACTCCCAGTGGGTCGACATCTACACCCGCCTAAACCAGGAGCGGATTATTTTTCTCGGTCAAGAGGTCACCGACACTCTGGCCAACTCCATCGTGGCAGCCATGCTGTACCTCGACTCCGACGATAACACTAAGCCCATTTACCTCTACATCAACTCCCCCGGGGGGTCGGTGACGGCGGGCATGGCCATCTACGACACCATGCAGTACATCAAGTCTGACGTGGTTACGATTTGTCTGGGTCTGGCCGCTTCCATGGGGGCGTTTTTGCTGGCGGCGGGCAGCAACGGCAAGCGGGTTGCTCTCCCCCACTCGCGCATCATGATTCACCAGCCCATGGGCGGCACCGGGCGGCAGCGTCTCCAAGCGAGCGACATTGCCATTGAGGCCAAAGAAATTCTGCGAGTTCGTCAAGAACTCAACGAAATGATGGCCCGTCACACCGGTCGCTCCATCGAGCAAATCCAAAAGGACACCGATCGCGACTACTTCATGTCGGCAGAAGAGGCTGTTGCCTACGGCCTAATCGACCGAGTAATTGAAGACCGCTCTCAGGAACTTGTCTCTCCTGCCACCGCTGCGGTGTAATTGGCTGCGCCATTTCTGCCGACAGTTGGCAGAATAGGGCCAGCACACGTACCTCATTCTATTGAGTTAGCGAACCATGGCGCTGGCGCACTACTACCGCATATTGGGGCTTAGAACCGGGGCCAGCTTTGGCGATGTCAAGCTGGCCTATCGCAATCTAGCCCGGCTATATCACCCCGACATCAACCCCGGTGATCAGTTAGCAAAAGAAAAATTCATTCAGGTGACTCAGGCCTATCAGGCTCTGGTGAACGCGCTGCCCGTGGAAGCCGTAGCGGCTCAGCGCAAAGCCGCTCCCAGTCAGGTCACTAAAGCACCTGCCCAAACAACCCCATCCGCTGCAGCTCCCCGCCCCTCAGTACCCATCACCTCTCCACCTGCCAAAGAGGTCGAATTCACTGTCAGCCCTACCCCTGGGGGTTCAGAAGCCGATCAACAGCTGAAGGTAAACAGCTTTAAGCAGCTGCGAGAGCTGTTTCAGGGGCAGCGTTTTCCCCGAGCGGTGGCCCTGGTAGAAGGGCTGGTGCAGCGCTTCCCAGATGACCCAGAAATTCGCCAGTGGCACGCGATCACTTATTACCGCTGGGGGCACGACTTGCTCAACCACGGCAACCTTCAAAAAGCTGAAGCCTGCCTGAAAAAGGCCCGCCGCGTCGATCCTCAAAATCGCTCTTTGCGCCAGGCCCTGCACCACGACTTTCAGCGTCTAGAGCAGATGCGTCAGGCCCCTGTACCTCAGGCCCAGTAGCAACGACTTGCGTTAAGGCTTTCTACCGGTTCACAATCAAGCTCTCGAACCATCGCTCGAAGCGAACGGCTAGAGCACTGAGGGAATACTCGGTTTCGGCCTGGCGACGGCAGGCGTAGCGATCGAGTTGATCGATTTTGGCGATCGCACTCACTAACCCCTGCACATCGTCCGGCGGCACTAGCCAGCCGGTCTTGCCCGGCTGCACAATTTCAGCCGGGCCACCGCGGGCGTAGGCAATCACCGGCACACCACAGGCCAGAGCCTCGATCGCCACATTACCAAAAGCTTCGACCCAACGTGGGGTCATCACCAGGGCACGACACTGGCGCAGCACCTGCTGTAGTTCGTGGGTGGGCAAAAACCCCAGGTAGCAGTCGGCCGTTCGGGGAAAGCGATCGCAAAGGCTCTGCCAGTAGGCAGTGTCCTCCAGCTTGCCCAAAATCTTTAGGGGAGCCTGGGCGATTTCGGCTGCCTCTAGAGCATCCTCTAGCCCTTTCTCAGGGGAAATGCGCCCCAGCCAGGCCAGAGCATCGCCAGGGGATGAGCAAAATTCGTATAGCTCTAAATCAATGGCGCTGCTGAGCAGCTCAAAGGCATCGGCCACCCCAAACGTTTCAGCCTGGGTGCGCGTGTAGGCCCCCAAGCGCCGGGGAAACTGCTGAGCCACCTGGTAGATGGCCTCATCCATCGCATCGCTGAGGGAGCCCATAGTGACAAAGTGAGCTACCGGAGTAACAAAAAACTCTGTTAGGTAGAAAGGCAACCAGTCGTAGGCCAGGTTGACGATCAGGTCAAACTCGGCCTGGTGCTGACGGGCGTAGCGCCACATCGCGCCTAGCGCACTGTCTGCGGGGAGCACGACTGGCGCGCTGCGTCCCTGGGTGTGGGCTGTGGGCTGCAACTGTCCCGGCACCGTCACAATGGCAACATCCCCGAGGCTCGACCCCTCAGGGGCCAGTACAGTGACATGGTGCCCGCGATCGCGCATGCCCTGGGTCAAGTTGAGCAGGGTGAGCTCAACCCCGCCCCCCAAACCAGACCCTAGCGGCCCTACGGGAGTTGAGACAAACAACAGGCGAAGGGAAAGAGTCATGGGAGAGATAGAAAGATCGGGAAATAGGGAGGTCAGGGGATCGGGCGCTAGTTAGCTGGGGGGAAGACGATGGCCCTCTGGAGTCAGTCTTTGGCCATCGCTGTCGTAGGGTGAGTCCAAGGAGGCTGTCTCAGGGGGCAGCGCCGCTGAATAGGTCGCCGCGGGGATGCGGTTGAGCTGACTGAGCGCCCACTGTGCAGTCTCCTGCACGCCAGCATCGGGGTCTTGGGTCGCGTGGGCCAACATGTGGCTGAGCTGCACCACCGTGTCGTAAATCCGGCTCAGATCGCGAATGGCATTTTTGCGCACCTCGGGGCTGGGGTCTTGCAGGCCTAAAGCCAAAGCTCTATGCATGGGCTTTAGGCTACGGCTACTAATTTCAGCCAGGGCGGCGAGGATGAGGCTTTTCTCCTGGGAATCAGCATCGAGCAGGCTGTTAATCAGAGGCTGAATAGCTTCAGAATGGCCACGCTGACCTAGCTCCCAAATGGCATGGCGACGTATCGCCCCATCGCGGTTATCTAGCCCGTGGATCAATGAATCCACAATATCCCCCGAGGTCAGACGGGTGGTAGCATCTAGAGTCAGGTCAGTGGCCGTCGCAGGTGGGGTTGCCAGACCGAGGGCCGGGGAGGCTAACACCTCTGTATGTTCCACGGTGCCCAGGGGAGCAGTGGAAGCGTCTGAGGTAAGGGCAGGTTCAGCACCACTCTTGGCCTGTGGGGCTGCGCTGGGTACTCGCTCTAAGTTAGCTGTGGAACGCTTTGCCGATCGCCCCTGCCCCAAGAACCGCCAGCCCCCCAAACAACCGGCCAGCGCCAGCCCCCCCAGCACTAGCCACGTCCAGCGGCGACCCGACTCAGCAGTCTCAACCGGTGGGGCGGTCTCAACCACCGAAGGTTCAGCCCCCTGGTCTTGATCCGCAGGGGTCTGAGCTGGTGCAGCGGGCTCAGACCTAGGCGACTCAGCCGGTGCAGAAGCAGTGGCCAGCCCTGAAGCGGAGGCCTCAGCCACCGCCACCGCAGGCGTCGCTGCTGATGGCGCTGCTACCTCAGTTGTCGGAAACAGCACTGGGGTCTCTGGTTGAGGGGATGTATTCTCAGTCAGCAGTTGAGGCGTGCTCATCCGCTGCCAAGTGGCTTGATCAAGAGTGCCACTGGCGGGTAGCCCAGCCTTTGACTGAAAAGCTGCGATCGCCTCCTGAGTTTGCCCCCTATAACGGCCATCCATAGGCCCTTGGTAGAGACCTAGCAACCGCATCTGCCGCTGGAGCATCATGACATCGTCGCTTTCGGTCCCCGGCTGCAGCAGCACGGGGTTGGGAGCAGATGCCGCTGTCTGGGTGGGCTCTGGGTCGGTAGCGGCTTTGGCGATCGCAGACTCTAACCCCGACAAGCCAGTTATAATCAAACCCGCAACCAGAGTTAAGACAGCAAACCTCACCCCAGAAGCACTGCGGCAGCCCAGACCTCTCCCTGGCGTTAGCATTCTAAGTCTCATATCGGCCCATAGCTGGCGGCGACGGTTGCCCAGTGTGGATGCCCCTAAGGTAACTTAACCTGCTGAGGGCGGCGTGATCTAGGGTGGATGGGTAGGGAGTAGATGGGTGGGGAGTGGCGACTGAACGACTCCACTAGACGTACTCATTTGCAGGATTACCTGACTTCTCCACCTACCCTTTCTTCTCAGCAAGGCTACGGCAGCGATTAGCTCAAAACTCTGCCCTACCCATCCACCCATCTACCCATCCGCTCCCCACCCTAATCCGGCTCCACCGGGGTACTCTCCCCCGAGGTCGCCGTCTCGTAGGCCAAGGTTAACTGCCGCAGTTTCTGAGCCAGGACGTCGCGCTGGTTAATCAGGTAAATGCTGACCAGGGTAAAGCTGACTCCCAACCACTGCAACAGACTTAAGGTTTCACCCAAAAACAGGTTGCCAAACAGCAGGGCAAATACTGGGGTCAAAAAGGTTAGGGCGCTGAGACTGGTGAGGTTACCCTGAGCCGCTAAGAAGAAGAAAATGCCGTAGGCCAAGGCACTACCAAAGATGGTCGCATAGGCGATCGCCCCCCAATCCAACCCCGTTAACCCCTGCCAAGGCTGCACTTCTCCCAGGGATGACAGCACAAATAAAGGAATGCCCCCCAGCACCATGTGCCAGCCTGTGGCCACAACAGGGTCGACATGGCGGCAAACGTAGCGAATCAGAATTGTGCCGGTGGCCATCGACAGGGCAGCCAACAGCATCAGCCATTCGCCTCCTTGCGAAAGGGTGGTGAGGGCCGTGCCATCGGTCAGCCAGGCAGTGTCGCCGTGGAAGAGCGAAAAAATCCATTCGTCGGGCAGGCCCAGCAGACTGATACCCGCAATGCCCCACAACAGGCCAATCCAGCCGAGGGCACCAATGTACTCACCAAACAGGCCTCGCGCCATGACCGCCACCGCTAGGGGTTGAGAGTCAATCATCACCGAGCCGAGGCCTGCCCCAGTGCGCTGTAGGCCCGCCGCCAAAAATCCTTGAAACAGCGCACCATCTACCAAAGCAAAGAGCGCTATCCAAAGCCAGCCCTGGCGGCTAATGGCTTGGGGACGGCCCAAAAACAACCCCACCAACAGTACGAGCATGCCAGCGGGCACCAGCCGTATACCCGCCATAAAGAACGGTGTGGTGTGAGGCATAGCTCCCTTCATCGCCACCATAGCTGTGCCCCACAAAAAGAAGGGCGCAATCAGCACAATGGGGTTGCGAGTGGCCGATTGGGGAACGGAGACTGAGTCCATGGTAGGGAAATGAAGGGAGATAGTTTAAATACCCGCAAGGGCGAGCGCAGCGGCCAAAAAGGCTTTCTTTAAGGAATGTTAACGCAGTTCGGGGTAGGGTGCTGTCCTGCCCAGGATCGCTCAACCCCTAACGGGCTGAGGCGCTAACGCCCCGCCATAGTGTTGTTTTGGCTACAATAGACCCTGGCCCTAGCACGCTCAGTGCCAGGGCTATCTACTGTTCACCCTTGTCCGCCTACAGTTTTAATACCCCTATGATTTGGCCGTTTTCTCGCCGTTCTCGCAAGTCCATTGCCCGCATCGAAGTGACCGGCGTGATTGGGGCCGCCACCCGTAAGCGGATGCTAGAGGCCCTCAAAGAGATTGAGGAAAGGCGCTTCCCGGCTCTGCTGCTGCGCATCGACAGCCCTGGCGGCACCGTGGGCGACTCCCAAGAAATTTACACCGCCCTCAAACGGCTCAAAGACAAGCTCAAAATCGTAGCCAGCTTTGGCAATATCTCTGCCTCGGGTGGGGTCTACATCGGCATGGGAGCCAACCACATTGTGGCCAATCCCGGCACGATCACCGGCAGCATTGGCGTCATTTTGCGGGGCAATAACCTGGAGCGATTGCTCGACAAGGTGGGCGTGTCATTTAAGGTAATTAAGTCTGGCCCTTACAAAGACATTCTCGCCTTCGATCGCGAACTCACCGACCCCGAAAAGGGCATTCTGCAAGAGCTGATCGACGTCAGCTATAGCCAGTTTGTCAAAACCGTCGCCGAGGCCCGCCATCTAAGCGAAGAGACGGTGCGTAGCTTTGCCGACGGACGCATTTTTACCGGCGAGCAGGCCCTCCAGCTCGGTGTTGTAGACCGGCTCGGCAGTGAGGAAGATGCTCGTCGCTGGACCGCCGAACTGGCTGGCCTCGACCCTGACAAGGCCGAGTGCATCACCTTTGATGAGAAAAAGCCTCTTCTGCGAAGGCTGGTGCCCGGCAACAGCAATGTCGCTGTCTCTGGCCTGGCCTATCCTGGGCTGGCAGTACCGGCCCTCAATGCGACCCTAGAGTGGCTGGAGTTTGAACGCTCTACCAGCGGCATGCCCCTGTGGCTCTATCGTCCCTAAGGGCCAGCACAGACCAGTGCCCTGGTAGGATTAAAGCAGTAAAATGCAGTCAACTCTCTGCCCCAATTGTTGCCGTCGGTGCCTTTGAGGCTTTGGAGAATGACCTTTGGAGGCTAACGCGTGGACTGGCGAGTGTGGGCAATTCGGGGAGCGGTAACGGTACCAGAAAATACCGAGGGGGCCATTCGGGAGGCTGTCACAGAGCTGATGGATGCCCTCGAAGAGAGCAACCACCTCGACCCGGCCTGCATTATTAGCGCCACCTTCTCCGTCACCCGCGACTTGGATGCGGTGTTTCCGGCGGCGATCGCCCGCCAGCGACCTCAATGGGACAACGTTGCTCTCCTCGACGTGCAGCACATGCATGTCGAGGGCAGCCTACCCTGCTGCATCCGCATTTTGATGCACGTGCAGCTCCCCGCCCCCCACGGCAAAATTCAGCACGTCTACCTGCGCGGCGCCCGCGACCTGCGCCCTGACTTGGTAGTTACGGGCTAGAAGGAAGGTTTTGACAAATTTTGAACTGCAAAAGCGACCTCAGATTATGGCTTTGTGGGCCTAAATCTGGGGTCGTTTCTTTTGAGCTATCTTTTCTAATGTCGCTTTAGCCGAATGCCTAGAAATAGGTCGTATAGAAAGCCAAAGAAGTCTTTCATTTTCAGCAGCCCAAGGGATTGGGGCGACCCTTTTTCATCCAGCAGGGGCTGCATTACCTCGTAGGTGGGTTTGTACTTATACCAGGGCACTGAGGGCCACAGGTGGTGTACCAGGTGATAGTTCTGACCCATGATCAGCAGATTGAGAATCGGGCTGGGGTAGACCCGGGCATTCTTCCAGCGATCGCGATCTTCAAACGGTCGGTGGGGCAAATAATCAAAGAACAGGCCTAGGGCAATGCCCACCACTAGGGCAGGCGAGAACCAGTAGTTAAAGAGGTAGCCCACAAAGTCGAACCGACAGGCGATGAACACCAGCAGCCCCACCGCAAAGCGACCTAAAAACCACTCCAGCAGCTCCCAGTTGCGCCAAAGGCGGCGCTTAAAAAAGTAAATCTCGTGGTAGAAAAAGCGCGCCGCAATTAGCCACAGCGGCCCACCCGTCGAGACAAAATGATCGGGGTCGTTCTCAGGATCGTTAACGTGGGCATGGTGCTGCAGATGCACCCGCGTAAACACCGGAAACGAGAACCCTAGGATCAAGGCGCTACCGTGGCCCAGTAGGGCATTCACCACGCGGTTGCGGTGAGCCGAGTTGTGGCTAGCATCATGAATAACTGTCCCCGCCAGGTGTAGGGACAGAACGTTCATTAAAAACACACACCAGTTGATCCAATGCCAGCAAAAATAGCCCACCGTAGACAGACTAATTAGCCCGACGGAAGCTATAAACATGAGAGAGTTGAGGCTCAATCCGCCTTCGGTTTTGAGTAACTCAGGGGGAACCGTCTTTCGAACCGTCAGGGCTTCAGCTGCCACCGACATGATGCATCGCTCCTACATCAGTGCCTTCGGTAGTATACGTTACGATGCTTTATTAATAAACTTTTGTGACATAGCCTAAAGATAAACGCTGTCTCCGGCAGCTCACCGTCGGTAGCGCGCCATAGAAGGTGCCAGACGAGCGGTACCCGCCTCACCTCCTTACTCCATGCTCATCGTCGGTGAAAACGCTGAAATTCTTGCTGGTTTTGGGGTGACGCGTAAAGCCCATCGGCATTCGTGCTACTATCCCTGTGCTTTATGGCTGCTAGTCTACGGGCTTGATTGAAGGTCCGATGCGGTAGCGTTTTACTCTCAGTAGAGGTCGTTTATGCCCCTGCGCAACTCTGTCCGCCGCACCAAAATTGTTGCCACCATCGGCCCTGCCACCCAAAATGCCGATGTGCTGCGGGAGCTGATTGAGGCTGGGGCCACCACCCTGCGGCTCAACTTCTCCCACGGCAGCCACGACGATCACCAGCGCAGCATTCGCCTGATTCGGCAGATCTCCTTCGAGCTCAACCAGCCGGTGGGCATTCTGCAAGACCTCCAAGGGCCAAAAATTCGCCTCGGCAAGTTTGAGCACGGCTCCATCCAGCTAGCTAAGGGCGACCCCTTCGTGCTCACCAGCGAGATTATTTTGGGCACCCAAGAGCGAGCCTGCGTCACCTACGACAAGCTCGCCCAAGAAGTGCCCGCTGGCTCCACGATTTTGCTCGACGACGGCAAAGTTGAAATGCAGGTGGAGTCGGTCGATCTGGTGGCCCAGGAGCTTCACTGCCGTGTGGTGGTAGGCGGCACCCTATCGAACAACAAGGGGGTTAACTTCCCTGGGGTGTACCTCTCGGTCAAGGCGCTCACCGACAAAGACCGCGAAGACCTGCTGTTTGGCCTCAACCAAGGGGTTGACTGGGTAGCTCTCAGTTTCGTGCGCAACCCCCAAGACGTGCTGGAAATCAAGGAGATTATCCACGCTGCTGGCAAGAATGTGCCGGTGATCGTCAAGATTGAAAAGCACGAGGCCATCGAGCAGATGGAGGCCATTCTCTCCCTCTCAGACGGGGTAATGGTGGCCCGGGGCGATTTGGGGGTGGAGCTACCCGCCGAGGAGGTGCCAATTCTGCAAAAGCGGCTGATCGCTATGTCCAACGCCCTGGGCATTCCGGTGATTACCGCCACCCAAATGCTCGACAGCATGGTGTCGAACCCCCGCCCCACCCGGGCCGAGGTGTCTGACATTGCCAACGCCATTCTCGACGGCACCGATGCGGTCATGCTCTCTAACGAAACCGCCGTGGGCAAGTTTCCGGTGGAGGCGGTGGCGACGATGGCAAAGGTGGCCGTGTGTACCGAGCAGGAGGGGCTTTCCCTGAGCGATCGCAAGGACAGTAGCGGGGCCCGCTCGATTCCCAACGCCATCAGCCAGGCAGTAGGCCGCATTGCGACGCAGCTCAACGCGGCGGCGATTATGACCCTGACCAAATCGGGGGCCACCGCCCGCAACGTGTCGAAATACCGTCCCCAGACGCCAATTCTGGCGGTGACGCCCCATGTTCATGTGGCGCGGCAGCTTCAACTGGTGTGGGGGGTGCGGCCGCTGCTGGTGCTGGATTTGCCCTCTAGCACCCAAACCTTTCAGGCAGCCATGAGCGTTGCCCAGGAAAAGGCCCTGCTCAACGACGGCGATCTGGTGGTGCTAACGGCGGGGACGCTGCAAGGGATCTCAGGTTCTACCGATTTGATCAAGGTAGACGTGGTGACAGCGGTGCTAGGGCGAGGTTTGGGCATTGGCGAAGCCTCGGTAAGCGGCCGAGCCCGAGTCGCCCACACCAGCCTGGAGGTCAACGACTTTAACGACGGCGAAATTTTGGTGGTGCCCCACACCAGCGCCGACTTTGTCGAAGCTATTCGTCGGGCGGGCGGCATTGTCACAGAAGATGACAGCCCCACCAGTCACGCAGCGGTAATTGGTCTGCGGCTGGGGGTGCCAGTGATTGTGGGGGTTAAAAACGCCACCGAGATCATCCGCGACGGCAGCATTCTTACCCTCGATACCCGGCGGGGGCTGATCTACTCTGGGGCCTTGGGGCCAGTTAAGAATGAGCCCGCCATGAGCTTTTAGCGCGTCTTGGCCAGCCCAACTGTCAGTCGGTCAAAACAAAAGACTTCGGCACCTGGGTGCCGAAGTCTTTTGTTTTGGTGAACTATGCCTTTGGGACGTTAAAATAATGCCCCGCCTTAACCTATTTATATAGCTCAGTGGATAGGCGAACTGCCAAAATACCAGGCAATAGAGCTACGGCTAGGGCGATAAAGACTTGGGTATCTGAAAGAGGCATAAAAAATACTCCTCAAGCTGAGTGAATAACGCTTGCTTAAGCAAAGACGCTGGGTCTAGACAGATTGTTAACTAAGATGGGAGCTTTCGCGAGGCCAGCCAGCCTAACTGTTACAGAGCTTAACGGGAACATCTCTAGGCAGCGCTAGGGTTTCTGTTTGGGGTTAGCCCGGGTGGGCTGCTAGGCTGAAGAGCCACAATCGCTGCGGTCTTCCTTTTTACTCGGTGTGCTTCGCGATGCTTGATATGGATACAACTCAACCCGTGCGTGGTGACTTTGATCGGCAGCTGCTGCGGGTGCAGCGCGACCTGCTACGCATGGGGGCGCTGGTTGAAAACTCCTGTGTACTGGCTCGGGAAGCCCTGTGCGATCGCAATCTCGATTCTGCCCAGCGGCTCCACCGTCACGATAAGCAGATCGACAAGTTCTACCGCCAAATCGAGATGGACTGCATGCACCTGTTTACGCTCCAGGCACAGCCAGAGGCCAAAGACCTACGGCGCATTGGGGCCTTTATGCAGCTAGTGCGCGACCTAGAACGCATCGGCGACTACGCCGAAGATCTGGGGGAAGTAGCGCTTAAACTCTTCCCTTACCCGGTACACCCTTTGATGGGGCGAGTGCAGACCATGCTCGATCGCTGCCGCTCAATGGTCGCGATGTGTCTGCTGGCCCTCTCTGACCTTGACGCGAAAAGCGGCCTAGAGATTAAGCAAAAAGACGACGCCATCGACGCTGACTATGAAGAGCTATACGCCCTGCTAGCCCACCAGACCAACCTGATCGGCTCGGTCGAGCCGACAGTACTGCTGGTGCTGGCCATTCGCTACATGGAGCGGATTGCCGACCATGCCACCAACATTGGCAAGCGGGTGGCCTACATTGTCACGGGCGAACGGTGAACTAGGGCATAGGGTATACGGTATAGGGTCTAGGGATAGCCTTGAACCCTACACCCTATACCCCACACCCCTTTACAAAACGTTGCCTTCCATTGACAAAAAGATTTGACAGCGGTCCATTTCCTGAGAAACTGTAGGGTGTAACCGACTCCCCATCGTTTGAGGGGTTTAGCCTCCCTGAGAGGCTGGGCCTGAGGTGAGGGTTACTTTCTCCTGCCGGGTTCATCCACGGCTGTAGCAGTTACACTTGGGCGTTGGCTACCCCAGTCTGTCGGTTGTCCTCTCGGCCATAGCTAGAGGAGGGAGCCAAAGCGCTTGTCTGCAACCTTGCCTTGAGGAAGACGAATCGAGGCCAGTTGCCGCTACGGCTTCACCCCCAGCACTGGTTTCGGCGTCGCCTCGTTGCCACAGGCAGCGTACTGAGACCGCATCCCTGGTGCTCACACGGGTTGATGACCTGTCGTAGCCCGGGGCACCCCAGTCATGAATAGTTTTAGGAATCAGTCGCTACATGGAACTCTCGATCGCGGCCTTACTGGCAAGCTTTGCCAAAGATAAAACCCACACCCTCAAGGGTCTAGAGAAAAAGCTGCACTGCAACGACGATACTAGCCAGCGCGACCTGCAGATTGCCGTTGACGCTCTAGAGCGGATTGGGGTGCTAGTCAAAGAGCGGGGCAAGTATCGCCGCGAGCTGGGGGAGAATGTGATTGAGGGCAAGCTGCGCTGCTCAAGCAAGGGCTTTTGTTTTGCCATTCAGGACGAAGAGGGCGCCGACGATATCTACGTGCGTGAGAGCCAGCTGAATACGGCCTGGAACGGCGATCGCGTGCTGGTCAAAGTCACTAAAGAGGGCAGCCGTCGCCGCAGCCCCGAAGGCGAAGTGCAGCTCATTCTAGAGCGGGCCAATGCCTCAGTGCTGGCCCGCGTCAAGCAAGAGGCCAACGACTACCGCGCCGTACCCCTCGACGATCGCCTGCTGTTTGAGCTTGCCCTGGTAGCCAACGGTGGCGACTTAGCTGATGCCGTCGACCAGCTGGCCCATGTCGAAATCGTGCGCTATCCCCTGGGGCAACACCCGCCCCAGGGCCGGGTAGCCCAAATTCTCGGCAGCGACGCCGAGGCCGCCGCCGACATCGACATCGTCTACTGCAAGCACGACCTGCCCCGCAAGTTTTCTGACGCGGTGCTCACTGCCGCTCAGGCTCTGCCTACCCGCGTGCTTAAAGCCGACATCAAAGACCGCATTGACCTGCGCGATGCCCTCACCGTAGCCATTGATGGCCCCAACGCCCAGGTAATCGACGACGCCCTCAGCCTGGAGCGTACCGCCGCTGGTCAGTGGCGACTGGGCATTCACATTGCCGATATTTCCCACTACGTCCCGGCTCATTCTGCCATTGACCAGGAGGCCTGCAAGCGCGGCACCTCGGTCTATCTAGGCGATGAGGTCATTCCCATGCTGCCGCCGCCCCTGTCGGGTCCGCTGGGGTCGCTGCTGGCGGGCAAAGACCGGCTGGCGATTTCGGTGCTGGTCACCCTCGACGACACGGGTGCCGTGAAGGAGTACGAGGTGCAGCCCACGGTGGTGGCCGTAGACCACCAAATTTCCTACCAGGAAGCCCAGGGGATATTGGAGCGCGATAACTCCGATGTCCTCGAGAGTTTAGGCATCAAGCCAAAGGCCCTCAAGGCCCTAGAGCCGGTCTACGACCTGATGGATAACCTGCTCTACCTGAGCCAGGCGATCAAGCGGCAGCGCCTTCACCGTGGTTCCTTTGAGTTAAATTTGCCCGAGTACGACTTTCCTGCTGATGCGGGCGAACCCCTGGCCCACTACCGATCGCCCAAGTTTCAGTATGACGATGAAGGACTGCTGGGGGTGATGGTGACGGCCACTAGCCTGCCCTCTCGGCAGATTGTGACGGAGTGCATGCTGCTGGGCAATCAGCTAATTGCCCAGCAGCTCAAGGCTCTGGGGGTGCCCGCTATCTACCGGCTGCACCGTGCTCCCGATGCCAGTGACGTTCAAGAGCTGGTGAAACTGGCTGAGAACATGGAGATCCAGCTCACTCTCAATGATGAGGCTACTCCCCAGCCAAAAGACTACCAGCGGTTTGTGGAGCAGTTTGCCGCCTCAGGGGCCGAGAAAATTCTCACCTACCTACTGCTGGAGACCATTCAGCCCGCTTTCTACAGCACCCACGCCGACCTGCACTTTGGGCTGGCTCTTACCGAGGGCTATACCCACTTCACCTCGCCCTCCCGCCGCTACGCGGATCTGCTGATCCACCGCATTCTCCATGCGGTGTTTGAGTCGGGCCGCGATCGCCGCTCCACCCGCTCCAAAGACCCAGCCAACCTACGCCACAGCTCCTGCCACGGTCAAGTCAACTGGAATGTGCTGCCTCCCGAGATTCAGCACGAGCTAGAGGACGATCTGCCCCGCATCGCCATTCACTTGACCGAGCGCGAGCGCTTGGCCCAGGAGGCTGAATCAGACCTAGAAGGGCTGAAGAAAGCAGAGTTTATGCGATCGCACACGGGTGAGGTCTTCCACGGCCTGATTACCGGGGTGCAGTCCTACGGCTTCTTCGTTGAAATCGAAGAATTGCTGGTAGAAGGGCTCGTCCACGTTAGCTCGCTCAAAGACGACTGGTACGAGTATCGTGCCCGCCAGCAAAAGCTCGTCGGCCGCAAAAACCGCCAGCAATACCGTCTCGGCGACAAAGTTGACGTGCAGGTCAAGAGCGTCGACTACTACCGTCAGCAGATCGACCTCGTCGCCGTCGGCGGCGGCAGCCAAGCTCCCGAAGACGAAGACAACAACTACAGCGAAGACGACAACGGCGAACTCATTGAGGAGCGCGAGGAAGGGCGCGACGATGGACGCGACGGTGGACAGGATGAGAGTGAGTAGAGGGTGATTTGGGTTAGGGGTGCATGGGTGCATGGGTGGATGAGTGAGGGGATGGGGTGATGAATTAGCTCCAATTCCCCTGGCTCGTTAGGATGAGGAGGGCAAAAGCGTTAGCAGCGATCAAACAGAGCGATCGCCCTTTAATTCACCCATACTCATCGACCCATCCACCCATTTACCCGTCCACCTAAATGCCCTCCACCGACTCACCTACCTTCACCCGTCCCCTCATCGTGGGAGTCACCGGGGCATCGGGTCTGATCTACGCCGTGCGCACCCTCAGACATGTGCTCAACGCCGATGGGGTAGTCGACTTAGTCGCCTCCAAGGCATCGCAGATAGTGTGGCAGGCGGAGTCGAGCATTCACATGCCCCTCGACCCTGACAAGCAGGAGCAGTTTTGGCGCGACCAGGCGGGGGTGCCCACCGCAGGCAAGCTGCGCTGCCATCCCTGGGGAGATGTGGGGGCTACCATTGCCAGCGGCTCGTACCGCACAGCGGGGATGGTGGTGATACCGTGCAGCATGAGCACCGTGGGACGATTAGCAGCGGGCCTGAGTTCCGACCTGCTAGAGCGAGCCGCCGACGTCCAGCTCAAGGAAGGCCGCAAGCTAGTAGTGGTGCCGCGCGAAACTCCCTTTAGCCTGATTCACCTGCGCAACCTGACCACTCTAGCCGAGGCCGGCGCGCGCATTGTGCCTGCCATTCCGGCCTGGTACCACCAGCCCCAGACCATCGACGACCTGGTGGATTTTGTGGTGGCCCGCGCCCTCGATCAGCTCGACATCGACTGTGTGCCCCTCAACCGCTGGCAGGGGCACCTATCTAACGTCTAACCTCCGCGAGTCACGATAGGATGGGCAGGACGACGCTATAGGGCTAACCATGGCTACCATACGTCTAATTGTGGTCTTGCTGGTTTTGGGTGCAGTGCTGCTGCTGGGGGTGCAAAACTTGGCCCCGACTCTACCTCTGGTCTTTTTTGGCGGCACAACCCAGGCTCTGCCGCTTGGCATCTGGCTAACCGGGGCCGTGGGTCTGGGGGCGTTAACCACTCTGGCCTTGACCGCCCTGCTGGGGTCTATTGGCCCTAGCGGCGGTAGTCGCTCCACAGCCTACAAATATCGGCCTCAGTCCTTCTACGAACCCACCGGTTCATCTTCTGGGACGGGCTCGACAAGCCAGACTGGACGCAACGCGCCGCCCTACACCACACCCGGATCGAGGAGTGGCGGAGCGGGGCGATCGCCTGCCTCCCCAGGCACCAGCAGCAATAATCCCACTGACGATGACCCCAGCTGGCGAGCCTGGACAAATTTGAAATCGCCCGCCCAGTGGAGCGACTGGGAATCGCTTAGCCAAGCCCCTAAACCCGAAACCACCCCGTCATCCTCCCCAGCTTCAGGGATAGTCGATAGCGTCACCACCTGGTTTAGCAGCAGCAAGCAACAGGCCAAGCAGCAGCAGCGGGTCAACGAGTCGCTGCGGGAGCTCGACACCGACTGGGACGAGCTGGAAAACCGCCCCTATCGAGCGCCTGGCGTTAGCCCCGTAGAAGACCACCTGGATGACATCACCCAGGGCTGGGAACAGAACAGTGACCCCCGCCGCGGCCCCAACCGTGACTTTGAAGCCTCCCAAGCGCCGCGCCGAACGTATCGCGATGGCTCACTGTATTCCTACAGCTATCGCGATGAAAACGACCCGTCACCCCAGAGTGGCCAGGTTGACAACATCTACGCGCCCCCTGATGACGTCATCTATGGCAGTGACCCAGACCCCCGGTATGTTGACACTGCCTACGCCAGAGGCTCGGTGTATGCTGCCGACAACAGTGCCTACAACAGAGATGAGGAGGACGGTGACGACCTAGGTGAGCCCGAAATTGCTGAAGATGGCGTCGTCGATGCGGACTATCGAGTAATTGTGCCTCCCTACACCGCCGCCGAAGCCACCACAACCACCACAACCTGGACCGATCGCAGCGAATCTAACCCAACCCGCCCACCCAACGATGAATGGGACGACGCCGACGACGCCCTCACACCCTAACGCCCGCCCCCTACCCCTCACCCTCCCACCCCCTTACTCCCCCACTCCCTCCATGACCCTGACCGATCGCCTCAGCGGAATCAACCTCTACCTCATCGGCATGATGGGCGCTGGCAAAAGCAGCACGGGCGCGGCCCTAGCCCAAATGCTCGGCTATCAGTTCTTTGATACCGATGCCGTAGTAGAAGCGGCAGCGGGGCAGACCATTCCCGACCTCTTTGCCAGCCAGGGAGAAACCACCTTTCGTCAGCTTGAAACCGAGGTGCTGGCGGAGCTTTCGGCCTACCGGCGGCTGGTGATCGCCACAGGCGGCGGCATTGTCACCCAGCAGAAAAACTGGAGCTATCTGCACCACGGCATTGTGGTGTGGCTGGATGTGCCAACCGCAGTGCTGCAAGGGCGACTGGCGGGAGAAACGGGCCGTCCGCTATTGCAGGGGCAGGATTGGGAAACTCAGCTGACCACCCTGTTGGAGCAGCGGCAGCACCTCTACGCCCAGGCCGATGTGCGGGTGACGGTGGGGGCTGGGGATGACGTGGGGGCGATCGCTGCCCGCATTCTCGACCTGGTGGCCGAAAGAATTCGTTCTGAGGCTAATTCTGGTACCGATTCTGCCGTGCTCAATTGATACACTACTGGCAGCTTAATTTCCGCCAACCCTATCGGTAGCGCCATGGTTCAGTCTCCTTCTTCACAAACAGACAGCATCCACGAGGCTGAGGCCGCTCGAGTTCGCATTCTCAGCGAGGCGTTGCCCTACATTCAGCAGTTTCGGGGCCGCACGGTGGTGGTGAAGTACGGCGGCGCGGCGATGAAAGACGGCAGCCTGAAAGCGGGCGTAATCCGCGACATTGTGTTTATGTCTTGCGTAGGCATTCGCCCAGTGGTGGTGCACGGCGGCGGCCCCGAAATCAACATTTGGCTGGGTAAGCTGGGCATTGAGCCCCAGTTCAAGGACGGCCTGCGGGTCACCGATGCCCCCACGATGGATGTGGTGGAAATGGTGCTGGTGGGCCGGGTTAATAAGGAGCTGGTGTCGCTGATTAACCAGGAGGGGGGCAAGGCCGTGGGCCTTTGCGGCAAAGACGGCAGCCTGATCACCGCTCGCCCCCAGGGCTCGGCCGACGTGGGTTTCGTCGGCGAGGTGAGCAACATTAACTCGGGCATCATCAAAACGCTGGTGGAGGCGGGCTACATCCCCATCGTGTCGAGCGTAGCCAGCGACGAAACGGGCCAAGCCTACAACATCAACGCCGACACCGTAGCGGGGGAAATTGCCGCTGCTCTGGGGGCCGAAAAGCTGATTTTGCTCACCGACACCAAAGGCATTTTAGAGGACTACCACGACCCTTCTACTCTGCTGCCCAAGCTCGATATTCAGCAGGCGCGGCAGCTGATTGAGAGTGGGGTAGTGTCTGGCGGGATGATTCCAAAGGTGAACTGCTGCGTGCGATCGCTCGCCCAAGGGGTCGGTGCTGCCCACATTCTCGATGGCCGCGTGCCCCACGCCCTGCTGCTCGAGATCTTTAGCGATCTAGGGATTGGCTCGATGATTGTGGCTTCTGAGTTTCGGGGGTAGAGGGAGATTATTGCTCGAGAGAGTAATTTCTGATCTCAGCTTTTAAGCAACCCTTAAATGTCAGGCACCTTTGAGTATTTCAAGTCAATTCCAAGGTTCAAGCTGAGCCTTGTACAGGGGCATCAGGCAAACAGTGAGAGTTCTAGTTACCGGTAGTCGTGGAGTAGTTGGCTCACAAGTTGTATCAGATCTAACGAGTCTTGACTATGAGGTCGTGGAGTACGATCTGGCCCAGGGTCAAGACATCCTCGATCCTAATTCACTGTTTCATTCAGCCAAAGAATGCAACGCCATTATTCACTCAGCAGCTCTGCTTGGGCTTCCTGAGCAAAGTGATACCGACATTATGGCGGTGAATCTACAGGGGACCTGGAATGTTTTGTCTGTAGCGAAAAAACTAAGCATCCCAAGAGTTGTCTTTTTGAGTAGCGTTGATGCGTTGGGGGTCTTTAAGGGTGAGCGATCGCCAGACTACTTGCCCCTTGATGACTCTCATCCCTGCTATGCAGCTACACCCTACGCAATATCCAAATATCTTGCAGAAGTGATGTGTCGTCAGTTCTCTGCATCTGCCGATGTTTCAGTTGTCTGTCTTCGACCACCCGGCGTGTGGACGGAGGAAACATATAGCTGGATTCAATCAGAACGGGCAAAACATGCTCAGTTTGAATGGCACCCTTTTTGGGAGTACGGCGCATTTATTGATGTTCGCGACTTATCGCAGGCCTGCATTTGTGCACTGACATGTGATGTTGATCGGTTCACATGTCTACTGGTTTCTTCTGCGGACATCACTACCTCAGGCAGGACAAGCCGTCAGCTTGTAGAATTCGTACTGCCAGATGTTGAATGGCGAGGCGGAATTAATTATGAAACAGCTCCTTTTCGTTCACTGCTAGACATTGAAAATGCTAAGAGTAGCCTTGGGTGGACACCAAAACACTCGTGGCAATCCTACGTCGCCAGGTGTGGTTAATAACGGTTAAGTGAAACTTTGGTAAGGATAGTTCAGAGGTGCTTTCTCAAGGGGCGAGGTCACCGAAGTGTGGGCCAAGGATGCGTTGTTGACAACTTCAACGCATCCCAATTTTTAAGAAGCCTAGAGACACTCTGCAACGGCAACAACCTCGCCCAGTCTGTTGAGGCGAAAACCTTTGTGTATCTAGACCCTTTTCATCCTTCTGCTTTGTAGCTCTAGGCAATCACCTCTAAAAAGCTGGGGCGATGACTGACCTCAGCCCACCAGGCATTGAGTTTGGGGATTTGGCCAGTGACGGCGGCAAATTCTGGCGTCTTAGACAGATAGAGCATCACCGGCATCAGATAGAAGTCGGCCAAAGTAATGGTGGGGCCAAGCAGGTAAGGGCTACAGGAGGCGATCGCCTCAATTGCCTCCAGTGCAGTCTTCGCCTTAGGGGTAGCTTCGGCCACAGCAGCCTCGTCGGGTTGCCCGCCTTGACTGGGCACAATCAGTCGCTGAATGGTGATTGTGCTAATGGCCGGGGCGTAGAGATAGCTATCGACGATTCCCATGATTTGGCGCATGCGGGCCTGGCCCATGGGGTCGGCGGGGGTGAAGGTGCGATTGCCCACTACCGTGTCGAGATATTCCACAATGGCGCAGGTTTCGTAGAGCGGTTCCCTATCCACCTCTAGAGTGGGCACCTTGCCAAAGGGATGCTTGGCAAGGTATTCAGGGTCGCGATCGCTAAAGATATCGACCTCTTTGAAATCGTAGGGCGTGTTGGTCTCCGCTAAAATCATGCGGACGGTGCGCACGTAGGTGCTAATAGTCGGTCCGTAGAGCGTATATTGGGTCATCTCGGTTAGCAGGTAAGTTTCAGTGCCACAAGCGGCTTCTTCAAGCTACCGCGAGATATCGTCCTATGCCGGTATTGCAGCTTCTTGCCCCTAATACCGTCATCTGCAGTGGCGCAGCTCGCCCTAGCGCAGGTGATCGTGCTGGGTAGTGATTGTGACCCTTCAAACACTATCTTTCAAGGTGCTTGAGGCCAGTACTAGCAAAGTTCAAGCTCAGGTAAAAGACCGCTGAAGCCTTGAGCAATTCGCCCAAGGCTATGCCATCAGCAAAAGAAGTCGGCGTAGGAGGCGATCGCTCCGCTGGGTTCTGGTCCCTGGCCGTAGGCCCGCTGAATGTTGTCAAAGGTCATCACCGCTTGAGGGGTGTCATCGGCTAGCAGGCAGCGGTTGAGCAGCAGCAGGCGATCGTAGCGGTGTAGGGCGTCGCCCCACTCGTGGCTGCACACCACCAAGGTTTTGCCCTCGGCCTGGAGTTCGGCAAAGATCGCCAGCATTAGAGCTTCGGTCTTTTTATCAATGCCGGTGAAGGGCTCGTCGAGCAGCAGCAGGTCGGCATCTTGGGCCAGGGCGCGGGCGAGAAACACGCGCTGCTGCTGACCGCCGGAGAGCTGACCAATGGGGCGATCGCACAAATGCAGCATATCCACCCGTTCCAGAGCCACCGTGACTCGCTGCTTTGCCCGCCGACTGGGCCGCCGAAACCATCCTGCCAGCGCCGATTGGGCCATCATCGCCACCTGCCCGGCAGTAATTGGGTAGTCCCAGTCGATGCGCGATCGCTGGGGTACGTAGGCCACCGACCGCCGCCGTCGCCGCAGCGGTGCGCCCTGAAAGAGCACCTGCCCCCGACAGGGCACCAGCCCCAGCAGCGCTTGAATCAAGGTGCTTTTGCCCGCGCCGTTAGGGCCGATCAATCCCACCAGTTCTCCCGTCCCTAGGGAGAGAGAAACGTTCTCTAGGGCCGGCATTCCCCGGTAGTTGACAGACAGGTTTTGAACCTCTAGCATGGCACCCATGAAATGATAACCATTATCACTATCATATTAAAGCAGTTATCTGTTTCTGGGAGAAGTAGGCCATGTTTTTACACCGGGTTAACCCGCTGGCGCCTCTAATGTCGAAGCGTTGGGGTGCTGCGATCGCCCTGGCAGTAGGGCTAGTCGGGTGTAGCGGCAACAGCGGCCCGGTTGCAGAATCCGAAGCCGAGGCCCCGGTGGCAGCAGACAGTCCAGTGGTCGTCGCCACAACCAGCGTGCTCTGCGACCTCACCCAGCAGATCGCTGAAAACACCGTCACCCTCACTTGCCTGCTCGACCCCGGTACCGACCCCCACACCTACCAGGTCAAACCCTCCGATCGCCAGGCCTTAGAGCAGGCTGACCTGATTCTCTACGACGGCTACGGCTCGGCCCCCACCTTAATCGAGATGGTAGAAGGCAGCACCACTGAGGCACCGCGGGTGGCGGTGTACGAACAAGCGGTACCGACGCCCCTAATGAGCACTCACGACCACGAAGCCGACCACGCGGAAACCGATGATCATGCTCACGAACCCAGCGCCGAGGCAGCCCAGGAACACAGCGATGAGTCTGCTGACCACACCGATGAGGCAGTAGCGCCTGATCCGCACATCTGGCACAGCGCTACCCACAACGCCGCCATGGCATCAGTAATCGCCAATCGCCTAGCTGAAACGAACCCTGACCAAGCCGATCTCTACGCCGAGAACGCCAGCCGTCTAGTCTCACAGTTCGAAGAAATCAACCGCTGGATTCAAACGCAGGTGGCCACCATACCCGCTGACCAGCGCCAACTAGTGACAACCCACGATTCCTTTGGCTACTTTGCCGATGCCTATGGTTTCGAGGTCAAAGGCGCGCTCAGCGGCCTCAGCACCGACCAAAAGCCAACGCCCGGTGCACTCACGGCACTAGTTGAGCAGGTCAAAGCCGCCCAGGTACCTGCTATTTTTGCCGAAACCACCACCAACCCCCAGCTGATTGAAACCGTCGCCAAGGATGCGGGAGTGACTGTAGCGGAACAACCCCTCTTTGTGGAAGGGCCAGGTGGCCCTGGCAGTGCCGCCGAAACTATGCAGGATGTGCTGGTGGTAAATACTTGCGTGGTGGTCGAGGCGCTGGGGGGAAGCTGCGATCGCGACAGTGCGCCGATTTAGGGGGAATCAAGGTACAAGGTATAGGGTTTAAGGGAAGACCTTACACCCTGTACCTTATACCCTCAACCTTGCTCCTACTCCTTCATCAACGGTCTGAGCAGTGCGCTTACCCGCAGCACCTCTGCCACTGACCAGGCCTGGGCAAATGTGCCGCGTGGCTCCATAGGGGCGTCGCCGTCAAAGATTTCGCTGATGCTGCCTAGGCAGCCCCCGCCGTGCAGGTGGTGAACCAGCGGGTCGAGAAAGCTGTGGGCCAGATCGGCATCTTGGTAGACCCGCCAGTGAGCCTGTACAAAGGGGCCAATTAGCCAGCTCCAGACGGTGCCCTGGTGGTAGGCTCCGTCGCGCTGCACCAGGTCGCCGCCGTAGTGGCCGCGATAGTCGGGGTGGGCCGGATCGAGCGATCGCAGCCCGTGGGAGGTCAGCAGTCGCTGGGCCACCACATTTACCACCGCCCGCTGCTGCTCGGCACTTAGGCAAGGTTCTCCCAAAGCGGCATCGGGGAGGGAGACGGCAAAAATTTGGTTGGGCCGCAGGGCCGCATCTTTGCCATCAGGGCCATCCAGCAGGTCGTAGCAGTAGCCCAGATCGTCACTCCAAAAGCGCTGAAACCCGTGGCGGGTTTGGGACGCCAACTCCTGAAACTGCCCGACGGGCTGACCCAAAATTCCCGCAAAATCGGCCATCACCAACAGAGCGTTGTACCACAGGGCGTTGACCTCTACCGGCTTGCCAATGCGGGGGGTGACCACCCAGTCGCCTACCTTGGCATCCATCCAGGTGAGCTGCACTCCCGGCTCCCCGGCGGAGAGTAGCCCATCGGTGGCATCGACTTGAATGCCGTGGCGGGTGCCTTTGCAGTGCCAGGTAATTACATCCTGAAGCTGGGGAAAGAGTTCTTCGATCAACCCCGTATCTGCGGTGGCGTGGTGGTAAGCGCGCAGGGCCTCAAAGTACCAGAGGGTGGCATCTACGGTGTTGTAGTGGGGCGCTTGGCCATTCTCAGGAAAGGCATTGGGCAACATGCCCTGGTCAAGAAAGCGGGCAAAGGTCTGCAAAATCAGCCGAGCCAAAGCCGGACGCCCGGTGGTCAAGGTCAACCCGGACAGGGCGATCATGGTGTCGCGGCCCCAGTCACCAAACCAGGGGTAGCCCGCAATTACGGTTTTGCCTGGGCTGGCAGAGGTGAGGTCAGACCATTCTGCCGCCTCATCTGCTGGTTGGGAAGCAGTGGGGATCTCCTGTTTCACCTCATCCTGCAGACTGGCGACAGGCGCAAAGTTCCCCAATGGGAGGGGGGTAGGGGTGCCTTCGAAATCCCTGGCCCCAGTGGAGTCGTTAGCTTCAAGCGCTGTAATGGGACGGCTGACAATAAACTGATCAGCAGCCAAGACTAGCTGGCTTACCCAGGCGGGCGGCGAGTCGTCGGGTTGAGCCGTCTTGCCCTGGGTCGTCAAATGTTGCTCGTGGGCCAGGCGGCGGAGTAGGGCACTTTGCCCTGAGCGATCGGCCTCGGCCTCGGTGGTGGCCACCAGAGTAAATGACTGACCCTGGCCCAGGGTAGGGGCAAAGGTAGCAACGTGCAGGTGGTCGTCGTAGGGGTGAATGCCCCGGTAGGTTTCTACGGCGAGGCTGTAGCCGTTGTTCCAGGTGTGGGCGGGTATAGCTGGGGCGGTTTCGCTAAGCAAGTAGAAAGGCTCAACGTTTCCTTTGGCCTGAATGCGCAGGCCCTGGGGACAGTCTGCGATCGCCATTTGCCAGCCCTTGCCCTGGGTGCTGTGGTGGTGATGGCGGTGATTGACCAGCACTTTTAGGGTGAGGTCCATAGGGGCGCTGGCGCGGCTGACGGTGTAACGCACGTAGGTGGTGTTGGCCCCCGGCTCCATCCAAACGCGCTTTTCGAGTCGGGCATCGGCGATCGCATAGACCCAGATTGGGATGGTGCCCTCTAGCCGAAACGACTCTAGGTACAGAAAGCCCTCGGGTTGCAGCGTGCCATCGGTCCAGCGATCGCAGTACAGCGTGTGGGACTGACCTAAGTAAGTTGCGGTTTCGTCAACCTTGGTCACCAGCAGGGTGCGCTCCAGCGGCGGCTTGAGCGCGGCCACCAGCAGCCCATGGTAGTGACGCGTCAGCACCCCAGCCACCGTGCCAGAGCCATAGCCGCCGATGCCGTTAGTCACCAGCCATTCCTGCTGGGTAGCGATCGCCGCATTGCCACACAGGTGACGCCCCAAGGAAATAGTCATACGTTATCCACCCGTGTTTTGCCAGCGAGGATGTTTACTCGCCGCTACTATAGCCAAACTGCGGCAGGTCGCACTGCTACCTAAAGGGCGATTACGTCCTTCACGTCGAAGCTTTACAAATATTTCTTCAAACCCTTTGCACTCACCCATCCATCCACCCCCTACCCATCCACTCATTCACTCTCTAAAACTGCCCCTGCCACGAAATCGACTGCTCAGCACTGTTAGTCCCCAGCGATCGCACCGCCGTAATCTCAATCTGGGCGTACTTGCCCCGGGTCAGGGGGCCGCGATCGATGGGCAGGCGACCCAGGGCTAGCTCAAAGCGGTTGCCCGATAGGCTCACCAGTTCTGCTGGCACCACATCGTCGTAAACCGTGACATAGCGCAGGCGGCGATCGTCACTGGGGTCGCCGTCGGTAGTTTTCAGCGTCAGGCGAAATTGGGTAGTCAGGTAGGCCGACTCACCGGCCAGGTCGAGCACCACGGCTTTGAGGTTGGCACCGCTGCCCTGCACCCCTCCCAAAGCCAGACGGGTGACATCGCTGGCCCGCACCGCATTGGTGACGGTGATGGTGAGCTGATCAGCTTGGCGACTGGTGGTGTAGTCGGCCCAAAGGCTGTCGGGGAAAGTGGCAGTCAGCGACCCATCGGGCTGAATCTCGGTCCGCACGTCGCCCCCCGCAAAACTTTCCAGGGGTCGGGGGGCCTGCCAAATGAGGCTGACATCTCCTTCTACGCGGCCGGTGTATTCGCGGTAGATGTCGTTGACCCGCGACCCCGGTGCCAGCAGGGCGTTGGCTCCCGATTTTTCAGCCCATAGGTTGCGAGAGAGACGCACGGGTTGGTCGACCAAAGTTTGCAGCCCCACCGCGATCGCTGGGGTTTCGCTCAGCAGCGGCTCAAGCTGGTTGACAATCCACAGCTGGCCATCGGCACCGGCAGCCCCGTCGCGGCCAAAGGAACCGTTGGCACCGCTGCTGCCGTCGTAGCAACGGTAGCGGTTCGCCCGGCATTGATAGTCAGCCTGGCCAGGGGTGCCGGTGCAGGTTTGAATTTCCCACTCGTGCACAGCACAGCGACAGCCGATGGTGCCGTTGCCGCCGCGTCCGCCGCGCCCCGATCGCCCGCCGCGAGCATCTACCGAAAGCCGTTGCAGAGCCGCGCGATCGCCATAGTAAACCGTCAGATTGCCGCCGCTGCCGCCGCTGCCACCGCTGCCGCCGTTGCCGCCAGAGCCACCGTCGGGGGCGCGCAGATTGTAGTTAACGTTGCGGGGCTGACCTCCACAGGAGGGGCGATAGCCGTTTTCGCCATTCTCACCGTCTTCGCCATCACTGCCAGCGAGGGTAAAGCTGACAGAGGTGCCATCGGCCACAGTAGTTTGGCTCGGCCCCGCCTCACCATCACGCCCCGATCGCCCGCTGCGGCCATCGCTGCCATCGCTGCCGTAGGTGCGGGTTTCTTGCGCCCAGGCCAGCATCGAGCAACCGTTTAATGTCGGCAGCGGCAGGGTGGTTACAAGACCTAGACAAAGCGGGGCCAGGACAAAGGCAAGGGCGCGTTTCATAGCAGGGTTTCTCGGTGGGCAAAGCACCCCAAGGGTAGCTACGGGCACGACTGGATGGCGCGATCGATGTGCCAGAATTTGTGGTAAGTAACCTCGGATCTAGAAAGCCGAAGAGGCTCAGTTGGTGAACCCTGCATTAATAGCTTGAGCGTGCGAAAGAAGAATTGCCCTACGACAATGGTGTTGTCGATTGACGGCATCCTAAATTAGGCTGCTGCATTAGCATTGTGAAGCCATACATTAATATCGCAAGGCACCGAATTTTGGATGGGCGGTTAGCGCTCTAGAGCATCGGCAAACCCAGGGGGCGCATCGGGTAAGCCCGGTACGGAACTTGATCGCCGAGCTGTGTTACTTAATTGCGACGGGCTACAGATAAGTAATGCTCGAAGAAAACTTGATTGTCTTACAACGTTACTTATTTATAGAGTGCCATAGTTAAGTAATGCCTAAGCGAACTTGATTTCGTCATAGCGTTACTTATGAATAGGGATTGCTCATCAAGTAACATCCGAGTGAAACTTGATTTCCTCCCTTCGTGAGCAATACAACCCGAGAAACGCAACCACTGAGGCAGAAAAAAGCTGGCTAGGCTACAGCTAAAGGTAAAGGCAAAGAAGGTAAGCCCCGGTAGAAAGAGATAACTGGAAAGCCCGATGGATGAGATTATCAAAACTGCAAAAAATTTGTGTTGGCAAATTGTTTTAACCCCAACATTACCGCTGCGCAATTTACGAATTTTACCTAACCACATGTACCACGTAAGAAATCTTTGAAATACCGATAATCAGGTACTAAAAGAGGTCGCAATAAAATTTTTGAATTGAGCTGAAGTGCCTATCTGCTAAAGTTTACAAGTCTCGATGCGAAAGAAGATAACCCCCACCAATCCCACCCTCCCATAGGCAGCTCGCACATCCCACACACAAAACCAGGGGAGGTGCCCCTTAAGAGCAGAGGTGTCCTTAGAAGCAGAGGTGTCATATTTTATAGGGAACTTCCAGTTGCCGTTTTCTCGCCAGCCCACACGATCTCCAAATCCTTTAAAAACCTCTTTGTAGTACATTCCATCTGCAATGCCGCCGACCTCTTTTGACAGATAGATCTCCTTTTGCACACTAAAGCCAAACCTGCCTTGGCTATGCTTCACCCACAGCCTGTCGATCATTAAAAGCTCCTCACAGGGAAAGCTCAGTAACTCATCAGGCTCAAAATACTGTCCCTCTTCTTTGCCCACGGCAGTAATCATCAGGCGATAGGTTTCCTTATCGGCTTCTTCCCACTGGCCGGTTTTCAAATACTGCTCCAACTGCTGGTAGCGAGAGGCGGCTACAGTTTGCTTCAATCCCCTAAGTTCTTCTTCTAGCGCTGGGTCTAAACGTTTGGTAGTGTCTTGCCAGCAAACGTAGACAAGGTCGGTAGCTCCCCGGTCGATCATTTGCCGCATTAACCGAGCAGGTTTTATCTGAGCTGCATAGAGCAAAATTGTGGGCTTCCACCAATCATCCTCAAAGCGGTCATACAGCAGAGCCTCTTGCTGAGTGCGGGCAACTTCGGCAGCAGCTAAGTATTCTTGAAAGCTCAAATGGGCAAACTCGTACTCGTCTTCTTGCTGCACCAGCAGTTCGCTAATTTGCACCACTTGGTCGAGAAACTCGACAGCGTTAATTGGTTCATCCTGTTGCGCCAGGCAATAGGTCAAAATCTGCCGCATATCATATTGGGCAATGCGTTCAATTCGCTGCTGCATCATGTGCAGTGCCAGCATTTGCAGCACGGTTTGAGCCTCACACTGGGTTAGTAGCGTATCCAGTTGGCGGGCACGGGGGCGATCTCTCAATTGCAACTGGCAAATTTCTTTGTACAGCTCCACCCGTCGCTGGGGCAGCCGCGCCCCAGGATACCGCCGATGAAAGGTGACGATCATATTTATCAGCAGTGGATTTTTGGCCAAGTCTTTTAGTTCTTGGCGGTCTTCAATCTGGCACAACAAGTCTTGGGCAGCTTCGTTGGCAAGTTGTTTTACATCGGGGGTATCTCTGCCGCCGTGGGCGTAGCGCTCTTGGCACTGGTACCATCGGGCGACAAAATCGTGCCGCTGGGTGGCATCAAAGTCGCGCACCCAAAGAGCGGTCGAAAGCTCTAGGCTGTGGGCAGCGTCTTGGTCGCGGTAGGCTTTTGGCCGCGAGGTGACGATAAAAACTGAATTGCCGTAGCGGCGCATTTGGGTGTTAATCCAGTTTGCTACCGCAGGGCGTTGGTCTTTCGCAACTTCGTCAAAACCGTCAAGCATAATCACCGCATCTCCCCGGCGCAGCACATCCGTTGCCCAGTTAGTGGGTACGGGCATGTCTCTGCCTTCTTTTGGCAAGCTGGGGATATGACGTTCGGTAATGAGTGTTGGCAGGTCGGGCACGTTCTCGCTGGCTAGCAGGTCGCGATACTTGCGCAGCACCAGCAATACCGGAATCCGCTTTTTGACCTGATGACGACTGTTCTGCTTAGTAGCGTAAATGTAGGCGATGTGCTTGAGTAGCGTGGTTTTGCCGTAGCCACCCCAGGCTAGTATTACCAACTGGCGAAAGGGTTTCGTTTGCTCGGCCTCACGCAAAAAGTGCCAGATTTTAATGTTTGTAGCTGGTTCCAGTTCTTGAGGATTGAACGACTCTGCTGCTTTAAAACCAGGTAATGTGCCGCTGTAATCCAGCTCTAGAGGCACAAACACTTCCTCCAGCAGAGGAGTCGTTATGGCAGTACGTCTGTCGTTGCCTTTTGGAATACCTGAGTACTGGATCATGCCTTCCGGGCGGTACGACTGGCAATCCCATGCTTGGCATTGCAGATACCAGTCTTCAAATCCGCTGAGGCGAGTCGTGACCTGCTCGGTTCTACGGTCTATGCCCTGGTCGATGGCTTGCCCGGCCTGCTCTAGCCGCCGCCGATTGCCTTTGTCGATGGGTTTGAGCAGCGTTGTTCCATAGGCAATGCCTAGGCCGATCACCGCAGAGGCAATCGCTTTAAGAATGCTGCCATCATCTTTGATGAGTTGCCAAAAAGCGGTTGCCCCACCTGCGGTCAGGCCCCCAGCAGCGATCGCTTTAAGCAACAGTTCGGCCACTCGCTCATTCAAGGGAGCGTTAGGGCCTAGGGGCGGGGTTGGTGTCATGGGTCGGCAGCGGGGGCAGGTTGCCTCTCATTTTGGCCTACCCCAACGAAAACCGATGCAGCATCGTAGAGTTCATCTTGTCTGCGGAGAAGTATAGGCATCAGTTCTAAAGCGAGTACTTTCTGGTCAAGGTCACCCCATCAAAGTTAACTACGCCTCTGGCTGAGCTGGGCACGCCCCTACAATGGGTTGCAATTGTATAAGAAGGCGAGCATGGCTGGTGGTGAATCCAAAGTTTCAATCTATGCCGCATTAGGAGCCAATATCGCCATTGGCATTGCCAAATTTGTCGGAGCTGCCATCAGCGGCAGCTCGGCCATGCTGTCAGAGGGCATCCACTCTGTGGTCGATTCCGTCAATGAGCTGCTGCTACTCTACGGTCTCAAGCAAAGCGAGGCTCCGCCAAGCGATCAATTTCCCCTGGGTCATGGGCAAGAACTGTATTTTTGGTCGCTGATGGTTGCGGTGCTGATTTTTTCCCTGGGGGGTGGCGTGTCGATGTATGAGGGGTGGCATAGCTTTCAACACCCTGAGGTCGGCGACCATGCCTTAGTTAGCTATATCGTGCTGGTCACCGCTGCCGTGTTTGAAAGCTTAGCCCTAGCCGTGTCTATCCGGCAGTTTAACAAAAGCTATCCCCGCAAAGTGGAGGTTAGTTTGTGGCAGGCCATTCGCGACAGTAAAGATCCCGGCTCATTTATTGTCATTGTGGAAGATGCCGCTGCGCTGGTCGGCCTTTCCATTGCCTTTGGCGGAATTGTGCTCACCCAAATGTTCGACAATGCTGTCTATGACGGCATTGCTTCCATCATGATTGGGCTTTTGCTCATCGTAGTCGCCATTCTGTTGGTCATCGAAACTAAAAGTCTACTAATGGGGGAAAGCGCTTCTGTATCGGTGCGAGACAGCATCAAAACCCTCGTCAAGGCTGACCAGGCCGTCTGTGACATGGGACCACCGATTACCCTGCACCTAGGCCCAAGGGATATCATGCTGGCGATGAATATTGAATTCTGCAATCATCTCTCTGCCGATGAGATCGAAGCGGCGGTACGCCGTATCGAGCACAGCATTCGCACCACCCATCAAGACGTGACTCGCATCTTTATTGAAGCAGCCTCTCTTGATAGCTCTGAAATACCCAGAGCTTGAGAGCTATCCTATAAAGCAATGAGCGCCAAAGCCCTCCGACAATTGTTCTAGGCTACCGAGGCTCGATCGCGCTGCAACTCCTGAATGCGATCGAGGCTGCCGATTGGAATCGCGTTGATCAGCGCCTGGGTGTAGGGGGTTTGGGGCTGGCGGTAGACCTGCTCGGCGGGGCCAATTTCTTCGACCCGGCCCTGGTTCATCACCATGATGCGATCGCTCATAAACTTCACCACTGCCAGGTCGTGGGAAATAAAGATATAGGTGAGGTCAAACTCCGCCTGAATCTCTTTGAGCAGGTTGAGCACCTGGGCCTGCACCGACACATCCAGGGCCGACACTGACTCATCGCAAATGATGAACTTGGGGTTGAGGGCCAGGGCGCGGGCAATGCACACCCGCTGGCGCTGCCCACCCGAAAACTCATGGGGGTAGCGGTTCATGGCGCTGGCAGGTAGACCGACGCGATCGAGCAGGTAAGCTACCCGTTCCTGCTGGTTGCGCCTGCTTTTAATCACGCCATGAATTTTGAGCGGTTCGGCGATCGCCGCCCCAATGCTCATGCGCGGGTCTAACGAGCTGTAGGGATCTTGGAAGACAATCTGCATGTCGCGCCGCAGCTGCCGCAGCGGTGACGAGCCCAGCCCCAGCACGTCGCGGCCCTCAAACCAAATCTTGCCGCCCATGGCGGGCACCAGCCGCAGCAGCGCCCGGCCCAGGGTGGTTTTGCCGCAGCCCGACTCGCCCACCAGGCCAAAGGTTTCGCCTTTTTGAATTTGAAACGACACATCCTGCACCGCCATGATGTGGCTGCGGGTTTTGCCAAAGATACCCCGCACCGGGTAGCCCACCTGAAGATTTTCCACCGCCAGCAGGGGGCCGTTGGCCGCTAGGGCTGCGGCTCGTGCCGTCAGTTCTTCCTCTGTCAGGGGTGCAAAGCGGGCCTGGGCCTCGGCGTCGAGCACCCGCTCGCGAATGACGGGAGCTGCACCCTCCACTGGCTGACCGCCATTGGCCGCTGCAGCATTAATCTCGGTGCCCGCCAGCTCCACCGACATAAAATCGGCCACCGTGGGCAATAGCCGCAGCCGCTGGTTGGGCTGGGGACGGCAGGCCAGCAGCCCCTTGGTGTAGGGGTGTTGGGGCTGAGCGAAAATGTCCCACACTGGGCCGGCTTCAACAATTTTGCCCTGGTACATCACCGCCACTTGGTCGGCGATCTCAGCAATAATGCCCAAGTCGTGGGTGATGAAAATCAGCGACATGCCGCGGCGATCGCGCAGTTCGCGCAGCAGATCGAGAATCGTCGCCTGCACCGTCACATCTAGCGCCGTGGTGGGCTCGTCGGCAATCAGCAGAGCCGGGTTGCAGGAGATCGCCATGGCAATCATCACCCGCTGAATCTGCCCGCCCGACAGCTCGTGGGGGTAGCGATCGAGAATGGCCTGCTGACGGCGATCGACCTCTTCCTTCAAAGATTCGTCATCGATGCGCGGCTTTTCGGTTTTGATGGTGGCTGCTAGGGCAGCGTCGGCAGGCAGCAGTTTGACCTCTTGCAGACGGGCGATCGCCTGCTGACGGGCCGCTTCCTTTGAAATATTCTGGTGCTGACGAATCGCCTCCACCATCTGAAATCCAACCGTATAGACCGGGTTTAGCGAGCTCATCGGCTCCTGAAAAATCATTGATATCTGACCACCCCGGTAGCCCTGCAGCTGAGTCTCACTCAGCGCAGCGAGATCCACTGGGGCGCCGGTGCCCGAATTAAACCAGATTTCACCATTGACAACCTTGCCCGGCGGATTGGGCACCAGCCCCATCACCGCTAGCGATGTCACCGATTTCCCCGACCCCGACTCACCCACAATACCTAGGGTTTGCCCCCGCTGCACCTGAAACGAAATGTCATTCACGGCCTGGATGAGCTGGCCGTCGACCTCAAAGTGAACGGTGAGGTGCTTAACGTTGAGAATGGTATCGCTCATGAGGTTGCTTGCAGACAGACGATTCAGAACAGGGCAGCCCGCGGCGCAGGCCTATTCAGAGTTAACCCGGAGCAAATCTCCAGTGCAATGCTGAATAGCTGCGTGCGAGAGAATTTTAATTAATCTCGGCAATGGACCATAGTAGATGAATCATAACAGCGTCCCTCCTGCGGATTTCGTTCGCCCCTAACTCACCCATGCTGACCCTCGCGATCGCCATTGTGACCATGTTGATTGGTTCTGCCCTGTGCTCCTGCAGCGAGGCAGCACTGCTATCGGTGCCAGTCCTTAAGGCCCAGCAGCTAGCCGAGTCTAAAAAACCGGCTGCCATAACCCTTTTAGCTATCCGCCGCAAGATCAACCGGCCCATTGCCACCATTGTGATCCTCAACAACCTGTTCAACATTGTGGGTAGCGTTTTAGCTGGGGGCATTGCCGCCACGGTTTTTAACGATGCCCTGCTGGGGCTGTTCACTGGCGTATTGACCCTACTCGTCATCTTGTTTGGAGAAATCTTCCCCAAGGTTTTGGGTGAGCGCTATGCCATTCCCGTCGCCCTTGCCGTGGCTATACCGGTGCGGTGGATAACCTGGCTGTTTACTCCAGTAGTGCTACTGCTTGAGAAAGTGACAGCGCCCCTTGTGGGCGATGGCAATCGCCCCAGCACCAACGAGGCCGAGATTAAGCTGTTGGCCACCATCGGCCACCAAGAAGGCATCATCGAAGCCGACGAAGCCGAAATGATTCTGCGGGTGTTTCGCCTCAACGATATGAAATCGGTCAACATTATGACGCCCCGGGTAGCCGTCACCCACCTGCCCGGCGACCTCACCATTGCCGAAGCCGAGGCCCAAATTCTCAACTCTCAGCACAGCCGCATCTTAATTAGCGAAAACGACATTGACCGGCTTGTGGGGCTAGTGCTCAAAAATGAGCTGCTCACCGCCTTAATTCGCGGTCAAGGGGACCAGTTGCTCAGCCAGGTAGCCCGCCCGGTGCGTTTTGTGGCCGAGTCCGAACGGGCCGACAAGCTGCTGCAAGACTTTCAAACCGCTCGCGAACACCTAGCTGTAGTGGTCGATGAGTACGGCGGCGTGTCGGGGGTCGTCACCCTCGAAGACGTGCTAGAAGTGCTGACTGGCGAAATTGTTGATGAGACCGATCGCAGCATCGACCTACAAATACTGGCCCGTCAGCGCGGTCGGCAAATCTTAAGCAGCCGTGGCTTCAACGATCCTTCAGAAAGCTAGGCTCACCCAACCTACCAGAGCTAATACTTTTTTCCACAGGATTTGCGTCAGAGTGCGCCCGTCTATATTTTTTGAGCAGACTAAAAAGACTGCTTCAGCTCATTAACAAATAATGACATCAAGGGAAATTTTTACCCAAATTATTGGCTTTCAATCCACTGTTAACTATCGTTTCATCAGCAGGGATTAGCAGATTCCAGGGCTATATTGAATGTGGAGCTGACGAGGCTCCCCTGGCAGATAAAACAGCCAAAAGTCAACCCAGAAAAAGGAGTGAAACGCTGTTAGCTATACATCTGTCTCGTTCAAACGGCAACACCCAACGCTCAAACCAACCCTTCCTTCAGTAGCAAATGGGAGTTCTAAGTGCGACAAGCTCACCTTCTTTTGAAGTGCAAGTTTTGTCCCGTATCTCCACGAAAGCTCAATCATACATAGGAAGTTCTTTGGTCAAGAGAATGGGTGTTGTTGCTTTAAAGGAAATTAGTTTCACAAAGGTTTTATAGACGTTTTCTGTAGCCTTGTCATGGTGTTGCTCGGTCAACGGTTTGCTACAGTCGGGAAGGCAACTCTCTCCCCATTTCCTTCCCTATGGAGCATTTCCCCGAGGTCGAGCTAGCGCCCGGTGCCCTCTGGAGTAAAATTCAGCAGCAGACGCGCCATGCCCAGGGCTGTGGTGCCCTTCAGCCCATCGACACCCGCTACGAGTTTCTAGAGCAGGGGGGCATGCGGTTTTTAGTCAGAATTTTGGCCAACCTGGCCCGCAAGGAAAAAGCCGATCTGGCCCAGCAGGACCAGCAGCGCATGGGCAAGCCCGTCAATCCTTTTTTGCCCTACGACCCAGACCTATTTGTGGCCAACCTGTCGGCCACCCACCTGTGCCTTTTAAATAAATACAATGTGGTCGACCACCATATTTTGATCGTCACCCGCGCCTACGAAGATCAAGATAGCTGGCTGACCCTGGACGACTTTGAAGCCCTAGCCACCTGTATGGCCGACATTGACGGGCTAGCATTCTACAACGGCGGTCGTTTGGCCGGGGCGAGCCAGCGCCACAAACACCTTCAGCTGGTGCCGCCGCCCCTCTGCCCCGAGCGCAGCCCTCTGCCCCTAGCCACGGTGGTGGCCGACCTGGCCCTTAAGCCTACCTCGGCTCCAGTAGCCTCCCCCCGATTGCCCTTTCACCACGCCATTGCGGCCATTCAAGAGCCCCCCTCTCCAAGGGGCAAAACGCTGCTGGAGACCTACCTTGCCTTGCTGACTAACCTAGGAGCCGATTGGAGTCAGCCCCCCCAAGCATTTCCCTACAACCTGTTGATTACCCGCGAGTGGATGATGGCGGTGGCTCGCCGGCAGGATCACTACCAATCGATTCCGGTAAACTCGCTGGGGTTTGCGGGGTCGCTGCTAGTCAAAAATTCGGAGCAGCTTGACCTGCTCAAAACCCTGGGTCCGATGACGGTGCTACAGCAGGTAGCCTGTCTGAGATAGCAAGGGGTAATGGAGTAAAGCCGTAAACCCTAAACCTTGAACCGCTTGGCCGAGCAAATCGCTCACTTTAGCGAGAAATCAGTACACTGGTCAGTAGAACAGGCTTACTCGACTCTTTAGCTCCGGGAGCTGGCCGTGCCGTCAATCATCGGGATTCTGGCATTAATCATTATTGGCTACACCGTTGGCTCGGTGCGCATCATCAATCAAGGTACCGAAGCTCTGGTAGAGCGGCTGGGGCGCTACAACCGCAAACTCAAGCCAGGCTTAAACTTCATCGTGCCGGTGCTTGACTATATTGTGCTGCGCGACAGCGTGCGCGAGCAGATTCTCGATGTGGCCAAACAGGGAGCGATCACCAGAGACAACGTGTCGTTGGAAGTTGATGCGGTGGTGTACTGGCGCATTCTGGAGCTAGAGCTGACCTACTACGCGATCGAGAACGTTGAACAGGCCATTCAAGAACTGGTCACAACTACCCTGCGATCAGAAATTGGCAAGATGGAGTTCGAAAAAACCTTTTCCTCTCGCGATGAGCTCAACCGGGCGTTGCTCTCCCAGCTCGATGAAGCTACCGAGCCCTGGGGAGTGAAGGTGACGCGGGTCGAAGTGCAGGAAATTATTCCTCCTGAAGAAGTGAGACGCTCGATGCAGTTGCAGCAGGCAGCGGAGCTGAAAAGCCGAGCCATGGTGCTCGAAGCCCAGGGCGAACAGGAAGCCGCTATTAAGCGGGCTGAGGCTACGGTGCGATCGATTCAAATGCTCTCCCAGGCGCTGCAAAACCAGGGTGACACTTCCGAGATTTTGAACTATCTGCTAGCTCAGCGCTATGTCGAGGCCAACCAAAGACTCGGGGAAAGCGAAAACTCCAAAGTGGTCTTTATGGATCCTAAAATGTTGACAGAGGGTATAGTCGAGCTGATGCACACGGACACGGCATCCCCCAAGAAAGACTCTGATGACTTCCCCAGTCGCCGTCGGTAGCACCCTTACGGTTCAAACATCGCTACCATAGAGGATTGTGCACTCCTGTGGCCATGGCTTCTCCCCTGTCTCCCACTGACTCACCTCTCGCAGACGCTGTTGCCCGGCCAACCCCTTCAGCTGGGGAAATGTTGCCAGCGCCCTTGCTAGGGAAATCTTTGGAGGAGCTGACCGATTGGATACAGGCCCAGGGGCAGCCGAGCTATCGGGGCAAGCAGCTTTACCAGTGGATTTATCAGCAGGGAGCGCGATCGCTCCAAGACATCACCGTCTTCTCTAAAGCCTGGCGTCAAACCGTGGCCCACATCGACCTGGGCCGATCTACCCTGCATCACCGGGTGGTAGCCAGCGATGGCACCGTCAAGTATTTGCTCAAGCTGGCCGACGGCCAAATCATTGAAACCGTGGGCATTCCCTCGGCCAAGCGGCTGACGGTGTGCGTGTCGTCGCAGGTGGGCTGCCCCATGGCCTGCGACTTTTGCGCTACGGGCAAGGGTGGCTTTATGCGCAACCTGGTCACCCATGAAATTGTTGACCAGGTGCTCACGGTACAGGAAGACTTTGGCCAGCGAGTCAGCCACATTGTGTTTATGGGCATGGGCGAGCCGCTGCTGAATGCTGCTAACACGGTAGCTGCCATCCGCTGCCTCAATCGGGATGTGGGTATTGGCCAACGCGCTATGACCCTGTCTACCGTGGGGGTGCCGGGCCGCATTCGCGCCCTGGCGGCGGAGCAGCTTCAGGTCACCTTAGCCGTAAGCCTGCATGCCTCAAACCAGGCCCAGCGGTTGCAGCTGATTCCTAGCGCTGGGGCCTATCCCCTAGAAGTGCTGCTCGACGAGTGCCGAGAGTATGTGCAGCTGACGGGTCGCCGCGTGACCTTTGAGTACATTCTGCTGGCGGGGCTCAACGACCAGCCTGCCAACGCCGCCGAGTTGGCCCAGCACCTGCGCGGCTTTCAGAGCCACGTCAACCTGATTCCCTACAACCCCATTGATGAGGCCGACTACCAACGCCCCAGCGAAGCTAGCATTCGCAACTTTGTCGCCGAGCTAGAGAAGCGTAGGGTTGCTGTCACCGTTCGCTACTCGCGCGGGCTAGAGGAAAATGCCGCCTGTGGGCAGCTGCGTGCCTCCAAGCGGTAGAGCTATACCGGTGGGGAGATCTCGCTTAAATCAACGGGTTTATACACTTCTGAACGCTGAATAGTTTGTTAAGTTGTGAGTTATAAGGTTTTGCTACCTCCTGCTAAAGGTGGCTGAGTTCTCTTCGTCTTTGTAGGTTTGCATGACCCTAGCTCCTGTACCGCCGCTAACATCTCTAACGGCTAACCCCCTAGACGTGTCTAACTGGCTGCTGACCCTATCGCAGGTGCGGATGTCAGTTCACGGACAAGACCGCTTGCCGCCTCACCAGCCCATGGTGGTAGTGAGCAACCACCGCAGCATTATGGATGCACCGCTGGTAATGAGCGCCTTAGGGCGTCCGGTACGATTTGCCTGCCACCACTACATGAGTCAGGTGCCCGTCCTCCGCACGGTGATCAACGCCTTGGGTTGCCTACCGCTGGATGCCCCCGACAAGGGTCAAACTGCTTTCTTTCGTCGGGCCATGAAAGCGCTCAAGGAAGGAGAAGCCGTGGGCATTTTTCCAGAGGGGGCTGCCCCAATGGTAAACAAAACTACCCCCGACAATCTCAATTCTTTTCATCGAGGGTTTGCCCAACTGGCCCTGCGAGCACCGGTGGATGAACTGGCGATTGTGCCCGTTGCGATCGCCGCTCATCGTGAGACCAACAACTCGGTGTTGCCCCTGCGGTTGCTTAGCCTATTTGACTCCTCTGAACCGCTGTTTCAGCAGCCGGGCTGGCATCCAGCGGTGTTTTACCACGAGGTAGATATTATGGTTGGTCGCCCGGTGCGGGTAGATACCCGACTGCGATCGCACCGCCGTAGCAAAGGCAATGGCGCTCTAGCTTCAGAGCTAACCCAGTGCTGCCAAGATGAAGTTGCTATGCTGCTTAAGCAAGGGTTTTACTAGGGTGCTTTTGATGCCCCAGTGGGTATAACTGTATTGGTTGGCCTATCCGAGCGCCCGTCGTCACCCCTACTTCTCCATGCCTGAACCTGCCATTCTTAAGCTCTATGCCCCCTTTGGTAAGAATCCCCAGCATCCCCTATTTATTTATTTCCCCGGCATGGATGGCAGTGGCGAGTTATTTGGGCTTCAAAGCGCCGAACTCAAATCTCACTTTGATATTCGCTGCCTAGTGATTCCGGGCAATGACATGTCTTCCTGGGAAGGCCTGGCCCACCAAGCAGTGCAGTTAATTCGCCAAGAAGCCGGAACGGCCCCGGTCTATCTCTGCGGTGAGTCGTTTGGAGCTTGCTTGGCCCTGCGAACGATCGCCCTGGCCCCAGCCCTAGCCAACCACCTGATCTTGATTAACTCTGCCTCGGCATTCCACCGCTTTCCGTGGATGCAGTGGGTAGCCAGCATTACCCCCTGGGTCGCCCCGCCTCTATACCAAAGCTCCACATTAACCAGCCTGCCAGTACTGGCCAACCTCAGCCGCATTGGAGAGGTCAACCGCCAGGCGCTGATGCGCGCCATGGCTGCAGTCACTCAGGCCAGCACCGCCTGGCGATTAGGTCTGCTGTCACAGTTTCGTCTAGAGCCGCTGCGCTTGCACCGGGTGACCGCACAAACTCTGCTGGTGGCATCCTTGGGCGATCGCCTCCTGCCCTCCCTCGAAGAAGCCCAGCGCCTCGCCACCTTACTGCCTAACTCTCGCATCTATCCCTTGCCCCACAGCGGTCACGTTAGCCTGCTTGAAGACGGCGTCAACTTAGGGGCAATCATGAAAGCGGTGGGATTTTTGCCCAAGGTCGCGATCGCCAAGGAACCGGCAGTTGAGGAGATTCAGCGCGAGCCGATTGCGTCCTAGTGAATACTTGGGTAAACGAGTCTCAAGACCTATCCCTCGTATAGCGTCTCCCTTATCTCCATCATCCCCTCACCAACTTCAACACCGTCACCTCCGGCGGACACCCCAATCGCCCTGGCGCATAGCTGCCCAGACCTCGGTTGACGTAAAGCTGGTTTTGGCCCACGGCGTGCAGTCCTGAAACCCATTCCCAATGACGCACGATTTTGGCGCGGTTGCGTTTGCGCTTGAGATACGGCAGGTCGAAGGGCAACTTCGGCAGCACCGACAGCTGCAGAGACTGAAGGAGAGCAGACACAGGGCCGATACCAGGCAGTACCACCTGCCCGCCGTGGGTATGGCCAGAGAGTTGCAAATCAACCCGCCAGGCAGCTAAAAGCTCTGCTGAGTCAGGGTTGTGGGAGAGCACCAGCCGGGGCTGAGTCGGAGGCAGCGAGTCGAGCAGCGGCGCTGGTTGAAACTCCTTAGACCAAAAATCGGCTAGGCCCACCACCGGCAGCTCTTCGCCCAGGGGATAGGCGATCTTGTTCCACAGGGCGCAAATACCAGCCTGCTGGAGCGATCGCAAAATTGTCTTGCGCCCCTTCTTGGTGACGTTGTCGTGGTTGCCCAACACAGCCACCGTGCCAAAGCGGCTTTTGAGCTGGCTGAGGTAAGTCACCAAGTCAAAAATAGGGGCTGGGTCGCGGGTGACATAGTCGCCAGTTAAGGCAATTAGATCTGGGGCTAGCTCATTGACGCGATCGATCGCCTGCTGCAACAGCCGAGTTGAGAGGCGCTGCCCATCGTAGTGAAAGTCAGAAAGCTGCACAATGCGACAGCCCTCTAGCCGCTGGGGCAGATCGCGGATGGAGATAGTCACCGTTTCAACGGTTAGAGGGCCGGTCCGAAGAGGTCGCATGGGCAGTGAAAACGCGTTATACGCACGCTAGCCCGTTTACCCGCCGGTTGCCATGCGCTTGGGATATTCTTCAGCGAGCTTTGCTCAATTTGCTTCACACCGCACCACTAGCTTCGCGCTTTGGTTAGCTTAGACAGAGAAGCCGTTGTAGCTAACCCAGGCTTTGAAGAAGAAGTATCCAGACAGCAGCGCTAGCAGCGCGCGAAACATTATGTTTACCGTCTGGTCGGGCAGGCGGGGCAGGTAGCGGGTGCTTACCTGCACCCCGATCGCCCCTGCCGCCCCCAAAATGAGACCGGTCGTTAGCAGCACATTGCCGGCCTGAGCATGCCACAGACAGGCCCACAGCCCCGTAATCACGATCGCCCCCAAGCTAGTCTGCACCGCTACCTTGATGGGCTCTTGCAGCAGCAAAATTTGCAGCGGCACCATCACCACGCCGCCGCCAACTCCAAACAGCCCGGCCAAAAACCCCGCCAGCCCGCCAATGCCCAAGCGAAACACCGTAGGCGATACTGACTGCGATCGCGCCTTGGGCAGCACAGCACCACCGCTCGTTTCGGCCTGCTGCGCCTGACGGATAACCTGTTTTTTGATGCCAATTAGATAGATGTTGAGCAGCAAAAACAGGCCAAAAATTCCCAGTAGGGCATACTCGGGCAGGGCCGTAGCCAGCTTTTGACCCAGGTAGGCGGTGATCAGGGCGGGCAGCCCCAGCATGGCGACATTGCTGAGGTTGAGAAAGCCCATGCGCCAGTTTTGCACACTGCCGACTAGGGAAATCAGGGCGATCGCCAGGGTGCTCGTCCCCACTGCCTGCACCCCTGACAGCCCCAGGGCAACCATCACTGGCACCATCACCGTGCCGCCGCCAATGCCCAAAAACCCCGCCAGCACCCCGGCCAACAGCCCGGCCAGCGCCAATACCAATCCACTCTCCACCGCATTCTCCCTGGCTGCTCAGCAGCGTCTATCAATCAGGCGATCGCCTCATCTTACCCGCTGGCGAGCCTGTAGATGGTAGCTGTTTGGGGCACTATTGACCTATGTATGCCGATTGAGCTGCTTCAGAGTCTACCTATGCCCAACATCCGCGATGCCGACGGGAATATCCGCACTGACTTTGAAAAGGCATTTCGAGACGGCTATCAATTTCAGTACAACTTGCCCTACGACGGGCCGCAAACGGTCGAATTTACGACCCAATCTATTGGGGAGTTAGTACTGCCCTCAGGCCAGTTGATAGCCTGTGATCCGCTCTTACCCCCTGATCTCAGGTACTGCTTTACACAAACTGTAAAGCCAGGACGCTATCCTGTGGTGCTGAGTCTTGCGGGCTTCAAACCTAGACAAGATAGAAGAATCGATTGTGCCATGCTACAGGTGAGCCAACAGATGCCAGTTCGATGGGAGCTGGCGATTCTTAATTCTGACGGGCCCGCTAATTATCAAAACTACGGCGTAGATTCAGGCACCGGCAGCTTCATGGATGCCGAGGTTGCCCAAATCTTGAAGCAGATGGATGAACCTGATCCTGACGAGTACACCGCCGCATGGCAAGAAAGTAGAGAAGCGGCGTGGGCATTACAAAGGGCGGCTTCCGACAGATTTGAAAATGAATACTGCCAACCCGTAGTTGATGAAATGGAGAGCAATGGAGAAGCAGCCGTCAGCGCTGAATATCCTTACGACAGAAAAGGGGATTGGGCTAATTTTTGCATCAATAAAAGCACCGGGGCTAACGTGATAGCCTTTGGTTCAGGCTGGGAAGACGGTGGCTATGCCTCTTACTGGGGATACGACGACAATGGCCAAATTGTCTGCATCGTCACTGACTTTAGGCTCTTTGGTTTTGGTGAAGGTGAGGATGACTAATCGCATTAATCTCTAGCGTCAAGCCTTCAGCATCATGTAACCAATTTCCATGGCCATAAAGATAACTCAGAATTTGGCTCAAGCCTGGGCGGCAGCCACTGGAGCGACAAATTCCTCTGGCCCCAACAGCGAAATGCAGGGGGTGTGGAAAAATTCTTGGGCGACGGCTTCGGCGTCGAGCACTGTCACCGCTGCCACCATGTCTTGAAACTGCTGGTCATACTCGACTCCCAGCCCTAAAATTTCATACCAGCCTAGCAGCTGAGCGATCTGGGCGTTGGTTTGCTTGCCCAGGGCGTACTGGCCCAGCAGCTTGTTTTTGGCCGACTGTAGCTCATCGTCAGAGAGCACCGTCTCTTGCAGCCGTTCCACCTCAAAGCGCAGACCCTCCAGGGCCGTGGCAGCATTTTCTGGAGCAGTGCCAATGTAGGCCACAAACTGCGACAGCCCCAAGCGAGTGGGGTAAAAGGCCGATACATCGTAGGCCAGACCCCGCTTTTCGCGCAGTTCGACAAATAGGCGGCTAGAGAGCCCGTTGCCCAGGTAGGTGTTGATTAGCTTGAGGGCGGCGTAGGCGGGGTGCTTCACCGGGGCCGCTGGGTAGCCCACCATGACGATCGCCTGGTTGGTCTCCTGAGCCACCATTGAGCAGGTGGCGGCGGGGGCCACCGCAGGCAGGGTTAGCACCGGAGGCGGCGTTGCCGGAGCCTGCCAGTCGCCCAGGGTCTGCTCGACCTGGGCCTGAGCTGCCTCAGGGCTAATGCGGCCCACAATGGTCACCACTACGTTGTCGGGACGCATGTGCTGGCGATGAAAGTCGATCAGAGCCTGCTGGGTAATGGCCGCGACTGAGGCCTCGGTACCAATGCCGGGCAGGGCGTAGGGGTGCTCGCCATACATATCCTGGCGCAGCTGGTTGAAGGCGATGGTGAAAGGCTGCTCCTGCATCGAGCGAATCTGCTGCAGGGTGAGCCGCCGCTCTAGGTCAATTTCGTCGAGGGGAAAGCTGGGCTGCCGCAGCAGGGTTGCGGCTAGGGCAAAGATTTCGGGAAAGTCGGCAGAGACGGTTTTGAGGCTGATGAGGCTGTAGTCGGCAGCAGCATCGGTGCCCAGGCTGGCCCCCACCGACTCGACGGTTTCTGCGATCGCCATCGATGAAAGCGTCTCGGTGCCCTTAGTGAGCAGCCCCATCAAAAAGCTCACCAGCCCCGCCTGGTGCGAAGCCTCAAAGGCGCTTCCAGCCCGAATAAACAGACGAGCGGAGACAATATCAGCGACGGGGTTTTCTAGAACAATCACCGTCAGGCCATTGGCTAAAACGGTGCGGTGCAGGCGCGGCGCTTGAAGAAGAGAAGATGTCACAGGGCAAGAAGTAGGTTAACGAAACGAACAGGGAACGGTTTTGAAATGATTTGAATTTGTCAAGCCTTGGCGATCGCGGCGCTGGCCAGTCTAACTATAGTCTGCCCAGGCGGCATCAGGCTGGACGCAAAATAGTGGATACATAGCGCAGGGGTGTAAGGTACTGGGCGGCTAGCTGACGCAGGCGCTCCTCGGTGTAGCGCTTTAGGGTGGGGACATAGCTGAGACAGCGGTCGGCGTTGGTAACGGTGCCGTAGTAGCCATAGAGACCGGCCAGCTGCCCCGGAGCTTCGGTCGAAAAGGCGTAATCGTTGCACAGCAGGCGCTTAGCGCGGGCCAGTTCGGCATCGGTGATCGGTTTAGCCGCTAGTTCGCTGATGCGATCGCACACAATCGCCTCCACCCGGTCCACATCCTTGCCGTCGAGCCAGGCCTGAATGGTAAACAGACTGCAATCGCGCTGGAGTGAAAATCCGGTACTGATGTCCTGCACCAGCTGGCGGTCTTCCCGCAGCTCGCGCACTAGGCGAGACGATCGCCCTTCTGCCAGAATGGCCGCCAGCAGGTCTAAGCCGTAGGCAGTTTCGAGCTGGGCAATGCCCGGGGCCAGCCAGGCAATGCACAGGCGCGACTGCTCAAGGCGGGGCAGGTGAAGGGTTTCGCGACGCACCCCCGGCAGGGAGGGGATGGGCGCGATCGCCGCCGCTGGACAGGGCGGTGGGGAAGCAAAGCCGCGAAAGGCATGCTTGACCATCGCCACCGTGGGCTCCAGGGGAATGCCGCCCGTAATCACCACCGTCATGTTGTCGGGCTGATAGTGGGCCTGGTGAAAGCAGCGCATCTCTTCGGGCGATCGCTGCTGCAAGGTTTCCGCCGTACCCAGCACCGGGCGACCGTAGGGATGGTCTTGGTACACCAGCTCCGACATCGCCTGGTAGCCTAACCAGTCGGGGTCATCCTGAGCCTGGCGAATTTCTTCGAGCACCACCTGCCGCTCACGGCTAAACTCATCGGCGGGGATCGCCGCGTGCAGCAGCAGATCGGCCAGGTAGGGCAGGGTCTGGGCCAGCATGTCGGCCGCGATGGTGATGTAAAAGTGAGCGTAGTCGTGGCTGGTGGCCGCGTTGGTCATGCCTCCCTGGGTTTCGATCGCATAGTCAAATACCCCTGGCGGCAGCTGATCGGTGCCCTTAAAGATCATGTGCTCTAGAAAGTGGGCCATGCCCGCCCACTCCGCGGGTTCAGTAATGGCCCCGGCCTTCACCCACACATCGGCCACAACTACGGGCGTTGCCGCAATCTCCTGGTGGATCAGGGTCAGCCCATTCTCCAAGCGAATTACACTGGCGGGAAAATCAACCGAATTCAACGGTGCGGGCCCTACAAGAAACCACCAAGCCACCTTGAAGCCGACCTGCTAAGCGATCGCAGTATCTAGATTCGAGGCTAGCTATGCTGTCAATACTAGCGCTCAAGTAAGCTAAATCACATTTCAAAAGCAATTCCCCCATCTGCGAGAGACAGGGGAATGTCAAAAATTTTGAAGGCCTCACCGCAACGCCGTCTTACCTCAGTTTCCGACCTGGGAAAACCAGGGGGGTGCCGTGGCATTTGGCTTAAAGTTTCCGAGTACAAGCTCGGTCTACTGCCGCCGGTGCAACTTGGCTCCCGTTCGGAACAAACATAGATCGACAAACATTGTTGGTAGTCACCAACGCCGTAGTGAGACCTCCTCTACTATAACCAACAGCCCGGGACAAACCGCAAGGGGAAAACCGACCTTAACCGATCCGCCATCACTACCACCGTGATCTAATATGGCAGCACCGGGCTTAGCCCAGTGTTTTCAACCTCCGCAACCCCCTATGGTTCCTGATGACTCTGCTTTCCTAGCTGTAACCGAGGCCGCCGCCGACCCAGATTTAGCCTCGGCCAATGCCTCTACTCCAGCGCCTTCGGATATTCCCGAGGCCGCTGCCCAAACTAATTCAGAGGTCTCGGACAGCCCTGAGGTTGCGGCGGACGCTGCCCCCGTGCCCGCCCCCCCCATAGACCCCCGCACCCAGCTGCGGCTGCGCAACGACGGCGAGCACCTGGTGCTACTGATGCCCAACGGCCCCCAGGCCGAGGCTGAGGGCGGTGCCCTGTCGTGGGGAGAACTGTTGCAGCACTTTAAACAGCGGCTGAATGGCAGCGAGCCTTTTTGGCAGCCCAATACCGTGGTGCACCTGGCCGCCCGCGATCGCCTGCTCGATGCCCGCCAGCTCCAGACTCTAGAAGAAATTCTGACCGCTGCCCAGCTCACCCTGAAGCGAGTCGCTACCAGCCGTCGTCAGACCGCCATGGCCGCTGTGGCCGCCGGCTACTCCGTCGATCAGCTGGCCGCCGAAGACACCCTGGTGCAGTCGCCGCCGGCCCCTGGCCAGCCCCTAGCCGAACCGCTATACCTGCAAACTACCCTGCGGGGCGGGGTCGAAATTCGCCATCCCGGCACCATCGTTGTGCTGGGGGATGTCAACCCCGGCAGCTCGCTGGTGGCAGAGGGCGACATTTTAGTGTGGGGGCGGCTGCGGGGGACGGCTCACGCGGGGTCGGGGGGCGATCGCAGCCGCTGCATCATGGCCCTGCAAATGCACCCTACTCAGCTACGTCTAGCCGATCTGGTAGCCCGCGCCCCCGATGGCCCCATCGGAGACTACTTACCCGAAGTGGCCTACGTGGGCAACAACGGCATCCGCATTGCTCAAGCCCAGGCCTTTGCCCGCCAAAACTTCAACGCCACCCTAGAACAGGGCGCACAGCCAACTGATGGGTTTTAGGTTTAGTAGTCTGCTCAGCCAAAGGTGACAGGTGAATGGGGTTCAAGGTTTACGGCGTAAGGTTCACGGCAGTCTTTTAGCCATATACCCTAAACCCTGCACCTTATAGATCGACTAAATTCGCAGTTCTCAGCCTGCACCCATAGCGTATTATTAACGGTTGTTTTCGTCGGGTAGTTGGTTCTTTAAGGAAAGTTGGGTTCGTCCATGACTCGCATTATCGTAATGACCTCGGGCAAAGGAGGCGTTGGCAAGAGCACCTGCACCGCCAACCTGGGCATGGCCCTGGCCCAGCGGAACCAGCGGGTCGCCGTCGTCGATGCCGACTTTGGCCTGCGCAACCTCGACCTGCTGTTGGGTCTCGAGAACCGCATCGTCTACACCGCCCTCGACGTATTGGCGGGTGACTGCACGGTCGAAAAGGCCCTAGTCAAAGACAAGCGCCAGCCCACCCTCGGCCTGCTAGCTGCCGCCCAAAACCGCAACAAAGAAGCCATTACCCCCGAGCAAATGAAGCAGCTGGTGGCAGGGCTAGCCCCCAGCAACGACTTTATTTTGATCGACTGCCCAGCGGGCATCGAGATGGGCTTTCAGAATGCGATCGCCCCGGCCAAAGAGGCGATCGTCGTCACCACCCCCGAAATTTCTGCCGTGCGCGACGCCGACCGGGTGATCGGTCTACTCGAAGCCAACGATGTGAAGTTCACTAAGCTGCTGATCAACCGCATCAAGCCCAAAATGGTGCAAGAAGACCAAATGATGTCGGTACGCGACGTGCTCGATATTCTCGCTGTGCCCCTGCTGGGCGTGGTGCCCGACGACGAGCGGGTGATTGTCTCATCGAACCGGGGCGAGCCCCTGGTGCTCGACAAAGAGCTCTCCATGGCCGGGGTCGCCTTTAACAATGTGGCCCGCCGCCTGCTGGGTGAAGAGGTGCCCCTCATTGACCTCAACGCTACCCATGATGATTTGTTCAGCCGCCTGCGCCGCTTCTTTAGGGGCTAGGGCCGTTTGTTGCCACGGTGTTTGATGTTTTTTCTACCTAGCCGCCAGTGCCGATGCTAAGTGAACTTCTCGATAAGCTGTTTAACCGCAGCCGCACCATCACCCCCCGGGCTGAGGTCAAGCAGCGGCTACAGTTTGTGCTGGCCCACGATCGCGCCGACCTCACCCCCGAGATGGTCGAAAAAATGCGCCAGGAGATTCTCGCCGTGGTCTCCCGCTACGTCGAGCTTGACCAAGAGCATTTAGAATTCACCCTCGAAAGCGACCAGCGAATGACGGCGCTGATCGCCAATCTGCCCATTCGCCGGGTGCGCCCCGAGCTGCCTCCGGTTGAGGAATTGCCTCCCCCTAAACCTGCCGCCGCACCTGCGCCGGCATCCGAGACCACGGCCACCAGCGTTGTACCCTCCAGCACCGAGTCTGCTGTACCTGAGCCCGCCAAGGCTGTAGAGCCCGCAGCGTCCTCTGAAGCCCTAGCATCGCCCGAATCTCCAGCAGCCACTGACCCCACAAAACCTGCGATCGCCCCTGATGAGTAGCGCCCCCGACACCTGTGATTCTCTGGCCGCCTGTGTAGAGGCTTTGGCGCTCAATACGATTCAGCGACACGTCCTGATCTGTGCCGACCAGACCAAACCGAAGTGCTGCGACAAAGCCGAGAGCATCGTCGCCTGGGACTATCTCAAAAACCGTTTAAAGGAACTGGGGCTAGATCGACCCACGGCAGAGCGACCGACCTCTGTTTTTCGCACCAAGGCCAACTGCCTGCGAGTTTGCCACAAAGGCCCCATCTTGCTCGTCTATCCCGACGGTGTCTGGTACCACAGCGCCACCCCAGCGGTGATTGAACGCATCATTCAAGAGCACTTAATTGGCGGTCAGGTTGTCGCTGAGTTTGCTTTCCTGGAACATCCTCTCGCCTCCACAGTGGAGACCTGAAGGCGCGATCGCATTAGCTGATAACCCCAGGTTGATAATCGCCACCATCCCCGAGCTGTAGATGATGGGTAGTGTGGGTCCAGCACGGCTCAGTTTTGAAACCTAGGGTTTGATAAAACGCATCGGCAGCAGCGGTATCCGTGCGCAGGGTCAAAAGCTGGTAGTGCGGCTGGGCTACATCCATGAGGGCAGTGACCAAAAACCGCCCTACCCCCTGCCTGCGCCAGGCAGCTTCAACGTACACATGCCGCAATCGCCCCACGTTTGGGTCATGGAAATAGGGATCGCGATTGAATCCGCCAATGCCGACAATCGCCCCCTGCACGATGACTGCAAGCAATGCCTCATCAGGCTGGTCGAAGCGATTTACGCCGCTGTCATACTCCTCAACCAGCCGCTGCACAAACCGAAATCTCTCCCGCAGGCTCTCTTCAACGAGATGCTCGATAGCTTGCCGCTGAAGCTCTGCACAGTTGACAATGGCGATCGCGGGCATGATTTGGTGTTTGAACGTCCAGCGGCATCCCCACAGAAGCTTGGTATAATCCCCGGCAGACCTATGGGGTAACAACAGCATGGCAGACTGGCGGGTGGTTGAAGGGGGCATTACGGCACCCAAAGGATTCCAGGCAGCAGGAATTACCGCAGGGCTCAAACCCTCTGGTGCGCCCGACCTGGCGCTAATCTATTCAGATTGTGAGGCGATCGCAGCGGGGGTCTTTACCACCAGCCACGTGCGCGCTGCCTGCGTTGACTACTGCCGTCAGCGCCTCGAAGCTCGCCCCAGCGCCCGCGCCATTCTCATCAACGCCGGTCAGGCCAACGCCTGCACCGGCAACCAGGGCTGGGTCGATACGATCGAAAGTGCCGCTTCCCTCGGCTCAGCCCTCAACCTCCCTCCCGAGGCCGTGCTGATTGCCTCAACTGGGGTAATTGGCCAGCGCATCAAAATAGACCAGCTCAAGGCGGGCATTCCCAAGCTGGTCGAAAGTCTGTCGTTTGAAGGCTCCGATGCCGCCGCTGAGGCGATCATCACCACCGATCTGGTAACCAAATCGGTGGCGCTGGAAACCACCATTCACGATCGCCCCGTGCGCATTGGCGGCATCGCTAAAGGCTCGGGCATGATTCACCCCAACATGGCCACCATGCTGGCCTTCGTCACCTGCGACGCCACCGTGTCGCCTACCCTGTGGCAAGACATGCTGCGCCGCGCCGCCGATCGCAGCTTTAACCAGATCACCGTCGATGGCGACAGCAGCACCAACGACACCCTAATCGCCCTAGCCAACGGCGAGTCGCGCACCCCGGCCATCACTGACGAAGGGGCCGAGGCCGACCAACTCGAGGCCATGCTCACCGCCGTCTGCCAATACCTAGCCAAGTGCGTCGCCCGCGACGGCGAAGGGGCCACCTGTTTGATCGAAGTCACCGTCACGGGGGCCGTTACCGCCGCCGCTGCGGGTCAGGTAGCCAAGACCATTGCCGGGTCATCCCTAGTCAAGGCAGCCATCTTTGGCCACGACCCCAACTGGGGCCGCATCGCCGCCGCCGCGGGCCGAGCTGGCGTCACCTTCGACCAGAGCGACCTGCGGGTGCAGCTGGGCGACTTTTTGCTAATGGAGCACGGCCAGCCCCTAGATTTCGATCGCCCCACCGCTAGCACCTACCTGACAGCCGCTACCCAAGGCGAATACCTTAAGACCGATACCGTTGCCATTCAGGTCAGCATTGGCGATGGCCCCGGCAGCGGCCAGGCCTGGGGCTGCGATCTGAGCTACGACTACGTCAAGATCAACGCCGAATATACGACATAGCCGCCTAGGGTTGCTAGGTTCGCTGAAAATGCCTATGTCGTTATTCTAGGGCTGCCGCGCCCCCCGTCCCAGCTGCTGGCGACGGCGGGCCAGACGCGAGTAGGCCTGCCAGTTTTGGGCTTTACCCTGAAGTCGAGCCTTAAGCTGCTGGGCGGCCAGGGCGTAGCCGCCATCGGCTCCATCAATCAGGTGAAAGTGGCGATCGCGCCGATCCATAATCAGACAGGTCATCAGCGCTCGGTCGGATACATGCACCCCATAAACCAAATGGCCCAGGGCCAGCCGACTCTCCAGGTAAGCAACAATCTGGTCGGTCTGGGCAGGGCTGCCGGCAATCACCATGCGCAGCATATCGTCAATTTTTTGATAGTCTGAGGCGGCCCGCACCGAGGCTTTGTAGCGGCCCCAGTCAACGCCGCCCGCTTCCACGTCAAACCGCATCAGGCCTAAACCTAAGAGGCTTTCCAGATAGGCTCGAGCGGTGTAAGCGACGCGATCGCCCCACTTAGCACTTTTGGCTCTAGCTTTTGCCTCGGCCCGCACCCGCCTTGGGTTGATCGATAGATTGAGGGCCGATGGGGCGACGGGGTGATAGCTTTCTCCCTCGCCGTAGATTTTGCCAATGATTTCCAGAACTTCTCGATACAGATATTCATTGACATAGCCACCGCTGGGCAGCGCCGCCACTATCAGGCTCAGAGTATGGCCCCGGAGGCTGGGGATGTCTTGCCAGCGGCACTCCAGCCCAGCCAGGTTGGTAGTTGACCGATCGCCCGGCGCATCTAGCCGATAAGTCGAATCGGTTTTAATCAATTCAGTGGCGTAGGTGAGGCCACCACCGATAAAACTGGCTTGGCAATAGCTGGGGCTAAGGCGAATTTTTGCCACTCGCACCGGGTGCTGGGGAGCAATCGCCGCCAGCGGCACAATGCCTACCCGCAGATCTAGCCCAAACGACTCATGGGCCAGCGCCCGAACGCCCAGCAGCGCCTCCCGGGCCGCCTGCACTGCCCCAGGGGGCACCAACAGCAGCGCTCCGTCGCCCCCAAACACAAAGGGAATCTCCAGGGGAGCCGTGGCGTTGAGCACCGCCATAATCGAGCTGGCCCCCAGCACGTTGACCTCTTTGTACTGTCCTCGCGCGATCGCCTGGGTCGAATCGACCACATCGGTAATCAACACGTACCAATCGTTTGGAGCCTCAACGTAGTTTTGAGGGTTGGCTAATTCTAAAAATTGCTTGAGGGGCGGTAGGTCGGCGTAGAACGTGTCAGAAGACATGGAGAGCAAGCCCAACTGGCAGTAACGATGCGCTAAAAGACCCGAGGTAAACTACCTGTTTCTACATATTGTGAAACCCAAATTGCTAGCTCTCAGGATGCCAGACGTGAGCTACACCATATCTTTGTATACTGTGCTCATACCTCGATCCTAGAAGGGACTGATACATCGCTTCAAAGAGAGGGCAGGTTCTGGCTCCAAGTTTTCAAATAATATTGACAGTAGCGCCACGCAACCTGCTATATTATCAAAGCGAAAGCAATGGGGTGTCGCCAAGTGGTAAGGCACCGGGTTTTGGTCCCGGCATTCCTAGGTTCGAATCCTAGCACCCCAGTTTTGAGTCACTCATCTTCGTCTTCCTCATCCTCAATGGCTTGGATGGCGAGGAGAATTTCTTCTTCCTGAATTTCGAAATCGGCTTCAGCCACCTCCCCCATGTCAAAGGCGAGCTGGAGGGCAAGCAGCTGCTTTTGCAGACTTTCAAGATCGTTGGTGGCCACATCGGCCTGCTCTAGCAGTTTGTTGGCAACCCAGCTAATGCCCTCGACGGGGCCAAGCACCGGCGCAAAAAGAAGTTTAAACAGCATAAAAAAGGAATATTAAGGTGCAAGGTATAGGGTTTAGGATGCAAGGAACACCTCGCACCCAAACCTTAGACCCCTAGTTGAGCTGGGCGAAGTTGTAGGGAGCAGTGAAATTGTTATAGCGAATGCGCAGGCGATCGCCAAAGGTGCCGTCTATGGCTTCCACCGCCTGGCTAAACTCGGCCTCGCTCTCCCAGGAAATCAAGAAAGCAGCGTTGTAAATCATCACATCGGTTTGGGGCGCGTTTTCGAGCACGTCCTTCGCCAGGGGGGACAGCGCTTGGCGAAACTGGTCAACAATTCCCTGCTTGCGCTCCTCCAAGGCTGCTTCAATCTGCTGACCAATGAAGATCACCTGCTCCATACCCAGCTGCGTACCCTCTAGCTGGTCGCGCTGGGCCCGCAGGTCAGCATTTTCGGCCATCATCAACTCCAGCTCGGTGGAGGGTTCCCACTGCACCTTAACGCTCACCTCCCGGCAGCCGTTAAGTCGCCCAAACAACTGAGTCAGGTCTTCAGCATAGGGAGTCACCAAATCTTCCTGCACCTGGTCCCAGCTCTCGACAATCAGACCAAACTGAAGCGGCAGCAGCGTGCGGTGGCCCTGCTCCATAGCAGCTTCCAGCACCTTCTCGTGGCCCAGCAGATTTTTGCGGCTCGACAGGTAGCGCTTCTGGCAAGCCAGGGAATAGAGAAAGGTAAAGTCGCCCAGCTGTTGAGTCTGCACCACCTGCTCGTCTAAACCCATCAGGGGTAGCTCGGCGGGGCCAGGGGCCGGGAAAATACCGTAAAGATAGTAGCGATCAGCCATAGGACAGTCTCTTGGGGGATGCGCCTAGGATGCCCAAACCCTCAAAGCCTTCGACAGGGTAGTCAAAGCTGCTGGGTAGTTGGGCCACCGCTTTTAGAGTCCAACGCCGGGGAAAGACTGCGCTTAGGGCGATCGCAACTCAAACCGCTGCGAGTGAAAATCTCTAGGAGTAACTCGCTATAGTGTGTGAGGCATTGTCTTGGCGGGTTAGGAGGTCACAACCATGACAACGGCATCGCATACAACCCCAGATCGGCTCAGTCTCATTACCGGGCACAGTCAGATTAAGCGACTTGTAGCCTTGATGCTAGTGATTTTGGTTGGTATAGCCAGTACCGGCTGCGACCCGACTCGATTTGCCCGGGCCAGCGCCGATGTGCCCCGCCTGGTGCTGAGCGCTTTGAGCGACCCAAAAACCTTCAACCCCATTCTCAGTCAGGAGTCGCCCAATATTTTTGGGTTGACCTTTGAGGGGCTAACCACCACCGACGGGATTAGTGGTGAGACCGTACCCGCCCTGGCCGAAAGCTGGGAGATCTCCGACGACGGCACCATTTTGGTGTTTACCCTGCGCGACGGGCTGCGCTGGTCTGATGGCGAGCCCCTGACCGTAGACGACGTGGTCTTTACCTATGATGTGCTGTTCAATCCAGCCATTCCGACCAATAGCCGCGACGGATTTCGCATTGGCACCGAAGGGCGCTTTCCGCAGGTCAGCAAGGTGGGCGAGCGCCGGGTGCAGTTTACGCTGCCCGAGCCCTTTGCCCCAATGCTACAAAACACGTCTTTAGAAGTTATTCCAGCCCATATTTTGCGGCCCACAGTAGAGGGCACCGATGGCCAAGGCAACCCCCTGTTTCTTTCGACCTGGGGCACCGACACGGCCCCCAAGAAAATCGTGGGCAATGGCCCCTACCGCTTAGCCCAATATATTTCTGGGGAGCGGCTGGTCTTTGAGCGCAACCCCTACTATTGGCGAAAAGACGACCAGGGCAACCAGCAGCCCTACATTGAGCAGATTGTCTGGCAAATTGTCGGCTCTACCGATACGGCTTTCTTCCAGTTTCGCTCGGGCGGATTAGACCTGGAGAGCGTGCAGCCCGACTTTTTCTCGCTGCTCAAGCGCGAAGAAGAGCGCGGCGATTTCACCATCTACAATGGCGGCCCAGGCATGGGCACCAACTTTTTTGCCTTTAACCTCAACCGCGCTAGCCGCAACGGTAAGCCTTTGGTCAACCCGGTTAAATCGGCCTGGTTCAACAACGTAGCGTTTCGCCAGGCGGTCTCCTACGCCATCGATCGCCAGACCATGGTGAACAACATCTTTCAGGGCTTGGGGCAACCCCAGACCTCACCCATGTCGGTGCCCAGCCCCTTCTTTGCTCCACCCGAGATGGGCATTCGCACCTACGACTACGACCTTGAAAAAGCAAAGCAGCTGCTGCTGGCCGATGGGTTTCAGTACAACGCGGCCAACAACCTGCTCGATGCCGAGGGCAACCGGGTGCGCTTCACGCTGATCACGAACTCTGGCAACAAAATTCGCGAAGCGATCGGGGCGCAGATTAAGAATGATCTTGCCAAGCTGGGCATTCAAGTGGACTTTCAGCCACTGGCCTTTAACTCTCTAGTCGATCGCCTCACCGACAGCCTGGAATGGGAGGCGCTGGTGCTGGGCCTAACGGGCGGCACAGAACCCAACGGTGGTGCTAACGTGTGGCTCCTCGACGGAGCCCTCCACGCGTTTAACCAGAACGCTGGCCCTGGTCAAGACCCCTTGGAGGGTTGGCAGGCCGCCGACTGGGAGCGCCGCATTGCCGATCTCTACATCCAAGCCGCTCAGGTGATCGACGAAGACGAGCGCTTTGAGCTGTACAAAGAAACCCAGCAGCTCACCCAGGAATACCTGCCGTTTATGTACTTGATCAACAACCTATCGCTCACCGCTGTGCGCAACCGGGTGCAGGGGGTGAATTTTACGGCCCTCGGTGGCGCCCTTTGGAACATCCATGAACTAACTGTTGAGTAGCCTGTCTTTTGGGTTCTGGGCGGCGATGCACCCTGCTAGGATGGCGTGGCTCAGTAGCGATCGAGCAGTAGGCTAACCTCGGCCTCCAAAGTCATGCCTGCCATGGCGGTTAACTCTGCTCGCCGCACCGCCTGATAGGTTTGGGCTAGCGGTGCGCCCAAAGCATCCAACAGGAGAGGATTGGCCTCCAGTGCAGCGAGAGACTCCGCTAGGGATCGAGGCAGCAGGGCAATGCCGCGATCGCCCCTTTCCTCCTCCGACAAACTCCCCGGGTCTTGCTGCACCGACTCCGGCAGCAAATAGCCCTGGGCAATGCCGTCGAGACCGGCAGCGATCGCCCCTCCCAGCGCCAGATATGGGTTTGCCGCCCCATCCACCGTCTTCAGCTCCAGATGGGTGGGGCTGGGCAGCGAAAAATTGCTCGGCACTCGCAGCGCCGCCTCCCGATTGTCTAAGCCCCAAGCGGCGTAGGCGCCGCTCCAGCTGTGGGGTTGTAGCCGCCGATAGGAGTTGGGGCTGGGGGTGGTGATCGCCATCAGGGCGGGTAGGTGATGCAGTAGCCCAGCGGTAAAGGAGCCGGCAGTGTCGGAGAGCCCACCAGCCCCATTGGGCATCAGATTTTGCTCTCCCTCCCACAGACTCAAGTGCAGGTGGCACCCGCTGCCTGCACAGGACTCAAACAGCTTGGGCACAAAGGAAGCAACTAGACCGTGCTGGTGGGCGATCGCCTTTACCGTCTCGCGATAAACCACCTGCTGATCGGCGGCAGCTAAGGCATCGGTGTAGCGCACCGAAATTTCCTGCTGCCCCGGCCCCGACTCGGGGTAATACTGCTCTACGGCCATGCCCTGTGCGTTGAGGGCAGCGGCGATCGCCATCACCACCTCCTGGTGCAGATCCATCGCCAGCGTAGTGGCAAAGGGCAGATTGTCGACAGGAAGAACGTCTGGGTCACGTTGCTTAAGCAAGTAAAACTCCGGCTCAAAGGCCGCTTTGATCGTCAACCCGCGATCGCCCGCCCGCTGCACCATGCGCTTGAGAAACTGCCTTGAACACCAGGGCCAGGGCTGGCCATCCTTCACCATCTCTCCCAGCGCCCGCGCCTGCCCAGGCGCGTAGGGAAGCATCTGTAGCGTCTTCCAGTCGGGCACCAGCCAGACCTCCCCCACCGGCCCCAGCCCGCTACCGGGGGCCACTGCATCAGCTACCACCGGAATTGCCTGCTGCGCCGCCGATAGGCCCACGGCAACAGCATCTCCCCTTTCTAGTTGCCGCGTCAGCGCATCAACATGGATTGCCTTGCCGCGAATGACGTTGCCGTTGTCACACCACACCACCCGCACAAAACGAACCTTGCCCTCTTGCAGCCGGCTCAAAATCGTCGAGGCATTCTCTGGCATAGACCTGTCTGGCATAAAATCGTCGTCTGGAGCCTAAGAATCTTGGCCTCTAGCAACCCAATCATAGTAGGCCCCTCCAAATCCCTCACCAAACAAGACGGGAACTGAATAGGTTGCTTGGGTTGGTCCTGATTGCTGGCGATCTATGGATGCGGTGCCGTGGTGCTCCCACCAGACGTTGGCAAGCCATACCAGGCTCCTAACTCAACTGCGCTGTACATTCTAAAATCAGACGCTGGTTGACCAGCGCGTGGGGTTGCACCACCAACGCCCGACGAAACGCCTGAATTGCCTCCCCATACTGTCCTAAGGCCGCATGGCACAGCCCCAGCCCATGGAGTGCTCCGAAGTGGTAGGGCACCAGCCCAATCACCCGCTCGCAGTCAGTTAGAGCTTCCGCGTAGCGACGCTGCACAAAGTAGAGTACCGCGCGGCGATTCCAGGCTTCAGCAAAATCCGGCAGTTCGCTCACCAAAGTTGAAAGCAGGGCCTCTGCCGCATCCAGCTGGCCGCTATCCACTAAAGCCTGAGCGTCTTGCAAACGCTGGTTGCCCGCCTCGCCCTTTTGGTAAAACCAGCGCTGCCAGAGAGCAGCGGTTGCTAACTCGCGCTGATACTCGTCAGCCTGCTTCAGGCTCTGCAGCAGCACTTCTAGAGTCGAGTCATCCATGCTTCCTTTGCCTAACCGTTGTGTTGCGCCTTTAATTATCAAGTATTTGACTGAGATTGGCTGCCCAAAAGCGTTTTGGCCGTTAGCTCTCAGGGCTAAAAGCGTTGCAAGTAACAATAAGTGAACTGATTTTTTCAAAGTTGTGAGCAGTTCTAAGCAGATGGGCAGACTACAAATGTGCAAGGAATAAGCCCTACGCACTGAGTCTGTTTCTACCGCTTCTTTGCAGTAGCAGCCAGGTGCATCCAATGGCATTCTCTTTGCAATTTCATTGAACACATTAATCGTTTAGGGATTCAAAATCATGGCTGTTGAAAAAGTAAACTCTTCCTCTAGCTTGGCTGAAGTTGTTGACCGTATTTTGGATAAAGGCATTGTGATCGATGCTTGGGTTCGTGTTTCTCTGGTAGGGATTGAACTGCTGGCTATCGAAGCTCGCGTTGTAATCGCTTCTGTTGACACCTACCTAAAGTACGCCGAAGCTGTTGGCCTGACCGCTCAAGCCGCTGTACCCGCTGCCTAAGAGCGCCGCTTTTGATACCTAATGGGGCAGCGGAATATTGAATCAACCGATGTTTAGCTGCCCCATAAATCAGACGAACTCAAGGCTTTAAATAGCGACTATTAGCGGCAATTCTGCCCTCGGCAAGCTTCAGAACAGCGCCTCATTATTTCGCTAAGGCACTCAAACATAGCTAAGTTTTAGAGTCTGGCAACATTCTTCTCTCCGCGCCATTTCCTCTCCTTGCCGTTCTCAAATATTCTCCACATATTTACCCCGTTTCATTTTCACTAAAGGGAGAGCAGTTCTGTGACAGCACTTTATGACCAGTGGCAAGCGGCCCGACAGCTGCGCCAGAGCGAGGTGGTTAACCGACGCGATCAGGTCTCTGCTGACCTAGAGCGCTGGCAGACTGATCGACTGACCCACGCTGTGCGGCTGCGCCAAGACCTCGACCAGCTGATGGCCGACCTGCGCGCCAACACTACCCTATGGCTAGCTCAAACGACCGCCGATCGCGTTGTCCAGATCCTACCCCGGCAGCAGGCTCGCCAAGATTACGTGCAGCAGCTCCAGGCCGATACCGAAGTGCTGCTCGCAGCCTACCAAGCCGATCGCGAAATTAGTGCCGCTGAGGTGCGCGACCAGCTCGCTTACGATTGCCAGGTACTTCAAGCTACCGTTAGCGAACTGCGGCTAGAGATTGCCCAAGAGCTACGCCAGGTGCAGCAACAGGTCGCCAATATTCAGGCCCAAACGGCTGTTGAGCTAGCGGGCTATCGCCAAGAGCAGGCTATGGTACGCGCCGAACTGCTACCTCAGCTCACCGCCTACGTCGAAGACCTCCAGGTGCAGGTACAGGCCACCCTCAAAGACTTGACCGTTGTGCGCCAGCAGGCAGCTGTAGTAAACCAGGAGCAGCGGCAAAGCGATCGCGCCGCCCTCACCGATTCCGTAGACGCCATGTTCACCGAACTGGCCGACTTTCGCCACCAGCTTCAGGCCCAACGGGCTCAGCTCTCCCACGTTGTTTGGGGCAGCGCTGCCGTAGCTCAGACTCCAGCCCATCCCTCACCCGCGAGCCGGCCTGCCGTTACTTCGGTACCTGCTCGTGAGCCCGCGCCAGCAAAGGTGGCCTCTAAAGCTGCGCCAAAACCCGTAATCGCCAAAGCAGCACCAGCTAAGGCAGCTCCTGCGGCCAAGGTTGCTCCGGCCCCAACGGCCGTGGCCAAGACCGCCCCTGCTCGCGCTGTCGCAGCAACCCGCTCTGCCCCAGTTGCCACCGTCACGACCCCAGTTGCCCCGGCAGCGGTGGCTGTGGAACCGCCCCCCGCCCCCGAGCCCCCTTCCCTTGAAGAGGTGGTTTATAACTACCTGCACCTAGCTCAGGGTGCCCGTCTCAGCGAAATTGAGACGGAGCTTGGCATCAACCGATTTCAGGCGGTAGACGCGCTGCGATCGCTCATCCAAAAAGACCTCGTCGTCAAGCAAGACCGTACCTATCTCGTCCAAGAGGAAGCCGTTCTGTGAACACCGTTCTCCAAGCCCGCCCCCGCAACTTTGTCTCCACCCCCACCCTAGAGCGCACCAGCATCAGAGCCCTGCGGTACCTGCAATCGGGGTACTCCATCCATCTCAAAGGCCCCGCTGGCACAGGCAAAACTACCCTGGCTCTGCACCTGGCCGACCTGCTGGCCCGCCCGATTATGCTGCTGTTTGGCGATGACGAGTTCAAAACCTCAGACCTGATCGGCAACCAGTCGGGCTACACCCGCAAAAAAGTGGTCGACAACTACATCCACAGCGTTGTGAAAGTAGAAGACGAGCTGCGTCACAACTGGACTGACTCACGACTCACCCTGGCCTGCCGCGAAGGCTTCACCATGGTATACGACGAGTTCAACCGCTCCCGCCCCGAGGTCAACAACGTGCTGCTGTCGGCCCTCGAAGAAAAACTTTTGGTGCTGCCCCCCAGCAACAACCGGGCCGAGTACATTCGCGTCAGCCCTCACTTCCGCGCCATTCTCACCTCTAACCCCGAAGAATACTGCGGCGTCCACGGCACCCAAGATGCGCTCCAGGACCGTCTAATCACCATCAACATGCCCGAGCCTGACGAACTGGCTCAGCAGCAAATTTTGGTGCAAAAGGTTGGCATCGACAGCTCTGCGGCACTGCAAATTGTGCAGTTGGTCAAGGCCTTCCAGTCGTCGGTCGCCCCAGACATGGTCTCCAGCTTGCGCCCCAGTCTCATGATTGCCACTATCTGCAACGACCACGGCATTTTGCCCCTGGCCGAAAACGCCGACTTCCGCGACGTGTGCAGCGACATTCTGCTGGCCCGCTCCAAAGAGCCCGCCTCAGACGCCACTCGCCACCTGTGGAACTTGTTCAACCGCTTTGTGGTATCCCAGGCCGCGCTGGTTAACGACCTCACCCTCAAGCCCGAGGCCCAGCCCGCAGCCCGCTTCCATGGTGAAGAAGAGGATGACGCCCCGCTCCAGCCCCTTGAGCCGCTGGTTGAGTCTACCGGGGACGATGTTGCGATTGATGATAAGCCCGTCATTGAGGCCCAAGACCTTCAAGGTGAAGACCTCGCTGAGTCCATGAGCCCTGAGACTCAAAGCGAAACCATAGTAGAAGCACCCGCTGAAGCCGAGTCTTTGCCAGAGGAGGTGCTCAAGGTGCAGGTCAGCCCCAACGATGATATCGAAACTCGCATTTTTGACTATCTCGACACGACCGGCACCGCATCTCTCGTTAACATTGAGGGAGCCTTAGATTTGAACCGCTTTCAGGCTGTCAATGCCGTCAAGTCGATGCTCGATCAGGGCTTAATAGAAAAACAGGAAACTGACGGGCAGCTCCAAGGCTACCAGCTGAGTTCTAACTGAAGGTAATCCGTGACCACCTCTACCCCCACGACCCGCCCCCAACCCGGTCGCAGCATGGCTACCGCCACCCAGGGGTCTTCCCTGGTGGATGTCATTGAGCGAGTGCTCGACAAAGGCATTGTGATTGCCGGAGATATCTCAGTCTCCGTCGGTTCTACAGAACTGCTGAGCATCCGCATTCGCCTGATCATTTCCTCGGTCGATAAAGCTCGCGAAATCGGTATTAATTGGTGGGAGAGCGATCCCTACCTCAGCAGCCGCACCAATGAACTGCTAGAGGCCAATCAACAGCTCCAAACTCGTTTAGAAACCTTAGAGGCCGAACTTAAGGCCCTACGCTCTGCCGAACCCGTAAGCTAGGCCAGCAACCCAGTCGATTTGCCACAGACAAACCCTTGGGTTCTTGAAGAATCCAGGGGTTTCCCATGCAACCCAACACCCCAAAGAACTACTATGCTGACGATTCGCACCCTGCGGCAAATTGCTACTAGCCGTACAATTCCTAGCTTTCGCTCGGTCCCTAGCCGCAGCCAGGGCGATCGCCTACGCCCAGTCGATGCAAGCCGCATAGGCCAACAACAAAGTCGAGCCCAAGCAGAAGAAGCCCGTCGCCAGTGGCTTCAACAGCAGTGGCAAAATCGGCCATAGCCAGGGCTATAGAGGCAGAATCGCCTGCCCTGGGATGCACTAGACTGTGGCTATGACTTCCGAAAATGCCGAGCCAGACCTGTCGACCACGTTAGCGCTACAGCCTCCCGCCAAAACTGATGCGGGCCTAGCGCCGCTGCTGCTCACCGTCATTGAGCTGGTGCGGCAGCTGATGGAAGCTCAGGTCATTCGCCGCATGGAATCGGGCGACCTGAACGACAATGACCTCGAACGAGCCGCCGACAGCCTGCGCAAGCTAGAAGAGCAGGTCGTCTCAATGTGCGAAATCTTTGATGTAGACCCGGCCGACCTCAATATCGACCTGGGGGAAATCGGCACCCTGCTGCCCAAAGAAGGCAACTACTACCCCGGTCAAAAAAATCAGAACCCCACCATTTTAGAGCTGCTCGATCGCCTCCTCGATACCGGTGTCGTCGTCGAAGGCGACGTTGACCTAGGCATGGCGCAGCTCAACCTCATCCACGCCAAGCTGCGTCTAGTACTAACCTCCAAACCCATCTAAAACTTAAACCCCCTACCCATCCACTCTGCTACCGCTGCCACTGCCACAGCTTAATAGTCTTATCAGTACTGGCACTGGCCAACAGTTTGCCACCCGCCTGCACCGCTACCTGATGCACGGGATTCATATGGGCCGACAGGGTATTTTTGAGCGTGCCATCTTTGCTGTGCCAAAACCGCAGAGTTCCGTCGCTGCTACCACTGACCAGCCGCTGTCCATCGGGGAAAAAAGCCACCGTATTTACCTCTTGGGTATGGCCTTGGAGCGTATGCAATAGGGTACCTGCGGCTAAATCCCACAGACGCACGGTGCGGTCTTTGCTGGCGCTGGCGATTAGGCGACCGTCTGGGCTAATCGCGACTTGATTGACGGTATTGGTGTGGCCAGTGAGAACTTTGAGGGTAGTCGCAGTTTGCGCATCCCAAACGCGAACGGTATTGTCAAGGCCGCCGCTAACCAGCCGCTGGTCAGCAACGGCAAAGGCCACGGTTTTGAGCATGCCCGCCGAGCCTGGCAGAGTTTTAATCAGGGTGCCCTGGCTCAGGTTCCACAACTTAAGGGTGCCGTCTTCGCTGGCACTGGCGATCAAGTTACCACCGTGGCCAAGGGCGATCGCATTCACATCTCGCAAATGGCCCTTGAGGGTATGGCGTAGCGATCCGTCGCCTATCTGCCAAATTTTTATGGTCGCATCGTCCCCACAACTGACCAGTAGTTGCCCGCGCCGATCAATAGCCACAGCGTTAACGCCCCGAACATGCCCCTTGAGGGTGTGGAGCAAGTCGCCCGTCTGCCAGTTCCAAATGCGAACGCTGTCATCTAAGCTGCCGCTGACAAGCACGGGCTGTTGGGCGCTAAAAGCAAGGGCAGTAACCCACGACTGGTGCCCCTTCAAGGTAGCAATGAGCTGCCAGCCCAGGCCAGAACTAGGCGGCTGCGAGCTGGGGCCGTTACTGATAGGCGGTCGGCTTACAGGTCGAGGTAAGCCAGAGGCAGGTTTGCCAGAAACTGGCCCAGGCTGGGAACTCGGGGTAGGGTCAGCCAGGGGAACCTGAGGCTCAGCCATGGAAGGCAGCGAGGTGGTAGGCATGACCAAGCCAGCCGACTGACCTGGCCTGCTCAGGGGGGGGCGATCGATGCCGGTAAATAAGCTTTGGCCAGACTGATTTGAAACCCAGCCCGGCACCGCCCCCTCGATCTTGGGCAGTCGGCGCAGGTCATCCAGCACGGATTGGGCAGTTTGGTAACGCTCGCTAACCAAATCCTTGGTCATGTAGTTGAGCACCTCCGCTAGGCCGGCGTGAATGGTGCGCCCCTGTTTTTGCAGGTGCTCTTGCCACAGCCAGCGGCCCTCCTGGGGGCTGTATAAGTCTTCTGGCTTGCGGCCGGTCAGCAGATGCAAGCAGGTAGCCCCCAGACTATAGAGGTCGCTAGAGGGGTAAGCCTGACCGCTGCGTAGCTGTTCGATAGGGGCATAGCCTTCGGTGCCAATGCGTGTGCCCGGCTCGTAGCGAATCGCTTCACTGAACTGCTTAGCCACACCAAAGTCGATCAGCACGGGCTTTTGATCAATTTTGCGGCGAATGATATTCGACGGGGTAATGTCTCGGTGAATGACGCCGTGCTCGTGGATGAAGTGCAGCACGGGCAGTAGATCTTCTAGCAGCTGGCGTAGGCTGCCCTCGCTGTAGGCCGCTTGGGCTGAAATCTCCTGATACAGGGTGCGCCCCTGAATCATCTGCTGCACCAAGTAGAGATACTTATTTTGCTCAAAGTAGGCCAACAGCGTGGGAATTTGGGGGTGCTCCCCGAGTTCGTGCAGCCTTACCGCTTCCTGCTCGAACAGCTGTACGGCCTTTAAGAATGACTTTGTGCCCTGGGTTTGGGGAGCGAATTGCTTAATTACACAGCGGGTGTTGAGGCGATCGGCATCAAGGGCAAAGTAGGTGCGCCCAAAACCACCCCGGCCAATCAGCTTCAATGGACGGTAGCGGCCCCGGAGACGATGCTCTAAGGGACTGCCGCAGGTGGGGCAAACCGCAGCCAGAGTAGCGTGATTAGGCTGGGCGCAGTGGGGATTGAGGCAGCAGATCATCACAACGGTAAATCCGGGGAGCGGAGGCATAGCTTATGCTTATGCTTACTTCCATTTAACCCGCAATCGGTCGGAGAGGGGGATTTTGCCCAGCTAGCCAAAGCACAGAGTGACGCTGCACAACCAAAAGGAAGCAGGATAAAGACGCTGCGTAATTCCTAGGCTAAACAAAAGCCGTAGCGAGAACTTAGGGCGATCGCAGTCTCGCCCCCCTTTTTACTGCGGTACTAACGCGTTTGATGTTCCGTTAAGTGGTAAAACCGGCGCTATATTTCGTAATAATTGAGCGATCGCGCCAATCGGCCCAAACCCGTGCGGTATGGTGAAGAACAGCTGTTACTGAGCAATCCACCACCGTCGCTATGACCCTGGCCCAGCCTTCCCACAACAAAGCCAAAGCCCTCCGCCCAGGGGCCACCCGCCCCGCCAAAGAACTCTGTAGCGAGTGCGGCTTTTGCGACACCTACTACATTCACTATGTCAAAGAGGCCTGCGCCTTTCTCAATCAGCAGTTTCCGACCCTAGAGCAGCAGGCCCACGGGCGCAGTCGCGATCTGGATGCTGAAAACGATGTCTACTTTGGCGTGCACCAAGACATGATGGCCGCCCGCAAGCAGCAGCCCATCGAGGGGGCGCAGTGGACCGGTATCGTGAGCACCATCGCCATTGAAATGCTGACTAAAGGGTTGGTAGAAGGGGTGGTGTGCGTTCAGAATACGGAGAGCGATCGCTTCCAGCCCCAGCCAGTCCTCGCTACCACCCCCGAAGAAATCTTGGCAGCGCGGGTCAATAAGCCCACCCTATCGCCTAACCTATCCGTCTTAGAACAGGTGGAGCGATCGGGCATGAAGCGCCTGCTGGTGATTGGCGTCGGCTGCCAAATTCAAGCATTGCGGGCGGTGGAAAAGCAGTTGGGTCTAGAGCAGCTCTACGTGCTGGGCACCCCCTGTGTCGATAACGTCAGCCGCGCCGGGCTACAAAAGTTTCTCGAAACCACTAGCCGATCGCCCAACACGGTAGTCCACTACGAATTCATGCAGGATTTTCGGGTGCACTTCAAGCATGAAGATGGCTCTACCGAAACGGTGCCCTTCTTTGGCCTCAAGACCAACCAGCTCAAGGATGTATTTGCCCCCTCCTGCATGAGCTGTTTTGACTATGTGAACGGTTTGGCTGATTTAGTCGTGGGCTACATGGGTGCCCCCTTTGGCTGGCAGTGGATCGTGGTGCGCAACGATCGCGGCCAGGCCATGCTCGACACCGTAATGGACCAGCTCGATACCCAGCCGGTGATGTCGGTAGGCGATCGCAAGGCCGCCGTACAGCAGAGCATCCCTGCCTACGACAAGGCTGTTACCCTGCCCATGTGGGCCGCCAAGCTGATGGGTGTCGTGATCGAGCGCATTGGCCCCAAAGGGCTAGAGTACGCCCGCTTTTCGATCGATTCCCACTTCACCCGCAACTATCTCTACGTCAAGCGCAACTATCCGCAAAAACTGGCCGCCCACGTGCCCGAATTTGCCAAGCGCATTGTCAGTCAATACAAGCTGCCCGATTGACTTGTAGGCAAAAAGGGGCGGCGCGATCATCGCGCCGCCCCCATTGATAAAACATCCCTAGCGGGCTTGAGACTTTCTACACTACGCTATTGCCCTGGGCCAACCAGGCTTTTAACTCCGCAGGAGCCTGAGCCTGAGCTAAAACTGCCTTGAGCTGTTCACCATCTAGCACCTCTGTTTCAAGCAGCGTTTGCGTGGCAGACTCCAACAGCCCCCGATTGAGCTGAAGAATCGCCAGCGCCACCGTGCGAGCACCATTGAGCAGCAAATTCACCTGGCGATCGATTTCAGTAGCCACTTCGGGGCTAGTCACCCGCCTGTCGCTACCCCCATCTAAAAACTGAGCCGAGGCTTTAGCAAAGGCCACCGGCCCGAGGCTGGCACTCATGCCGTACTCGGTCACCGCTTTCTCAGCCAGGTCGGTTGCTTTTTGAATGTCGTCGCTAGCGCCAGTGGAAACCTTGCCAAAGACAATTTCCTCAGCGGCGCGTCCCCCCAACAGAGTGGCGAGTTGGCCCCGTAATTCGTCTTCGAGCATCAAAAAGCGGTCATTCTCGGGCATTTGCATGGTGTAGCCCAGAGCGCCTAGCCCCCGCGGCACAATCGAAATTTTAGTAACCCGGTTGCCGCCCGGTACCAGTGCTCCCACCAGGGCGTGGCCCACTTCGTGGTAAGCCACGGTCTGCCGCTCCATTGGAGTGAGCACTCTAGACCGCTTCTCTAGCCCGGCAATCACCCGCTCAATGGCTTCCATAAAATCGGTCATTAGCACCGCTTGACGGTTGTGGCGGGCGGCCATCAGCGCCGCTTCGTTAACTAAATTGGCCAAATCGGCACCAGCGAAACCAGCGGTTTGACCCGCAATTTCTGCCAAGTTCACGTCTTCACCAAGGACGACAGCCCGACCGTGAACCTGCAAAATCTCCAACCGGCCGCTCTTGTCGGGGCGATCGACCAACACTTGACGGTCAAAACGGCCTGGGCGGCGCAGGGCTGGGTCTAGGGTTTCGGGGCGGTTGGTGGCAGCAACTACAATCACACCGTCATTGCCGTCAAAGCCATCCATTTCGGTCAGCAGCTGATTCAGGGTTTGCTCACGCTCGTCATTGCCGCCCACAGGGTTGCCGCCACGGGTTTTACCGACAGCATCCAGCTCGTCAATAAACACAATGCAGGGCGCTTGGCGCTTGGCCTTGTTGAACAGATCGCGCACCCGTGAAGCACCAACCCCCACAAACATTTCCACAAACTCCGAGCCCGCCATGCTGAGGAAAGGCACACCCGCCTCGCCAGCAACGGCTTTGGCTAGCAGAGTTTTGCCTGTGCCCGGAGGGCCTACCAGCAGCACCCCTTTAGGAATTTTTGCTCCCAGTTTGCGGTACTTGTCACCGTTGGCCAAAAAGTCGACTACCTCTTGCAGTTCCTGCTTAGCCTCGTCTACCCCAGCCACATCGGCAAAAGTAACACCAGTCTTGCTCTTGCTATAGCTACGGACCTTACTCTTACCCATACCCACAGCAGTACCGACCCCGCCACCCGCGCTGCTAAATTTTGCGGCCAAGGCCAAGGCTCCAACCAGCAGACCTGACGAAATAATCAACCCCGCGATGCTCGCTGGCGGTAAAGGTTCAGGAGCAGTGGTGATTTGCACCCCCTGACTTTTGAGCTTGCTGATCACCTCATCCGTAGACCCGACTGGTTGCGTAGTGTAGCGGCGACGGCCAAATTCAGGCTTGAGGGTATAGTCAATGCGATCGCGCCCGATCGTCACCCGTTGCACCTGGGCATCGTTGACCTGCTCCACAAAGGTGCTATAGACCAACTGCAAAGGGGTTTCCGTTTTCATGGGGCAAGTCCTATAGGATAGGGGCGAATTCAAAGGTGCGAGGCGCTGGGGAAGCTCCCCGTCAACCGCTCGCTGTCTTGATTTTGCAGTACTTAACCTTCGCCCTTCCAGAGGGGGAAACGCCCCAAGCTAGCAGTAGTTACCGAAGGGCCAAGCGAGGGCTGTACGGTGCTTACGACATCTCTTGGATGATTGCCGCACTCCCCATGGACAAGCAGCGCAACGCTCAGCTCAGAATCAGCGCTACCTCCCCCTTGACCAGGGTTGATACGGTTCACGCGAAGGGGGGCCCGTTACCTACAAAAGTTTGGGAACTAGAAACCACCCAAGCCAAGAACCCAGCAACCTCAGAACCGGTCTCGAAGCCTATGCATACATCCCTAGTCGAGATGACTGGTACAGATCCCTAGCCATCTACGTATTTGGCTAGTACCGGCATCAAAAAGTTACTCAAATCCCATTAAGTATCGAAAAAATACTCAGTACACAATATGAAGTTCTCACTAAGATGGAGGCCTGAGGTGCACATCCCTAGGCTTACCTATTGGTCCCTGGCATACTTGGAGAACAGTTAGAGACACAACAGGCGATCGCCGTAGTCGTCCAAGCGACCTTACAACCGTGATCGCTTGGCTACAATAGCTGGGTATTTTAGTAGGTAAACGTTGGTCACTTCCGTAGAAGTGCCCTCGACGTTGACTGGCTATTACCAAAGGCCAATGGAGCACCCCCGTTTTCATCCTAGGCGTAGCGGCCCTAACTAGGCACTTGATCGCGCTTTAGGCTCATTTATTTGTTGCTGTAAGGTTTAGCCTCCAACCTAAGCCTTACCCCACGCGCGTTATCAGTTTTGTTGTTCGGCATATCGGTCTTAGAAACATGAGTCGTCATCTACTGCGAAAGGCTTTGCGGCTTCCTCAGGCAGCAATTAAGCGATTAGTTACCGGGCTGCTACAACTTGTGCTTTTGGCTAACCGACCGGCCCGTTTGGCCCGGTCCGGTTTTGTGCTGCCTACCACAGTGTTGTTAGTGCTTATGGTGGTGCTTACTGCCACCGCTCTTACCTATCGCTCCTTTACCCGCAGCGATATGGCCATTTCCCAGCGTGAGCAGCAGGTCATTTCCAATGCGGCAACACCTGCGGTCGACCGGGCCAAGGCCAAAATTGAGTTTTTGTTTCAGACCGATAACCGGTTTCCCAGTGGGGTGCCTGCCAGCGACATTCTGGCCGACCTCATGCTCATCACCAACAACTATGCAGGCTACACAGGCCGCGTGTCCCGCCTGCCGGGTGCCAACGATCCCTACACCCTTCCTGACGAAACCCGGGTTGACATCAATGACGATGGTGAGTTAGACAACGCCTGGTCATTTAACATCGACCTCAATGGCGATGGCACGGTTGCCGCCAACGAACTAGTTGTCTACTCAATTCTGGTCGACGACCAAGGGCCAAAAGCCACTACTACCACCCGCATTGATGGCCCCGTAAACCAGGCCAAAGCCAATGCTCTAGTAACCCGCACTGGACCTCTAGCCACTACCGAAGCTAGCGCGGCCTGTGCAGGTGCGCTGGCAGAGGGCGGTTGGCAGGTGGTGCAGCAGGGCAACAACTCAACCCTGCAAAAGAACTTTCAGGTCAATGCTTTTGTCGCTAACCTCAACGATGCCAACCGCACCTTTGAAACTCTAGAGTTTCAGCAGTCGCGTACTGCCGCTCGGGCCAACAAGTGGGGGGCCTGGTTTCGCTATGACCTAGATGTATCTCCTGGTCCAGAATTTAACTGGAACGGGGCCATGCACACCGATGGTAACTTCTTTACCTTTACCAGCGGCGATGGTTTCAGAGCCCACATGGTCAGCTCCCACAACTCCTGCTTATATAGCCAAGAGGCCTCCGAAATTTCCCTTTCTGAACTTGACCTCAACGGCGATGGTGCAGGAACCCCACGTACTGTCGTTAACGGCGAGCAAGAGTTTCAAGGGCAGGCTGTTCGAGGCACCATGCGCAACGACGACACAACTACCGGCGGTAACTCTATTATCCACGTGTGGAATGGCGCTGGTGTAGCTGCCAGAGTTAACCTCAGCCTCACCAATACGACCGACTCTGTCAGAACCAGCGGTGCAAATAACAACGTCCGCCCGTCTGACGTTGCCATGAACCCCCTGGCTCTGTTTACTCGCGACGTAACCGAGCATATCAACCCCGGAGTTTGGGAGCGTGATCCCGGTTGGGCTGGAGGTGATTTCCAAGTTCAGAAACGTATCATCAATGATCAGGTCGCTCGTCCCTTCGTAGACGACTTCTACCGGGCCGACAATCGCTGGGGGCCAAAACCTCGCTACGACAGCCGTGATACTACTCTAGATGTCACCAATAACTCAGCCACCATCGGCGATCGCATCAATGGCCTAGGTCGCCTCACCGACCCAGACAATGGTCTAGATGGATATTGGGAGCGCCAGGCAACCTCAACCGGCATGCGTCTGATTGTGGGCCAGCGCCTAGAGTTGGGCAACGCCAACATTTGGAACTCTAGCCCCGTTGGTGCGACCCTAACTGCTGACAACGGCGCAGACCCGCTCTACCCAGCGAAAATTAGACCCGCTGCCGACAACCGATTTGGTCGCAGCCATGAATACTTACAGCGCAAAGCCCTGCGCGATAACCTGGCCGCAGTCCAGGGTATGGTCGTCTATCACTATCAAATCAATAGCGGCACCTTCCCCGCCGCCTGCATGGCTACAACGGCCCACCCCGGTACGGCTCAAACCATTCTCAACAGCCGCACCTTCAATAACTACCCAGTTTCTACTACTCGCCTGCGGGCCGATTTCTTAAACGGTACCGGCACCAACGGCTGGGAGTTTGCGCTCAACCCGGCCTTTGATACCGAAGGCGAATTTGCCACGCAGATTGGCTCTGGACAGCCCTTGGGTAAAGCCCTCAGAAACCTGGCCTACTTTGCGGGCGATCCCAAAGGGGGTGCTCCTTCGTTTAAGCCCGTGCAAGATGTAGCTGGTGCCGTTGGTGCTGAAGTGCATCCGGCCCCCTACTTCAACATGTGGGGCGATTTCTCCCCGCTGCGGCGCGTCTTTGTCGAATATCTCGATGCGGGTACAACCTACGCCAACCTCAGCCCTGCTGACAAAGCTACTTTGCATAGCGCCGCTTGCACCATTAGCCTACTGGCCTACAACATCCAGAGCGACTACTTAGAAGCTCGCGCCCTAGCCGGTAGCAATATCAACGTCAACTTCCAGAACATTGGTTCTCAAATGCGCAACGCGCTGCTGCGAATCAGCAACTATGTGGGCTACACCGGTGCTGCCGACCCAACAATTAGAGGCATTAGTGCGTCTGCACTGTTTGCCTTGATGGGAAAAAGCAGAGACTGGACGGACACAAACATCAATAACGCTACCTGCCAGGTTGGCTTTACCGATGCTGCTGGCTATCAAAGAGAGTGCGACTTTGGCGAATACTTTGCCGAGTACACCCGCAATGACTGGATTACGATTCTTGATAGCGAAGCCACCAACGCTACCCCTGCCGAAGTCACTGCCATTGCAAATTTCGCCGAACGAATTGATTTCTTAACCAGCACCATCCGCGATCGTGAACTAGGTTTTAGGAAAGGGCTACCACAAACTTCTCTTGGCCCTATGACTGTTGGGGGAAATAACGTAGTTTGGGATCCAATAACCGGCTACACGCAGGCTATTTCTTTGCCGAACAACTTCAACACTCCATTTAAATTGCAGTGCAACCCCAACTTCTTCGGTGAAACCGTGGCCAATGGGGGTGGTGGCGAAGACGATGTTGGCATCTTCGGTTACATTGCCTGTAGTCAATCTGCGGTTATGGATGTCCGCCACCCGTCGCTGTACTACCTGTTTCCATTAGCCGAGCACGACCTCGACGGCGATGGCCGCACCCAGCAGCCCGATGGCACCGTTTTTTCCATCCTCCCCCAGCCCGCTGAAGAGTACATTACCAACCCCTACGTTCGAGCAGTCAACCCCCCTGGCTCTACTACAATTCTCTTCCGCCGGGTAGGCAACGGTACAGACCCCGTTGTTGATACCGACAACCTTGCCGCCATACCCAAGTCGGCTACCGCTAGCAGCTGGACCGTGCCTGCTGCCAGCGCTACCGGGGCACCCACAGTCGCTAACATCAGCGATCAGGCCCAAGCCTTCAAAATCCTTGGCCCTGGCGGTGCCGTCATTCGAGTTCCCTTCCTAGACAAAGGCGTCTACAACGGTCGCGAACAGCTCAATACTCGAGCATTAGATATTGACATTGAGGCGCTAACTACTCGCACAACTCCTGGTGGTGACTTCTGGCTCTCGGCCAACCCCGACAACCGGGGCGAGGGCGTCGTCTACGCCTTTAGAGAAGACGCCGTGCGAGAAGACGAAGTCACCCGACCCAAAAACGCCACGGCCACCGTCACGGCAGCCTACTGCCAAACCCTCAATGGCTCAAACCCCAGGCGCTTTAATATCGAAACTGAGGCGAACTGCCGCATGCGGGTTGAGCCCGGCACAACCCCTGTCTTTCAAGACCCACCCCTAACAGATGAGTTAATCAGCCTCAAACCCGTAGACTTCTATGCTGATCCCCAGCGACGGGCCCACGGTTTTAGGCTCCGCACCTTTAGCGGCTCCCCGGCAGACTTTAGCGGCACTAGCCTTGCCCGCCGGGTAGGTATGACGTTTGTTACCGACAACAGCGTCTACATTCAAGGAGACTTCAACCCCCACAGCACCACGGGTGGCGTTGGCAACATCATTGAGGAATTTACCGATACCCTTTACAACAAAACCCCCGCCAACGCCTTTGGCCTGCCGTTCTACAACGCCCGAACGAGTGCTGAGCTAAACACCAATACTTTTGCAACCTTCTCCGCAGATCACTGGAGACCGGTAGAAATTTTGGCCGATGCCATCACCATTCTCTCTGGCTCCTTCAGAGACGGTGCCATAGAAGATGGCTTTGTTAGAGCTAGGCCAGGTAGCGAAGGCGGTGCTAACTCGTCTTACATGAACCAAAACCGTCCTACGCTGAGCGCCGATCAAACAGGCTGGGTGCGTGAGAGTGCTGCTGTGGATGGTTCGGGTGTTCCGGTTGCGTCAGTATGGATTGACCGCAATGGCACCTACTACCGCAGTAATGCTACTGGTGGTACTCCAATTCAGCCCTTCTACAGTCTCTACGACAGCGACAGTGCTTGGACAGACTTCACCCGTACCGATGGCGATAGACGACGCAATACGCAAAGGGCTACTACCACCTTCGTCAATGCCACCTTTGTCAGTGGGTTAGTACCTGAGCGCCCCCAGCAGGGCTACGGCGGTCTCCACAACTTTGTACGACTGCTAGAAGACTGGAACGACAATGTGGATCTACACATTGCTGGGTCGTTGATTCAGCTCAACTTCTCAACCAACGCCACCGGTCCCTTTGAGCACGATCTCTGGCAGACAACTAACGCCGATCTGCCGCCTACTGAAGAACGTCTGGGTTATTACAAGCCGCCCAGTCGGCGCTGGGGCTACGATGTGGCTCTGCTCTACGTACCTCCGGCCCCTGCGGCTCGACGCTTCGTGAGCATTGGCACCCCCCGCAGCGAGTACTACCGCGAGCTGCCATCCGACGACCCGTACATCGTTAACCTGCGCTGCGCAGAAAATGCTGCTGGTACAAGGCTGATGCCTAATTTCTGTACAAAAGCCTAACTAACAACTGCACCCGCACTGTGACACCAGGAGGCCGCACACCGTGATTACCAATCGACTCAAACGCCATCTTTACTGGGCTGGGGGGCGCTCCCCAGCCCAAGGGCAGCAGGGTCTCACCCTGATTGAATGTCTAGTCGCCATTATTGTCGTGGGTTTGGTCAGCAGCGCCATTGCTCCTGCCCTGGTTATTTCGGTAGCCACTCGGGTACAGAGCCAAAAGGCAGAGCAGGCCCTAGAGCTAGCCCAGTCTGAAATTGATCGGGTGCGCCTACTCGTCGAGCGCGCCGAGGCCAATGACAGCAACCTGCCGCCCTCTACTCCCATCGCCGGTGCTAACCCAGACAGTAGGGTGGCCGAGGTAGCAGGGCCAACCTACGGTGCCCCTGTGGCTGCCCCCACTACGGCCTTTCAGACCCGTGCAGCTAGCCTCAACGGCAACCAGTTTGCCGTGCAGACCTACCGTACCCCAGGTCGATTTGTCGGCAGTGTACCCGTTACCTTTGGCATGGGCGTGCGGGTGTACGACTACGAAGCTGTGTTGACGGGCAGCGGCAACTTATCTAAAGACCCCGCTGCTCTACGCATGGTTGATGGTGCAGGGCAGCGGGGCCGACGCCCTCTAGTTGCTCTTTACACGAATGTCACTGTGGGTGACGGGGCTAGTTCTCTCTGTCAATACATTAAGCATCTCGATACTGCGGCTTCGGTACCTACCGGCTGCAACTAACTGTGCGATCTACAATCATCTCTTGAGGGTGACACCCTATGGCTAACAAAGCCGATATGAATTTTATGCTGGCTTGGCTGCTACGAGCTAAACAAACTAGTCGGCGGGGCTTTACTCTAATTGAGCTGCTGGTTGCGATCGTGGTTGGGTCGCTCATCGTTGGCACCATGCTGTATTTAGTGGTTGAGATGCTGAGAATCAACCGCCGTGAAGAAATACTGACTCAAACTCAGCAGGACATGCGTCGCGCGATCGACTACATTACTCGCGACGCTGGTGAGGCTGTCTATATTTACTCAACTCCTGCTGCGGTACTTGGCCAACTCAATGGGTTTCCCAACGGTGGCGAAGTGCCAGTGCTCGCCTTTTGGCGGCTAGACCCACTAGATCCAACTAATGCTGGCGTTCGAACCTTTTTCAACACAGCATGTTCTGCAGCCTTTTCAGGGGTCAAACTCAACGAGTGCAATACTCTACGACTTCGCCAGGGCTATTACACCCTTGTGATTTATGCCCAACAGCAAAACACTGGCAACGACATTTGGGGTGGCAAGTCTAGAATTGTGCGCTACGAGCTGCCTAAATACACGGCAACTGGGTTGTCCAACCTAACTATCACACCGGGCTATGCAGAACCGACGGGCAGCACCAATACTTTTGCAAACTGGACCAAAGGAACAGGAACTACCCCTCGCAACCTGGCGGTGCTTACCGACTTTGTAGACAACACTGATCCAAACGAAGCGACTACTGGCCTTTGCCCAACAGGCTATTTGCAAACTCCGGCCAATGCTAATAATTTCTATGCGTGTGTACTGCAAGGTACCACAGAGATTGACAACAACACTGGCTTAGCCGTTGGCAGTAACCAAACGCTAATCGTATTTTTGCGAGGCAATACCGCCACCGAAAGTTCGGCTCTTGGATCATTTTCCCAAGCCGGGCGATTGCCTACTCTAAAGTCTGAAGTGCTAATTCGGGGTGTTATCGATAAGCAGCCTGGGTTGTAGTTGGTAAGGTGCAGTTCAAGGTTAGTTTGAGTTGAGTTGTTTTACTTTGGGAGCTGCTATGAAACGCCTGCGCACACTAGCCAAACAGTCTGAAGTGGGGTTTACCCTGATTGAGCTGCTGGTGGTTATTGTTATTGCTGGGGTGCTAGCTGGTATTGCGGCACCGAGCTGGTTTGCCTTTTCAAACCGCCAGAGGGCGATCGCTGTACGTAGCGATGTTATTCAGGCGGTTAAAACTGCTCAGCAAGACGCTATACAGCTGCGGCAGGCTAGACAGATACAGGTTGTGACTACTGCGCCTAATCCCACCCTTAGAATTGGCTCGTTAGACTTTAGTACTGGCAACGCGGTATTTAACGGCAAAGAACAGGTGCTTGGGGGAGAAGCTAACAAAACAGGGCAGATTGCGCTGACAGCTTACAGGGTACTGCCCAACGGCACTAGAGACACTACAGTAAACACTATTGCCTTTAACCACCAGGGATTACCTACTGATAGAAATAGCCTACCCTTTGTCATTACCATCAGCGGCGGGCCAGGCACAATCCAGCAGTGTGTAATCGTGGCTAACTTGCTGGGTAGTCTCAAAACTGCCAACAACACCGAATGTGATAATCCTAGAGTCGGTCTTAACTAACCGAATACTACACCGTTGAGAGCTGCAGCTTTTAGTCTATCTGATGCCCAAGTATCTACTCCCGCATAGCCCCATTTCGTGATAAAAACAATGGGCACGTTTTGCTAATCGAGGTACCCCATGGTTGCATCTTCCCCGTCCCTTGAGGGCCAGGTCGCTATCGTTACAGGGGCTTCACGGGGCATTGGTCGAGCCGTGGCGATCGCCCTAGCAGCATTAGGGGCTCAAGTTGTTGTCAACTATGCTCGCTCTAGCACCGCCGCTGATGAGGTGGTTGCTCAAATCACAGAAGCGGGCGGCAACGCCGTAGCCATCCAGGCCGATGTCTCCCAGACCGATCAGGTAGACGCGCTGATTAGCGGCACCTTAGAGAAGTTTGGCCGCGTTGATATTTTGGTCAACAACGCTGGCATTACCCGCGACACCCTGCTGCTGCGCATGAAGCTGGAAGACTGGCAGAGCGTCATCGACCTCAATCTAACCGGAGTATTTTTATGCACTCGGGCTGTGGCCAAGATCATGCTAAAGCAGCGATCGGGGCGAATCGTTAACATTGCGTCGGTGGCTGGTCAGATGGGCAATCCAGGGCAAGCTAACTACAGCGCGGCCAAGGCTGGCGTGATTGGGTTTACGAAAACCGTGGCGAAAGAATTGGCTAGCCGAGGCATCACCGTTAATGCTGTGGCTCCAGGCTTTATCGAAACCGACATGACCGACGATCTGTCCAACACAGACGAGATTCGCAAATTCATTCCCCTAGGGCGGTTTGGTCAACCCGAGGATATTGCGGGCATGGTGCGATTCTTAGCAGCAGATCCGGCGGCCTCTTACATCACGGGTCAGGTGTTCAACGTGGACGGCGGCATGGTCATGGCCTAAGCACGATTGACCATACGCAGCAGCCATAGGGTGGCGGATAGCGACACAAAGTGGGCCAACAGCGTGTTGGTGTTGGCCTGCACCACAAAAATATCAAAGGCTTCAACGTACTGATTGATATTGCCCGGTACAAACACGGTGCCCCCCTGGGGCTGGGCCAGTGCCTTACCCAATAATGAGCCAATCAGCGCCTGGCTGCCAAACAGGGTAATTAACATACCAACCATGCTGACGATGGTGCCTAGCCGCAAGGCCTGGAGAGCATCTTTCGGACTAGGGCGCTTGGCGATATCGCGGCTACGTAGCCGCCGCCCCAGCTGAGTGTAGCGAAAGGCCCAAAAGGCGCTGAGGTAGACGGCTACCAACCCTAGCGCAGCAAACAGCAGCCCCACACCGGTGCCAGGATTTGCCGTTCCCCCCGATCGCGCCCCCAGATTGACTAGGGCAAACATTAGCACCAGGCTGGAGATTGCCGCTAGCACTATCTGTACCCAAAAGCTGATCCAGCCCACTACGCGAAAGGAGCCTGAAATACGCCGTACGGCTGGGGGTAGGGTGTAGTCAAAGTCTGTTGTCATACCTGTGATTCTAGCCTGGGGACAGGGTCTTCTGAATGATACATTTGGGGAAAGGCTTGGGGGCATGGATATGGTAGAAGCGATTGACCAGGCAAAGACTCGGGTGCAGGAGTTATGCGATCGTTGGGGTCCCCGCGTAGACTATTTGGCCATTCGCTTAGAGCAGTCGGAGGGCACCGACATTTTTTTGCGGGGTGGGCAGGCAGAAACCCTCAGCGAGGCGATCGCGATCGGAGGACATGTGCGAGCCTGCTACCGGGGGGGCTGGGGCTTTGCTAGCTTCAATGATCTAGAGAGCTTGGCCCCCTGCGTCGAAGCCGCGATCGCTGCCGCTCGCCTAGTCGGCCATGACGAAACCCTGCTGGCCCCCGTAGACCCCGTACAAATCACCCGCCAATTGCCTCTTACCGGCACCGACCCACGCCAAATTTCCCTAGCCCGCAAAAAGGCCCTGTGCAATCACTATGCTGACCTGCTCCAGAGCATCGACAGCCGGATCGCTACCACGTCTGTACGCTACAACGATGTAGCTCAACGGGTGCTCCTAGCTACCTCCGAAGGCACTCTGATCGATCAGGCCTGGTCAGATATGGAAATGCGCTTTGCCGCCACCGCCCGCGACGGCAACACTGTACAGACCGGGCGTGAAACCACTGGCTCGCGTAAGGCTTACGAAGATTTAGAGGATCTGGATGGTCAAGTCAGGGGAGCCGCCCAACGGGCAGTTGCGGCGCTGGATCTACCATCTGTGCGGGGCGCCGCCTACGATGTGGTGATCGACCCAATTTTGACCGGACTGTTTGTTCACGAGGCCTTTGGTCACCTGTCAGAAGCCGATATGGCCTACGAAAACCCTGATCTGCTGGAGTCAATGAGTTTGGGCCGGCGGTTTGGCCCCGACAGCCTGCAAATTTTTGATGGCGCTGCTCCCCAGGGCCACCGGGGCAGCTATTTTTACGACGACGAGGGTACCCCCGCCACCACTACTCAGCTAATTGAAAATGGCGTTTTGGTAGGGCGACTGCACTCCCGCGAAACGGCGGGTAAGCTGGGTGAGCAGCCCACGGGCAATGCCCGCTGCCTCAACTATCACTACTCGCCCCTGGTACGCATGACCAACACCTGGATTGAGCGGGGCACCACTCCAGTTGATGACCTGTTTGCTGACATTAAAGAAGGCGTCTATGCCCGCAACTGGCTGGAGGGCATGACCAATGGCGAAATGTTTACCTTTACCGCCGGGGAAGCCTGGATGATTCGCAACGGTAAGCTGGCGGAGCCCGTGCGCGATGTTACCCTATCGGGCAATGTGTTTCGCACCCTGGCCGATATTGAAGCGATCGGCGACGACTTCTATTGGGATGAGTCGGGGGGCTGCGGCAAGGGTGGGCAGAATGGGCTGCCCGTAGGCTGTGGAGGCCCCAGCTTACGCATTCGCAATGTGGTGGTAGGGGGCGAGGCTGAAGACGAGGATGAGTGACAGTTCAGTGAACCAGGGGCGCATTTTACGCAATCTTATGCGCCTGATGGATGTTACCTGTGGCCACAGCCTCTACGAGGTGCTGCCCCGCGGAGTACAAGTTTGGCTGCCAGAGCAAGGTAAAGGGATTTACCCCGATCTGCTGGTGGTGGCTGGCGAACCTCTGCTCCACAATGGTCAGGCTGATAGATTGCTCAACCCCTGCGTCATCTTCGAAATCCTAGCAGGGCCGACCCCGAGTTACGATCCAGAAGCTGCCACGTTGCCCGAGCGCAGCCGCATGTTTCGCCACTGCCGGGCGATTCCTTACCTGCAAGCCTACCTGTTTGTGCACCAGACTGAGGCCCGGGTGGAGCAGTTTTATCGCGCCGAGGAACACCTTTGGGGCATGACGGCTCAGAGCGGGCTCGACTCAGTGGTAGAGCTGGCGATTACCGATGCCCGCCTGCCCATGATGGATATCTATGAGCGAGTGGATTTTAGCCTGTTGGTCTAGGGAGAGAGCCGGGCGATCGCCCACTCATCCTCCTGCCAGCTATACAAGAATCGGTCGTGGAGGCGGCTGGGTCGCCCCTGCCAAAACTCAAAGCTGGTGGGCTTGACCCGGTATCCCCCCCAAAAGTCGGGTAGGGGTACTTCCTGATTGAGAAACTTTTCCTTCATCTTCTCAAACTGCATCTCTAGCATCTGCCGTGAGGCGATCACGCTGCTCTGCTGCGATACCCAAGCCCCCAGCTGACTACCCCGGGGGCGCGACGAAAAGTAGCGCAGCGACTCTGCCGCCGAAATTTTGCTGGCGGGGCCGGCGATCGTCAGCTGCCGCTCCAAGGAATACCACGGGAACAGCATTGAAACCTGGGCATTCTCAGCTATGTGCTGCGCCTTGCGGCTGCCGTAGTTGGTAAAGAAGACAAAGCCGTCGCGATCGAAATATTTGAGCAGTACGGTGCGCTGGTAGGGAGCCCCTGCTGGAGACACCGTAGACAGCACCAGCGCATTGGGCTCTAATAACTCAGCCTCACGGGCCTGCTGAAACCACAGCTCAAATTGGGCAAAGGGGTCGGGGTTGAGATCAGGGAGGTCTAATCCCCGCTGACTATAGTCACGGCGCAGTTCACCGATATCCATGGAATGGTTGGGGTTTTGAACTTTAAATTTCTGACTTAAACAATCTCGTCCAGGGCGTCTTTAACCTGGGCGTAGTGGTAGGTAAATCCGCTGGCCTCGGTGCGCTTAGGTAAGACCTGCTGCCCTTCTAGCACTACCTGGGCCCCGTCGCCCAGAATGGCTTCTAGAACGAAGTCAGGCACTGGTAGCCAAGAAGGGCGATTGAGAACTTTACCCAGGGTTTTGCAGAACTCGGCCATGCGCACTGGGTTGGGGGCGGTAGCGTTATAAATTCCTTCCATTTGGGGATCGTTGAGCGCTTTCACAATCAGACTCACCAGATCGTCGCGGTGAATCCACGAAAACCACTGGCGACCGCTGCCGATCGGCCCACCGGCAAACATGCGAAAGGGGGTGAGCATTTTGGCCACCGCTCCGCCCATACCCAGCACAATGCCAAAGCGTAAAATGACTAGACGAGTGCCGTAGTCTTTAACCGACTGAGCCGCCCCTTCCCAGGCCTGGCACACTTGGGAGAGAAAGTCATTTTCGATGGGGGTGCTGGTTTCGTCAAAGGTGGTGCTTTCGCTGGTGCCGTAGTAGCCAATGGCCGAAGCATTTACCCACACGCTGGGTTTGGGATCGGCCTTAGCTAGGGCCTCGACTAGCTTTTCGGTGCCCACCTTGCGACTAGCTAAAATCGCCTGCTTGTGCTCATCGCTCCAGCGCTCTGAGATTGGGGCCCCAGCCAGGTTGACCACGCCATCGCAGCCCGAGAGTATGTTCGTTTGCCAATTTCCTGACTCCAGAGGGCTATAGGCTACCACTTCCACCTTGGGGAAGGCGGCTTGAGGAAATACCCGGCGGCCATGGTCGATGCTGCGGGTGAGCACCACCACCGTGTGGCCATCGGCCTGGAGCCGTTCTACCAGACGGCTGCCGACGAAACCCGTGGCTCCAGTAATTGCAATTTTCATGGGCACCTGATTCTGGGTAAGGGTAAGGTTAGCCCGCTAGATGGGCCACCAGTGGGCGATCGCTGCCCAAAATCGGGACAGCAGCAGGCTCTCAACCGCCTGCGGTTCAGACTTACAGCACCATCCTGAGGTTGGTTGCTGCATGGCCCTGCCATTGAAGCGGCCTTGGTCTAGGATAAACCATCTGCTTGGGCCGATTCACCACAGGCCATGCTGTTTGCCCCGGTGAATCGCCTCTTAGAGCGCATTGAGGATAGCCCTTGATCGTCGCGATCGCTGACTAGGCCACATTCTATCGGTTGCGAGCGATCGCTTTTGGAGCCATCAAAAATTAATGGAATACTTTTTGGCCCGCTGAGGAGAGTACCTTCATGAGCCAGAATCAGCAACACCGTGCGATTTCCTATCGCCCCACCCTCACCTCAAGCTACCCCTGCCCGTGATCTCGACCATGCCCGCGTGAAATTTGGTGGTGGAAGCTCAAGTGGCTATGGCAGCACGGATCTAGCGGCGGCGGTTGATCAAAATGATGTAGTAAAGCAAATTGAGAAACGCGGTAAACGCCGTGGCTACGTAAGTCAGAGCGGCGGCACCGAGCACGGCTCTCGCCCCTTTATTCTCTTCACCCTGAAGAATGCCCAACTCATCGACCAACCGCAGGGCACGACGCGAAGCGTCAAACTCTACCGGCAGGGTAACGATGTGAAACAACAGCACCGTCGCAAAGAAAATTACCCCTAGCCAGGCCAAATTGAGAATGTTAAAAATCAGCCCCGCCATAATCAATATTGGCCCCATGCGAGAGCCTAGGTTAACCACCGGCACGAGGGCAGCCCGCAGGTTCATAAACTTATAGCCCTCCACGTCTTGCAGCACATGGCCGCACTCGTGGGCCGCCACCGCCGCCGCTGCTAAGGAACCCGACCCGTAGATGCCTTCGGAAAGGCATACGGCCTTGGTGCGGGGATCGTAGTGATCGGTGAGTTCACCAGCCACAGGCTCAACCTTGATATCGCGCACGCCCTTTTTGACCAGAATGGTTTGAGCCACTTGGGCTCCCGTCATCCCCATGGTGGAATGCACTTGGGAATATTTGCGATAGGTACCTTTGACCTTGCTCTGCGCCCAAAAGGTGAGGATGGCTGTAGGGATAGCAACCAGCAGGATGTAAATGGGGTCGAAGAACATGACCTAGCCCGGAGGTAGATGACTGACAAGTTGTCTTCCGGGAATGATAACAGCCACTTTGTCAGGGCTTCTTAAGCTTTAAGGTGCTTCTAAGGATTGGGAAGAGGTGTGGGGAGTGGGAGGGTAGAGGGTAGATGGGTAGGGAGTAGGGGTATATTCCTCAGCCTTACACGCTACGCCTAACTCCTTCACTTTCCTTGTTGGTAGGCAGAGTAGAGGGCTTCTAAAAAGGTGTCGGCAGTCATCTCAGTTGGCAGAGTCTCAAGACCGAGTTGATCTCTAAAGCGGCGGGCTAGCTGGTCGCTGACTAGGATTTTGGCCTTGGAGCTCATGGCCTGTCGTCGCTGCAGGAACTCGCGCACGGTGGCAAAGTCGTCGGGGGAGAGACGGGTGATATCTATCAGGGCCAGCAGGTCTTTGCCGATCGCCTGCGATCGCTCGGACACTTGAATCTCGCCACTGCTCACGGGGTCGGTCTGCACGACCAGAGTGCCGGCCAGCCAGTCGCCTACTCGCTTCTCAGTTTTGCTCAGCAACACGCAAAAGAAGCCGACAAAGAGAATATCGTCGATGGGGCGCAGCAGCGATCGCAGGGTAGCCTGGGGCAATCGCTCGGGCTGGCCATCGTCACGAATGACCCGAATTTTGGCATAGCGCTTGCCGGGGGTTTGGCCGTACCACCAGGTTTCGAACAGGGCAAAGTAGCCGACGTAAAGGGCAAAGGCGAGGACCGCTGCGATCGCGGTGATCCATAGCTGCACGGTCTCGCTCGGAATCGTCAGCAGCGTATCCATTGCCAGCAGCCGCACCAGCAAAAAGCTGTAGACCACGGCTAGCCCCGTTAGTCCTGCCCCCAAGCAGAGGTAGTCGAGGGTGAGTGCCACGGCCCGACTGCCCACTCCCGCCAGCACGAACTCCAGTTCAACGCTCTCGGGGGTGCGAATGGTGACGGTGTTGAAGAGGGGCATGGAGGGGTGGAGGGGTAGATGGGTGAGGGGGTGGGAGGTGAGGAAAGTAAATTCAAAGTTAAAAGTCTTGAATTCTCAATTTTGAATTCATCCACTCCCCATCCTCACCCGTTGGGAAGCCGCTGCGCGTCTACATCCCCTCATTAGAACCCAAGCCGTCATCGTGGCGCAGGGAGAGATCTAGCCCCTCTCGGCGGCTACGCAGGTCGTAGTAGAGCACGCCTTTAACCGCCTGCCACAGGGGTAGCACCACCAAGCTGCCCGCTATACTCAGAACCAGGCTGAGCATAGCGGTAATGCCATAGACTGCGTCATTGACGGGCATCAGCTCCAGCAAAATGCTGGGGATATAGTTAGTCACAGCCAAAATGGGCAGCTGAATTAAAAACGTCGCCAGAAACACCACTTGAATACGCACGATTGAATCTTTGGTGAGTTCCCAACTGCGGCTCAGGCTGCCGCCAGCATCGCATTGAGGCTCAATGGCTAGCACTACCTCAGAAATAAATAGCCGCGAGGCTATCCAGATCAGCGCTATGAGCAAAACACCAAAGCCGATCAGCACCCCCAAGGAAATGCCCATCACACCGCCGACCGATTCATTGATCAGCGCCGATAAAATGCCTGCCGTCAACAATCCGATGCTACCTCCGGCAATCAGCGCCAGCAGTGTCCCCGCCAGGTAAGCGGCCATATAGGCCAGCAGCAGCAAGAAGCCCAGAAATAAGAACTGCCCCAAACGAGGAGCCACTGCGCGCCTAGCATCTAAGGCGGTTTCGGGCTGGCTGATCAGCTCTCGAAACGACAGCCTGCCGATAACGCTGGAGAGCGCGTAGTACTTAGCAGAGCCGTAAAGCAATGGTGCAAACCCCAGCAGTGATCCTACTAGGCCGCCAATCACAGCCCCCGCCTCACCGCCAGCCCCATAGCCGATGCCGGCCAAAATGGCGATCGTCAGACCCATGCCAAAGATCCCACCCACAAGCCACAGGGTGGCCAGCGCTGCCAACTGACAAAACGTTTTGAATCGGTCTTTGCAGAGCCGCAGCGCCGCGCTCACTACATCACCGGGATTGAGGGGGCCGAGATGGCTACCCTGCTGTGCGAATGGGGTCATCGGCTCCGTCTCCTAGGAGTTTTACAACGGTGTGCGTTCATTTCGAGGTTAGCCTACACTTCTTTGTAGAATGCCCGTTTTTCTGGCTTTGCTTCATGAATATTCAGCGTTGGATGGCCCGGCGAGAAGCGAGCTGGCGACAGCTCGAAACCCTGCTCACCCAGGCCGAGAAAAGCGGGCTTAGGTCGCTCTCTGCCGTCGAGGTGCGGCAGATGGCCAGCCTCTATCGATCAGTCTCGGCAGATTTGGCTCGGGCCAAGGGGCATGGTGTGGGTCAGGCCGTCATTAAGGATTTGCAGCGGCTCACCAGTCGCAGCTATAGCCAAATTTATCAGGGCTCCCGCCGCCAAGAGTGGCAAGCGCTTTGGGACTTCTGCCGCTATGGCTTTCCGGCGGTAGTGCAGCGAAGTTGGGCCTACATTGCCGTGGCTACGGGACTGTTTGCGATCGGTGGGCTGGTGGGCTGGTGGTTTGCCTGGCAAGACCCCGCCTTTCTCACGCTAGTGCTGGGTCAAGAGTTTGTTGAAGAGGTCAAAACCAGCCAGGAGTTGTGGACGGTTTCGATCATGGGAGTTGAGCCCATTGCCTCGAGCGGCATCATGATCAACAACATTGGGGTTTCCTTGCGTGCGCTGGTGGGGGGCGTCACCATGTTCATGCCCAAGGTGCCTTTGGTTACGCCGCCCGGAGCGTTTACGGTGTTTGTGTTGGTGTTCAACGGGCTGATGATTGGCTGCGTTGGGGTGCTGGTGGCCCAGGCCAACCTGGCCTACGATTTGTGGGCCTTTGTATTTCCCCATGGGGCGCTGGAGCTACCGGCCATTTTTATTGCTGGAGGGGGCGGGCTGCTGCTGGCCCGAGGCATTCTGCTGCCCGGCCCCTACCGCCGCATCGACGCGCTGAAACTGTATGGTCTACAGGCCGCTCAGCTGCTCTATGGCATTATCCCCATGCTGGTGATTGCGGGGTTGATTGAAGGGTTTTTCTCCCCCCAAACCTGGATTCCCAACGAGTTCAAATACTTTGCGGGAATAGTCATCTTCATTGCCCTAGTGCAGTACTGTCGCACCCAGCGACCCGCAGCGGAATAGGTGTGCGCCTAAGAACAAGCGATTCTGAGATTTTGTAGTGACAAGCCAACTCACAGCAGCTTCCTAAGCACATCAAGCCAAGTGCGGTTCAAATTGCGTTTTGGGCTGTATGAGCAGTTGAGGGCTGTAGCTTACAAGTTTGCGATCCACCATAGCCGCGACAAACTTACTTAAACTGAACAAGCTCGACAGAAGACGCTAGAGCAGTCGCGCTAAATACCTTAGTCGCCGTAATGATATTTATAGGCTTTACCCTAAGCTCGCTGATCAAATCGTATATTTAGAATCTATAAGACAAGGAAACTTTCACATCAAAAAATACGTCTTCTCTATTTCTTCATGAAATCAATTTTTGGTCATACGTAAAGTAACATAAGTTCTGACAAAACAATGTTGTATAGTTTTTTCACATTCAAATATAAAGAAAATTAAATGCTGGATTACTCGGAGTCATCAGCTTCTGACTGACACTGCTGCTCGTGATGGTAAAAAAGCATAGTAAGGCTCCAGAAAAAAATCTCTGGAGCCTTACTGATGTTTAACCTAGATTATTATTGCTCTACTAGTTGGTCCTGGACAATCTGGTTTAGCGCTTGCGATGTGGTTTCTGCGGCGCATTCAGCCCCGCCGTCCCGTTCCTGCTCGGCTAGAACATTGGCGTTAACGTCGCAGACGTTGGCAGCAACACCGATGGGCGCTTGTACTGTGATAGGAATATTACCCACATTAACGTCAAGGGCAATAGCAAGGTCATTCAAAACGTCACTCAAACCAACGTTCACAAGTCCATCTTGTTGTTGTTGGGCATGAACTCCATTAGCAAGCACTAGAGAAAGAGCGCTAATAGCGAAAGAATAAACGAGTTTAGATTGCAGTTTCATCGGAATCTCCTAATCTCAATTGAGATGTTTGGTTAATTTTTTTTGAAATGAACATGTGCAGATTCATTCACTGCACACGAAGTTCAACTTATCCGGCTTATTTAAGGTCTTCCTCTGTCATATGACTGAGATCGTTTTCTCCCTAATTTGCACAAAATATTTGCATAAAAAAGAGGGAACTATTTAATAGAAACTGCGTCGTTGTTGCGTTAATCGTGACTATTTAGATAGTCAATTAATTAGGTTGTTAGATGAAAACTTAATTAGGATGTTATTTATTGCTGCAAGACTTAACCCAGAATCTCTTCCTATCTGCGATCGCTCTATAGAAGAGATTGAAAGAATGAAATACTTACTAATCGCTTAATGGCATAGTGCAGCGGTTCACAACCTTAGTTGGATAATTCGTGATGGTTGGCTGGCACGTCTGGGAAGGTGCTGAGGTAGGGGCGATTGCTAAAAGTGGTCTACTTATCAGAGCGATACTTAAGGAGTAGCTGACGCGATCGCGAAGCTTATGACTACAATAGGGCAGTATTTCGGTTGGGCTTATTGCCACTTGCCATGTCGCCCTCACCCCCATCCCCGCCTCGCACCCTGCTCAAAACCGTTACCCAGGCCTTTCAGGCTGTGCAAGCCAAGGTTGACTTTGGCAAGCTGGCGGTCAAGCCTGGGGCTCGCGCTGCCGAGCTAGAGGTTACGGTTAACGGCAAGCCCACCACCTACCCCCTGCTAGGTGAGCACTACATCATGGGGCGCAGCACCTCCCAGTGCGACATTGTGGCCCCCAGCCCTATCGTCAGCCAGGTGCACGCCACCCTCACCCGCGACACCAACCGCCCCAGCCAGCCCTTCGTAATGAAGGACCGCAACTCCACCAACGGCATTTACCGGGGCAAAAAGCGGCTCACCCAGGTGGTGATGAACCACGGCGATATCTACACCCTTGGCCCGCCAGAGCTAGAGGATGCCGTTAAGCTGCGGTTTAGCGAGCCGCCCCCCTGGTACGTTAAGACCGCCCGCTACACCCTTTACGGCTTTACCGGCCTCTCGCTAGCTGTGGGGGCTTGGATTGTTGGGGTAGAGTGGCCCAAAATTCCGATGCGGCCTTTGCCCGACTCGGTGCAGGGCCCCGTGGTGGTGTTGGGTGAAGAAGACGGGGCTACCGTGCCGCTACGGGAGCAGCTGACTCAGTCTCACCAAGAGATGCGCCGCATAGGCGACTTTTCGGCTTACCTACCCCAGGCTCTTATTGCATCTGAAGATGCTCGCTACTACTGGCACTTAGGGGTAGACCCCCTTGGCGTTTTACGGGCAGTAGTGGTTAATCTGCGCAGTGGTCGTATTAGCCAAGGGGGCAGCACGATTACCCAACAGCTGGCCCGCAGCGTTTATCGCGAGTACACAGGCACTGAGGATTCGGCGGGGCGTAAAATTCGCGAGGCGATTACGGCCCTCAAACTAGAAACTTTCTACAGCAAAAATTACCTGCTACTTACCTATCTCAACCGGGTTTATCTGGGCGAAAACCTCTACGGCTTTGAGGATGCATCTCAGTTTTACTTCGACAAGCCCGCCCGCGAATTGACCCTGTCGGAGGCGGCGACCCTGGTGGGTATCTTGCCTGCTCCCAACGCCTTTAACCCCGTACAAAACTACGGCGCTGCCGTGTCCAACCGCGATCTTGTGCTCGATCGCATGGTGGCCCTAGGCATGGTCAGCCAGGAAGAGGCGCGGCGGGCGCGGCGATCGCGCATTGAGATTAGCCCCGATGCCACCCGCCAGCTCCAAAGCACTCGCGCTCCCTACTTCTACAGCTATGTCTTTGAAGAGCTAGACAATGTGCTGGGCACCAACCTGGCGCGGGAGGGCAACTTTTATGTGGAGACCAGCGTCGATCTAGATCTCCAGACGGCGGCAGAAGAGACCCTCAGCCAGGATATCGCCACCCAGGGAGCCGCCTTGGCCTATTCCCAGGGGGCTGTGGTCACCCTTGAAACCAGTACCGGAGCCATTCGCGCCCTGGTGGGTGGCGTAGACTTTGCCGAAAGCCAATTCAATCGGGCCTCCCAGGCGATGCGCCAGCCGGGCTCAACCTTTAAGCTGTTTGCCTACGGGGCGGCCCTAGAGCAGGGCATTTCTCCGGGGCGATCGTTCTCCTGTGAACCGATGAACTGGAGCGGCCAGCAATTTGCGGGCTGCCGGTCGGGCTCAGGCTCGGTGGATATGTATGCCGGTATGGCCCGCTCTGAGAATGTCGTGGCCCTGCGCATAGCCCAGGAGGCGGGGTTGAGGAACGTCATCAACGTAGCCCAGCGCATGGGCATCGAGTCTGAGTTGGTGGCCTCGCCGGGCCTCACCCTGGGTGAAAGTGTAGTCACCCCGCTGGAGATCACCGGCTCCTTTGCCGCTGTGGGCAACAACGGCGTATGGAACCGACCCCACGGCGTTTTACGGGTACTCGACAGCAGCGATTGCACTGACCTCAACGACATCAACACCTGCCGCGTCATCTACGAGTTTGGCCAGGCCGGAGATGCCGATCGCCAGGCGATTGACTCTAGCATTGCCAGCACTCTGACGGGGCTCATGCAGGGCGTGGTGCAGGGTGGCACTGGCCGCAGCGCCTTTTTAGGCCTAGGGGAAGCGGGCAAAACCGGCACTACCGACGACAACCGCGACCTCTGGTTTATAGGGTTTGTGCCCGGCCGAGACCTCACCACGGGCGTCTGGCTCGGCAACGACGACAATACCTCCACCCAGGGCAGCAGCGGCCAGGCCGCCGCTGTGTGGGGCAACTACATGCGCCAGGTGGTGCAATAACGGGCATTAGGCGAACGATTAGAGTGGTGGCGCAGTTTAGAGAGGGGGAGCGATCGCCAAGATTTTGGTCTTTCCCTAGATAGATTCTGAGCAGAAAAGATTTTGCTAAGGTCTGATAATCTTCGGACGCAGTTAAAAAGCCGAAACAAAACAGCCTTGACTCTCTCAAATAGTAGCGAGGAGGGGTCGCTTTGTTTTGCTTAGAAACCTGCGTTCTAAGACATTCCCTGATTTGCCCTCGGCTTAGTGTTCTGACTACGGTTGCCCAGGTTTGTTCCTAGGACTGTCAGCTTTGAGCTGACAACTTTAGAAAAACTTGGGTAGCCGATCGCCTTTTGTCCATCTATACCCAAGCCCTTCACTCATATGCATGTTGCAGTTTGGCCCGGTGACGTCTATCCCCTGGGTGCCCATTGGGACCGCAAAGGCACCAACTTCGCGTTATTTTCTGAGCATGCAACCGCCGTTGAGCTTTGCCTCTTTGACAAAGACGGCACAGAGACTCGGGTTCCCCTCACTGAAGTCAGCAACTTTGTTTGGCACGGCTACCTACCCGGCATCGGCCCCGGTCAAGAGTATGGCTACCGGGTGCATGGCCCCTATGCCCCCCACGAAGGGCACCGTTTCAACCCCAACAAACTGCTGATTGACCCCTACGCCAAAGCCATTTCGGGAGAAGTGGGCAGCGGGCCTGAGATTTTTGGCTACGACTGGGAAAGCCCTGACGAAGACCTCTCCTTTTCCGATCTCGACAGCGCCGCCCTCATGCCCAAGTCGGTCGTGATCGACGAAACGTTTGACTGGGAAGACGATGCCCTACTGCGCACCCCCTGGCACGAAACCATCATCTACGAAGTGCATGTCAAAGGCTTTACCAAGCAGCATCCCGACATTCCGGAAGAGCTGCGGGGCACCTACGCGGGCATGGCCCACCCCGTCGCCATTGAGCACCTGCAACGGCTCGGCATCAGTGCCGTAGAGCTGATGCCGATTCACCACTATCTCTCTAGCCCTGGTCACTTGGTCGACAAGGGGCTAAAAAACTACTGGGGCTACGACTCACTCAACTTTTTTGCACCCTTCTCCGGCTACAGCTCCAGCGGCATTTTAGGAGAACAGGTGCAGGAATTTAAGGAGATGGTGAAGGCCCTTCACCAAGCGGGCATTGAGGTGATTCTCGATGTGGTTTACAACCACACTGGGGAAGGCAACCACATGGGGCCAACCCTATCGCTACGGGGAGTTGACAATGTCAGCTACTACCGCCTGATGGAAGATGACCCGCGCTACTACATGGACTTCACCGGCTGCGGCAACTCCCTCCACATGCGTAGTCCCCAGGTGCTCAAGCTGATTATGGATAGCTTGCGCTACTGGGTCGGCGAAATGCACATCGACGGCTTCCGATTTGATCTGGCGTCTGCCCTAGCCCGAGAACTGTACGACGTCGATCGCCTGTCAGCCTTCTTTGACCTGATTCATCAAGACCCGCTGCTGGCTGGGGTGAAGCTGATTGCTGAACCCTGGGATGTGGGCATGGGCGGTTACCAGGTAGGCAACTTTCCGGTCAACTGGTCGGAGTGGAATGGCATCTACCGCGACACCGTGCGCGACTTTTGGCGCGGCCAAGATGAAACCCTGGGCGAGTTTGCCTACCGCCTCACCGGTAGCCCTGACCTCTATTTTCAGATGAATGGACGGCAGCCCAACGCCAGCATCAACTTCATCACCGCCCACGACGGTTTCACGCTCAACGACCTGGTGAGCTACAACGACAAGCACAACGAAGCCAATGGCGAAAACAGTCAGGACGGAGAAAGCAACAATTCATCTTGGAACTGCGGGGTAGAAGGGCAAACCGATGACGCTGGGGTCTTGCAGCTGCGCGAGCAGCAGCGGCGCAACTTTTTAACCACCCTGATGCTGTCCCAGGGGGTGCCCATGCTGCTGGGGGGCGACGAAATGGGCCGCACCCAGCAGGGCAACAACAACGGCTACTGCCAGGATAATGAGGTTTCCTGGTTTGACTGGAACCTGCCCAAAGGCAATGAAGACCTGATCAATTTTTGCCGAGAGCTAATTTTCTTTCGGCGGCAGCACCCAGTGTTTCGTCGCCGCAAGTGGTTTCAGGGCCAGCCCATTCACGGCTCTGGGGTAACCGATATTAGCTGGCACAGCCCTGATGGTACCGAGATGAGCCAAGAACAGTGGGAGATTGGCTACATCAAATCAGTCGCAGTTTTCCTCAACGGCGACAAGATCCCCAGCCCTGGTAAGCAGGGAGAACGGGTTAGCGACAATGACTTTTTAATGTTTTTCAACGCCCATTACGAGACCATTGATTTCAAGCTGGCCGAGCTGTTTCAACCCCATGAATGGTCAGTAGTAATCGACACGACGGAACCTCGATTTGTTAGTGAGGAACGTGTCTTTACAGGTGATGATACTATTCCGGTGGTGGCGCGATCGCTGATGGTTTTGCAGCGGTTAATTTAGCATCACTCATAAGACGGGAAGTATTCATAAAACGCGCTAGAAAGACCCTCTTTTTCTCTCCTTAATTAAGGAGAGAAAAAGCTAACTGTAGCTGGTCAGTTACACCCGGTTTGTAGGGGCATTGCAGTGCAATGCCCCTACGAGATCTCTATCTTGAACCAGGGTTTCCCAAGGCGGTTTCGTATTAGTTTTGTTGTTGAGGGTGACTTAGCACCGCAACTAAAGCTTTTTCCTCAGCGGTTAAATCTAGATCGCTAGAGGTTCGTTCTCCCGTTTGCCAGACTTCTAACAGCCAGCCCTCTTCGTAGGCCTGGGTTACGGTGGGGTGCACGTAAAACTTGCGGCAGGTGGCAACCCGGTTGCCCAAGTGCTGCGCCGCTCCTTTAATGGCTTCGCGGATGTTGGCCTGAGCCTGGGTTTTTGAGGTAGGCTCTCCTAGTTCATTGAGAATTCGAGCCGTGTAGACAGTACCAGCCCAGGTGCGAAAGTCTTTGGAGGTGAAGTCTTCGCCGGTAATGGTTTGCAGATAACGATTGACATCATCGGAATCGATCGCTTGGGGTTGCCCCTCGTCATCCAAATACTGAAATAGCTGTTGACCAGGGAGATCTTGGCAAAGTTTGATCGCTCGAGCCAGACGGCGATCGCTCAGTTCAATTTCGTGCTCTACACCGCTTTTGCCCACGAAGTGAAAGCGAATTTTGCTCGTTCCTACTTCTACATGCTGTTCCTCTAGGGTGGTCAGCCCAAAGGACTGGTTTTGCTCTCGGTACTCATCGTTGCCGATGCGAATCACGGTGGCATCGAGCAACCGCACGACGACCGCCAGCAGCTTATCTCGAGGTAGACCTCGCAGGCGAAGATCGCGATCGGTGACCTCGCGAATGAGAGGGCGAGCATAGGCAAAGGGAATCAGTCGGTCGAACTTGGTCTGGTTGCGAACGGTGCGCCAATTGGGATGATAGCGGTACTGCTTACGACCTTTGGCATCGCGCCCGGTGGCTAACAGATGACCTTTAGGAGACGGACAAATCCACACCGTTTCCCAAGCGGGGGGGATAACTAGGGCCTCAATTCGTTTCAGCTGGTCGGGGTCTGAGATGCGATCGCCTTTCTCGTCAAAGTAGACGAACCCCTTGCCGCTGCGCCGCCGTCCCCAACCGGGGCGATCGTCGCAGATGTAGCGCAGCCCAGCAGCCCGAGCTGACTGAACTGGTTCCACAATTGTGACTGAAGAGGCACTAGTTATAAGTTGAGGCGAAGCTTTAGGCATTTGCGTTTTGGGCCGAGCACACCAGCCATTGCCCAACAGCGATGCATATACTGGTCTGGTAATCTCTTTAGCTTAGGCAGGCTCAAGGCCTGCTGGCTCTAGCCTAGGTAGAGTTGTACGGGAGGATAAATGCCGCTCACAGCCAAGAGCGGAATGTCAGAATGCTCGCCGAAATAAACAAAGTCAGCGATTTTGAGGCTATGCGATCGCCCCTAATTTCTGCTGGATGGCTTTGACCTGATCTCCAACTCCGTGCTAGCTAGCCAACGGCTCTAGCACTGACCCCTGTAAATACCCCAGCCATTCGGTCAGGCTCTCCAGCTGCTTTTCGGGTTTGAGCACGCCTAGCCCGCGCACCACGACTTTGCCACCGCTGTAGACAAAGCGTGTTTTCAGGTGGCTGGGTAGATTCTCGCTGATCTTCTTCCAGGCTGGTTCTTCCATCGGGGTTTCCATCACCACGTGCTGCTTGCCCTCGGGTTTGATGCGTGAGAAACCGGCGTGCTTGGCTACCAGCTTGAGTTGCAGCATGCGCACGAGCTGCTCGGTCGCATAGGGAATGGGGCCGTAGCGATCGCTTAAATCTGCCGCAATCTGCATCAGCTCTACCTTGCTGTTGGCCGCAGCTAGAGAGCGGTAGGCCCCCATCTTTTGCTCCAGATCGGGGATGTAGTCGTTAGGCACAAAGGCGGTGACGTTGAGATCGACCTGAGTGTCTTCGACTTTGGGAATGTCTTGACCACGAATTTCGGCGATCTCTTCTTCCAGCATGTCCATATAGAGGTCAAAGCCGATCGCATCCATCTGGCCCGACTGCTCGGCCCCCAGCAGGTTGCCGACGCCGCGAATTTCCATGTCGCGCATAGCTAGCTGATAGCCAGAGCCAAGCTGGGTAAATTCTTGAATGGCGCGGAGGCGCTGGCGAGCTTTGTCGGTGAGGGATTTTTTGGGGTAAAACAGCCAGGCGTGGGCCTGGATGCCGGCTCTACCAACTCTTCCCCTGAGCTGGTAGAGCTGGGAGAGGCCGAAGCGGTGAGCGTCTTCGATCAAAATGGTGTTGACTCGGGGGATATCCAACCCTGACTCAATGATCGTGGTGCAGAGCAGCACTTCAGCGTCACCGTTGCTAAAGGTGAGCATGGTTGACTCAAGCTCGCCTTCATCCATTTGGCCGTGGGCGATCGCAATTCTGGCCGCCGGCACCATCTCGCGAATTTTGGCAGAAACCTCCTCAATGCCCTCAACCCGAGGCACTACGTAGAACACTTGGCCGCCGCGATCGAGCTCTTGGCGAATCGCAGTGCGAATCGCTTCCGGGTCGTGGGGTGAGAGGTGGGTTTTGATCGGACGGCGCGAGGGCGGCGGAGTGGTAATCAGGCTCATTTCGCGCACGCCAGACAAGGCCATGTAAAGGGTGCGGGGAATGGGGGTAGCGCTGAGGGTGAGCACATCCACCTGGGTTTTGAGGGATTTGATCCGCTCTTTTTGGTTAACGCCGAAGCGCTGTTCTTCATCCACCACCAGCAGACCGAGGCTTTTGAAGGCGACGCCTTTGCCGAGCAACTGGTGGGTACCCACTACCACGTCCAGTTCGCCGGTCTTTAACCGTTGCAGAATGTCTTTTTTCTCCTGCTGACTGCGGAAGCGGTTCAGCAGCCCCACTTGGATTGGGTAAGGGGCAAAACGCTCTTTCAGAGTGTGGTAATGCTGCTGGGTGAGGATGGTGGTGGGAGCCAGCAGGGCCACCTGCTGCCCAGCGGTGACGGCTTTGAAGATGGCGCGCAGGGCGACCTCAGTTTTGCCAAAGCCCACATCGCCACAGACCAGGCGATCCATAGGGCGATCGCTCTCCATGTCGCGCTTAACATCCTGCACGGCCTTGAGCTGGTCGGGGGTAGCCTGGTAGGGAAAAGAATCCTCCAATTCCTGCTGCCAGGGCATGTCGGCTGGGTAAGAAAAGCCCTCCATCTTGGCCCGCTGGGCGTAGAGCCTGAGCAGGTCCACCGCCACTTTTTGGATCGCTTTTTTGGCTCGGCCCTTGGTTTTCTCCCAGGCGGTGCTGGTCATTTTGTTGAGGACCGGAGCCTGGCCGCTGGCAGCTCGGTAACGAGAAAGCGAGCCCACTTGATCAGCAGCTACCCGCAGCAGCCCATCGGCATACTGAATCACTAGGTAGTCGCGGGTTTCATTGTTGAGCACCAGGCTTTCGAGCTTGATGAATTTGCCGATACCGTGGCTGCGGTGAACGACAAAATCCCCCGGTTTCATCTTGTTGGGATCGACCTGTTTAGAGGCGGCGCGGCGGCGCTTGCGTACGTAGCCGCCGGTAGCCAGAGTGTGCTGACCAAAAAATTCGCGATCGGTCACCACCACAATGCGGAAGGTAGGCAGCACAAAGCCTTCTAATTCCGCTAATCCCGAATACTTGACCGCCACAGGGACATGCTGGGTATGCAGCTTGTCGATCGCATTGAAATCCTTTGGGTTAGGGATAAACTGCGCCGGGCAGTCATGCTCTTGCAGCAGGGATACCGAGCGGGAGGGCTGGGCGGAAGCCAACCAGACAGAATACTTACGATCGCACTCCTTGCGAATCGTCTCCGCCAGCTTGCCAAACTGGTGCGGGATCGCTTGCACCGGCCGACTCGATAGGTTTAAGCCGCTGTTGGCCTCGGCGATTTCAGATAGATCAACGCGCGGGAAAATTTCGGCATCGCTGAGGGTGTCGAGGAAGGGGCGGTGGATTTTGGGGAGGGAGTAGGGGGTGGATGGGTGGATGGGTGGATGGGTGGATGAGTCCTCCTCCGCATCTCCCCCATCCCCTTGACTCCTTACCTCCTGCCAGTGGTCTTCGACGTGCTCTAGCCAGCGATCGCTGTGAGCCTGACACTGATCAACCTCGTCCACCGCCATCAGTGTGTTTTCGGGCAGATAGTCTAACAGTGAGGCTGGTTGGGAAAAGGCTAGCCCCAGCCAGCGGCGGGTACCTTCGGGGAGAATGCCGCTTTCTAGTCCTTCTTGAGCGGCTTCGGAAAGCAGTCCCTCCAGCTTGCCCTGCGCCCTCAACTGCTCAATGATCACCGGGCCATACTGAGTGGGGGTGAGCACCAGGTGGTCAATGGCGTCTAGGGATCTTTGGGTGGCTGGGTCAAATTCTCGCAGGCGCTCCAGCTCGTCGCCAAATAGTTCTAGCCGCACCGGCAGCTCCGACGCCACCGGATACACATCGATAATGTCGCCCCGCTGCGCCCACTGGCCCTCGGTTTCCACCACCGTAACGCGTTCATAGCCGAGGGTGGCCAACCGCTGGCCCAGCGCCTTAAAGTTGATTTCCTGCTTCAGCTCTAGCCGTAGGCAGTAGGGTTCCAAAGCAGAAACCGGCGGCAGGTGGGGTTGCAAAGCCCGTTCAGTCGCAACCACCGCCAGCTTGCGCAAGGGTGATGCTTCGCCGGCCGCCCGCAAGGCCAGCAGCTCTGCCAAGACCTGTAGCTGTCCCCAAGTCATTTCTGACTCTTGGTCAAAGGGGTCGTAGGGGGATGCTTCGGAGGTGGGGTAAAAGTGCACCGTGTCCCAGCCCATGGCTTCGATCTGAGTGGCCCAGCGTCCGGCTTCTTCTAGGGTGGCGGTGATCACCAATAGGGGGCGCTGCTGCGCTAGGGCCAAGGCCGAGGACACCAGCCCCTTTGGCAATCGAGCCACGCCGTTGAGCACCAGCTGGCCCTGCTGGTCGAGCTTAGCCAGCAGTTCCTTGGCTAAAGGAGAGCGTTGTAGGGCACGGGTAATGGAAGAAAAGGCCATAGGACGCGCGACAGGGCAAAATTAGAAGCACAAAACCCCCTCAACTTTGCAGCCGAGGGCACGGACAATCGGCCTTAGAGAGCCAGCCTCACGTTACTTATTTTAATAATGGCCAAGCCATTATGACAGCTTTGTGGAACTCTACTGAGCTAAAAGAAACGTTTCTAACTCAAGCGCCTAAGCAAGCGCTGGCTATAGGAGTTTCCACCAGCGGTTGAGCCCGCCCAAGCCGATCGCAATGGCTAACACATTCTATAAATTTGGGGCAACGGACGAACGCTGAGCACGCGCTAGCTGTAGGCATCGCCGCTTTAAGACTGATAAGCCGTTTGCCAGGGCAGCTTAATGAGAGCGGTGGGGTTATTGAGGGTGGCTGACGGTCTCTAGGGAACGGTGTTTGGCCTGGTTCAGAAGCGCTCGCACCTCGTCGTCGGAGGTTTGAGCGAATTCCTCATACCAAAGCCCCACCGCATAAAACGGTTGGGGAGTCTCGGCACAGATAATGCGATCGACGACAGTTCCAACTGAGTCGCAAACCTCGCGGTCAGCTACTGGGACGGCCACAATCAATTTTTTGGGGCGCTGCTGCTTGACGGCCTCAATGGCGACCTGAATGGTTGCCCCAGTGGCTAGGCCATCGTCAACCAAAATAACGATGCGATCGCGCAGATCTAGAGAAACAAGATCGTCGCGATAAACCTGCTCTCGCCGCCGCAATTCTTCCTGTTCATGCTGCACTACGACATCAATTTCCTCAGGCGTAATAGCCAAACGCCGAATTAAATCCTGATTGAAATATAAAAAATTGCCCGAGGCGATCGACCCCATAGCGGTCTCCCTAAACCCCGGTATACCCAGCTTTCGAACAATCAGCACGTCTAGGGGAGCACTAAGGGCATTGGCGACTTCGGCCGCAACCGGTACGCCACCTCGGGGTAGCGCGACGACAGTTACATCAGGCCGATTGGCATAGGGCTGTAGTAGATTGGCTAGCCGTTGCCCAGCATCAACTCTATTCTTAAAAAGCATGGCTTTAAGCTCGATAAGGTGTTACCCAATAGCTGAGATATACAACGCGTAAGGCTGAAGAATTTACCTGATTTAATGCCGCGTTCACATGATCCATCTTTCGGCAATGTTTGACTTGGCAAAAGACCAGGTTTTAGAACTAATACTAAAAGTTTGATTACATAAGTAGATGGTATGACGCCAAACTATCATCGGCTTCTTTCATTAGATGTATCTCTTAAAAAGAAACTGTGAAATATTTCACCGCAAAAAGAGCAATTATTGACGGCAACTAAGCAAGCAGTAGAAACGCCTAAATTTTTATAAGGATGCATTAAACTGACGCACTGGTGCATCAACTTGAACGTACCGGTGTGTCAGGCTTACAGCACAACACACCGTGCACAGCGTTGATTTAAGGCGATCTGCGGACTTATCCGTTCAGGTGACTAGATCTCAAAGGTCAGTCGGTATAGATTCGCTCGACCGAGAAGGTGTCAATCGTGTCTTCAAAGCGGTTAAAGGTAACGCGCATTTCGTCGTAGGCTCGGGCCGTAGAGACGCCGCCCGGCGTGGGGCACTGCACCTGCAATAGTGTTTGGAACGACTCGTAGGTTGCGTGGGTGTACAACGTCTTTTCGCAAAGGGGGCTGATGAAACCTTCAATGGCAAGCTGGTTGAGTGCGGCTACCCCCATGGGGCTTTGCAGTACAAAGCGCCAAATCAGCGCTTTATCTGCTTCGCTGGCGGGTCGCCACACCTGTGGCAAAGCCGATGCTTCAGCAGTTTGGGCCAGGCTTGGTTCTGCCTGGGTAACTATTGAAATTGCAGCCCCGCCGGCAACCAGTAGACCGAGGCCAGCAGCTAGCCCAAACCACCGTGATGAGCCTATTTGTGTTTTCATAGCACGCTCTTGTAACTGTTGCTCTATCTTAGAAAAGCCGATAGAAGCAACCACCCGCGTTACAGGATTTGCAACAGTAATCCCCCGGTGCGACCAAGGCCACAACGGGGACAGAGACAGGCCTAGAACAGGTCTAGGCCGACTTGGGCACGAACTCCAGGGAGACCCCGTTCATGCAGTAGCGCTGGCTAGTGGGGGCAGGCCCATCGGGGAAGACGTGGCCTAGGTGACCACCGCAGTTGGCACAGTGCACTTCGACTCGGGTCATGAAGAAGGAGCGATCGGTAGTGGTAGCAATGGCGCCCTCAATGGGTGCATAGAAGCTGGGCCAACCGGTGCCGCTGTTGAACTTGGTGTCAGAGGTAAAGAGGGGAGTGCCGCAACCCGAGCAGTTGTAGGTACCGGGCTCATAGACCTTGTCGAGGGGACTAGAACCGGCCCGCTCGGTGCCGTGCTTGCGCAGTACGCGAAACTGCTCAGGGGTGAGCTGGTCACGCCATTCTTGCTCGGTTTTGTTGACGGTAAACTGTTCGTCGGTAGTAGCCATAGTATCAAGTTGATTAGAAAAAACTTCAGCGGTGAAATTGCTCAAAAGCCAGCTGCCGCCAATAATGGCGGTGCCCGCTTCCAGTAGCTTGCGTCGCTTCATGGCAGGGTAACAGTAGGGGGTGTAAGGGCTGGCGATCGCCAAGCATGCCGTGGTCAGAACCTTGTTTTATTTAACTTAACGTATCTCTCCTGGGCAACGCTGATAGCGCCCTGAGAATTGGCGGCAATTCCCCTGAATCCCCAATTTTTAGTAGGCTATGACTACGATTGATTCCCTTTAGGGATTGCCGCCGAGCCCCTATGTCAGCTGTTACTTCTGTCTCATCTACTCGCCGCGCCCGCGCCTGGCCCTTTTGGCCCCTAGTGCCCCTCTACCCCTACGGTCAGCGACCAACCCAGCGGGTGGAGGTGGTCAAAGACCAGGTGTGGACCTTTGAGCAGTTCCAGGGCATTTTTTACGTGGTCGTGCCGATTCGCATGACGGTGGTGCGGCTGGAGCCCGCCGGGCTGCTGGTGTATTCCCCAGTCGCCCCCACGCCGGAATGCGTAGCTCTAGTGCGTGAGCTAGAAAAGCGCTACGGCCCAGTGAAATACATTGTCATGTCTACCGTGACGGGCATTGAGCACAAGGTGTTTGTCGGTCCCTTTGCCCGTCAGTTTCCCCAGGCGCAGGTGTATGTAACGCCGAACCAGTGGAGTTTTCCGCTCAATTTGCCCCTGCCGTGGCTAGGGCTACCGCGCGATCGCACCCACATCCTCCCCGCCGACAGCGCCCAGGCTCCCTTTGCTGACCAGGTTGACTACGCCCTGCTGCCCCCAATCGATCTAGGGCTAGGGCCGTTTGGCGAGACCGCCTGCTTTCATCGGGCCAGCCGCACGCTGATGCTGACTGATGCGATCGTGGCCATCCCAGCGGAGCCGCCGGCGATCGTGCAAATCGACCCGTTTCCGCTGCTATTTCACGCCCGAGACAAGGCAACCGATGCGATCGTCGATACTCCTGAGAATCGCCGCAAAGGTTGGCAACGAATTGCCCTGTTTGCCTTTTACTTTTGCCCCAGCACCCTAGATGTGGCCCCAACAGGGGAAATGTTGCAAGAAGCAAAGCAGGCCCCGGTGCGATCGCGCCAGCACTACTTCGGCCTCTATCCCTTTCGCTGGCGGTCTGACTGGCGCAAATCCTTTGAGGCGCTGCACAATGATGGGCAGCTTCAGGTAGCTCCAATTCTCAAAACCTTAATTTTTAACCGAGGGCCAGAGGCCGTTTTAGACTGGGCAAAAGCCGTCGCCACCTGGCAGTTTGAGCGCATCATTCCGGCTCATCTAGAGGCCCCCATCGCCGCTACTCCAGAGCAGTTTTTAGGGGCGTTTGACTTTTTGCACCTTGACCCAGCCTCTGAAGCCAGTGCCGCTTTGCCCGCAGCCGACTTTGAACTGCTACAGCAAATCGAAGCGGTGTTGCTCAGCAAGGGCATTTCTCGACCGCGCCAGTCGATGCTGACCACCCAGGGCAGCAAAAACGAGGCCCTCTAGGCCCTTGCCAGGGTCATGGTTTTCAGCTTAAAAAGCGGTGGCAACGGACTGTCTAACTAACTCAAAGGCACCCTAAAGGGGGCGATCGCGCTTACTCAACATAGTCAGTGGCAATTTCGATTGCTAACGAGACATCATCCACCGTGACGTAGAACTGATTAGGGCGGCAGCATACCTGGCAGTCTTCAATGTAAGACTGGGTGAGCCCAGCCGAGAGATCGATAAAGGTGGTACTGGTCTCGCCGCAAAAGGCGCAGGTATATTCGGCGGTAGATTCCATAGGTGAAAGCGGCTCAAAACCGATAGGAACATCTCAACGGGCGGCTCGTCCTCCTAGACTAGAGGTATTGGGGCGATCGCAAGCCTCAGCTACCCTACCACTCTCCCCTAAGCCCGATTCGCTACGAGGGCATCCCTACATTTTCAAGCATCTTTCTGGAGGTTGTGATGAAAGTCAGTCACTTAGCCGCTTTGTCGTTAGCGGTCATGCCGGTAATGGCCCTGGGGCAAGCTCCCATTGCCCAGGCTCAGCTGTTTGTGTCGTCGCCCATTCAGGCCGTCACCCCCAACAGCGAAACCCTCTATCTCAACACCGGCGCCACAGTCGAGAAGACCCTTCGAGTGGGAGCCGCTACCAACCTCAACGGGCGCAGCATTCCCGCTGGTTCCCTTGTGCGCGGCCGGTTTGAGCCCGCCGAGGGCGGCGTACGCTACGTGGCCACCGCTGTCGAAGTGGGCAACCAGGTCTACACCGTCAACGCCGTTTCTGAACTGCTGCGCGACATTAAAGACCCCAGAGAAACCAGCACTGGTGCCATTCTTACCGATGCTGGCATCGGGGCAGCGGGCGGTGCTGCCGTGGGCGGCATTCTCAGCGGGCGCGTTTCGGTGGGCAGCATTATCGGCGGAGCTGCCGCCGGAGCCATTATCGGCAATACGACTGCCCAGCGGGTGGTGGTGGTTGAGCCCAACCAAACCCTCACCTTGACCTCTCAGTAACTTCTCCCGATGGGACAATAGCTGAAGGGCTCTGCTCAACGACCAAAGTAAGTTCTCGCTGGTTGAGCACAGTCGAAGCTGCTTTGCCCTAATCGGCTTAGCCGTTGGGATAGCGAGATTTTGCATCGATATCGGCCAGTTCAGCCTCGATCGCTCGAGTGCTAATGGCAATTTCGTAGAGCGACGTCAGCAGCGAGGCGACTAGCAAAAGCAGGCTGAGACCAAACAGCACTTCCGCCAGCTGCTGCTGGTCTACAAATAGCCCTAGCATCGATAGCGTGCAGACAATAAAGCTCGATACCCCTAGAGCCTGCATCAGGCGAATTAAGGCAATCCGCTGGCGCAGGTTAGCGATCTGGCGCTGCACCAGACTTTGAAAGTAGTCGCGCTCAGAGCTGTGGAGCTGACGAATCAGCTGGGCCAGCACCAAAAAGCGGTTGGTGTAAGCCAGCAGCAGCAGCGAAATCGCGGGAAAGAGCAGCGCTGGGGTAGTTAGTTCCATAGCAAAAAGGAGAGGACATCTTCATCGATATCCTCTCCCGATTAAGCCAGATAAACTCAATTAGACCGGTTTAAGGTTCAAGGGTAAGCCTTATACCTTATACCTGTTACCCTAAAACCGCTTACGCTTGGGCCGTAGCGGCCACTTCGCGATCGGCGGCGATTAGGCGCTCGTAGGTAGCGCGCATCTTCAGACCCACCAGCACCTGGAACAGGCCACTGCCGTTGGTCGAACCGGGGTACTCGCGGTGCTTGAGCAGCAGCTCAGTCATCTCGCCGTAGTACTTGGTGGAGGTGTTGCTGAGGTGGCTCTCGATGTAGATTAGCTCTTCGAGGCGATCGAACTGGCCGTCTACCTCTAGCACCGACACCTCGTGCCCGTAGTAAGAATCGGGGCCGTAGTGCATGCGAATGCCGGGGTAGGAGCAGGTGAGCTTGCGCCCGCAGGGGATCCAGTCGATGGTAGAGCCTTCGTCGAAGAGGTAAACGGGGTCGAAGCCTTCGATGCCTTCCCGCTGCATGAGGCGTACCCGCAGCACTTTCTTCTCTTCATCGTTGGGGATGAGCTGGGTGGGCAGAATCTGAATCACCACATCGGCATACTGCTTTTGAATGTCGATGTAGGCTTCAAAGTCGGGGCGACGAGCGTTGATAGAAGCCAGCACGTCTTCGTAGGTGTGACCACGCTCGGCCATGTCGCGCTGAATCTTCCAAGCGATTTTGACTTCGTCGCTGATGTCGAGGTAAACGCTGAAGTCGATCAGGTCGCGCACACGCTCGTCGTAGAGGGGGTGCAGACCTTCAATGACGATGATACGGTTGGGGTCAACCCGCTCGGGGGGATCGAGCTCACCGGTTTCGTGGTTGTAGATCGGCTTGTCAATGCTCTTGCCTTCTTTCAGGGCTTTGATCTGTTCGTACATCAGATCAAAGTTGTTGGCTTTAGGATCGAGGGCGGTCACCCCGGCTTCTTTGCGCTGCTTGCGATCGAGGCTGTGGTAGTCATCCAGGCAGATGACAGTCATGAGTTCAGCGCCAAACAGATCGCTCAAGCGCCGCAGAAAGGTCGATTTGCCGCATCCAGAGTCACCGGCGACACCAATTAGAACTACCTTACCTGGCTTGCTGATCATAAGTTCCCCCTAAAACAACCATATATATAGAACCCAGCGCTGCAGCGCAGCAGAAGAAAGCCATTCCTAGACGTGAATCTGGTTTAGCCGTTGCCCAACATCCCAAAACCAATCGGCCCAGGGAGTGAATGCCTTGCGAACGTCGCGCCAGTGAAGCCGAGGTCTTCTGAATAGAGGGAGTACGAAATTTTCCCTAGCATTCAGACCACCACCGCTTGCCTGGCTGAGAATAAGCTACAGCCCAAGCGCTGACTCTTTCTATACTCCTCTGAAGCGGCTAAACCGCCCTAGGCACAAGACCATTCTGGAGGATAAGTATTTCTACCGCAATTAGTCTCATCCTATCAGAAGCCAGTATCCTTCACAACAGTTTTCGGTGGTGGGCGGATAGGCGACGGCCCAAGTTTTTTTTGCCGAGCGGAGATTTTTAGATTAACTTAACGCTCGCTGCTGCAAAGAACACAATCTTTCTATCAGGATATGACTAGAGTGCAACCATTACTGGGGCAAAAACTGAGCGTGGGGATTAGTTGCAGTGCGCTCTATCTCCTAGTTCACGGCATTACACCGTCTTACAGTGATACCCTAAGCTAAAAGCATGTCTAGTGCTGCCGCCTTTAGATTGGTCCTAGGGCTATCTGAATAGGTTCATTAGAGCATGCGCGACGGGTCATGACGGTGTGCCTCCGTCGCACTTAGTTGGGTCTAGAGAGTCACTGAAATTTAGATATGTACAATCCAAGTGTGAGCGGCGGCAACGCCAGTACTGAGGCCGGAAGCCGCTTGTTTCTATATGAGGTGCAGGGTCTGCGCCAGAGCGCAGAGAACGATCAGATGGCTAACCCCATTCGCAAGAGTGGCAGCGTCTTCATTACGGTGCCCTACACCCGTATGAATCAGGAGATGCAGCGGATCACCCGCATGGGCGGCAAGATTGTGAGCATTCGCCCCATTGAAGAGGTGGGAACTGCTAGCAATGCTGTGCCTACGCCGATCACTGCGCCTGTGGTTGCGTCCGCCGAAGCTGTTGCCCCAGCTGAGACCGCGCCCACCCAAACCAACCATAAGTCCATGACTCAAGCCGAGCCCAAGGCCGCTGCTGCCAGCGTGCCTGTTAACCTCTACAAGCCCAACAGCCCCTACGTCGGCAAGGTGTTGTCGAATGAGCCCCTGGTTCGAGAAGGCGGGACGGGTATTGTGCAACACATTACCTTCGATCTGTCTGAGGGCAACCTGCACTACGTGGAAGGCCAGAGTATTGGCATCATTCCCGATGGCACCGACGACAAGGGCAAGCCCCACAAGCTACGCCTGTACTCCATTGCCTCGACCCGCCACGGCGACAACATGGATGACAAAACCGTGTCGCTCTGCGTGCGCCAGCTAGAGTACAAGCACCCCGAGAGTGGTGAGACCGTCTATGGCACCTGCTCGACGTTTCTGTGTGGCATCGAGCCTGGGGCCGGCGTGAAAATCACCGGGCCGGTGGGCAAGGAAATGCTGTTGCCTGACGACCCTGAGGCCACCATCATCATGCTGGCGACGGGGACGGGAATCGCCCCCTTCCGTGCCTATCTGTGGCGCATGTTTAAGGAAGCCGAGCGCAAGAAGAACCCCGACTATCAGTTCAAGGGCCTAGCCTGGCTGATCTTTGGGGTGGCCTATACTGGCAACGTCCTCTACAAAGAGGAGCTGGAGCAGATGCAGGAGCAGTATCCTGACAACTTGAAGCTCACCTACGCCATCAGCCGCGAGCAGCAAAATGCTGAGGGCGGTCGCATGTACATTCAGCACCGAGTGGGTGAGCACGCTGCCGAGCTGTGGGAGCTGATGCAAAAGCCCAATACCCACACCTACATGTGCGGTTTGAAGGGCATGGAAGACGGCATTGACTCAGCAATGGCGGCGGAAGCTAGTAAGCACAACGTTGACTGGGTTGAGTTCCGCAAGCAGATGAAGAAAGAGCACCGCTGGCACGTTGAGACCTACTAAGGTTTTTGGTCTCCGTCAATAGTGGATGAGGGCGATCGCTGGTTCGCCCTTTCAAAAAAAGGAAGGGCTAAACCCTTCCTTTTTTTGTGGCCGTTGGCATCGGCGCCCAGGGGGGACAACAATCCCTTTACAATTGGGCTAGCAATCGCAGTTAAGGAAGTCAGACCATTGGTGATGCGTGTCGGTTTGCTGGGGTTGGGAACGGTGGGGTCGGGGACGGCTAAAATTTTGCTGGATCCGGCCCATCGTCATCCTCTTGTAGGGCAGATAGAGCTGGCCCGCGTGGGGGTGCGCAGTTTGGATAAGCCCCGGTCGGTGGCGATTGAGGGCGATCGCCTCACCACTGATCTAGAGAGCATCGTGGCTGACCCCACTATCGATGTGGTGGTGGAGGTGATGGGGGGGCTGGAGCCGGCGCGATCGCTGATTCTCAAGGCCATTGCCCACGGTAAGCATGTGGTGACGGCCAACAAGGCGGTGATTGCCCGCTACGGTGACGAGATTTTTACCGCCGCTAATGAGGCGGGAATCTATGTGATGTTGGAGGCGGCGGTGGCGGGGGGCATTCCCGTCATCCAGCCGCTAAAGCAGGCACTGGGGGTCAACCGCATTCGCGCGGTGACGGGGATTATCAACGGCACCACCAACTACATTCTCACTCGCATGCAGCGGGAGGGGGGCGACTTTGAATCGATTTTGGCCGATGCTCAGCGCCTGGGCTACGCCGAGGCCGACCCTAGCGCCGATGTGGATGGGCTGGATGCCGCCGACAAGATTGCGATTCTGGCGTCGCTGGCCTTTGGGGGGCGCATTAAGCTGTCAGAGGTCTATAGCGAGGGCATTCGTCATGTGACCACCGCCGATATTGCCTATGCTGACCGGTTGGGGTTTGTGATCAAGCTGCTGGCGATCGCCCGCCGTGACGGGGAGTTTGATGAAACCTCAGATCAATCCCTGGATCAGCTCCAGTTGCGGGTACATCCTACTCTGGTGCCCGTGAGCCATCCCTTGGCGTCGGTGAACGATGTTTACAACGCCATTTTGATTGAGGGCGACCCGATTGGTCAGGTCATGTTTTTTGGGCCAGGGGCGGGGGAAGGACCGACGGCCAGTGCGGTGGTGTCTGACCTGCTGAACCTGGCGGCTAACCTGCGGGCGGGGACAACGCCTAAAGCCACTAACCCGCTGCTGGCCTGTAGTCATCAGCACTACTGCAAGGTTAGCCCCATGGCCGACATTGTCAGTCGTTTTTATGTGCGGCTGCTGGCGGAGGATGAGCCGGGGGTGATTGGCAAATTGGGGCTGTGTTTTGGCCGTCACCAGGTGAGTCTGGAGTCGATTGTGCAGATTGGTCAGCATGAGACGCGGGCAGAGATCGTGATCGTTAGCCATGAGGTGACGGAGTCGAATTTCCAAACTGCGTTGGATGAGCTGCGGGAGTATAGGGAGATTCACAGTGTGGCTAGTGTGCTGCGGGTGTTGTAGGGTGCATTCACGGCCTTCCCCAGCCCGACTTTGATCTGAGATCTGATGGGCCGCAATGCACCGCTTAGGGTACCGGATATGTTGCTTAGGCTTGGCGGCGCACAACTGGGGACAAAGCCAGATCTACTGCTGGGGCCATTTCGCTGGCCCCAGACCCCCAGCTTCGCGCGTCCGGCCTACGAGAAGGACGTCCGCCGTCCTTCACCTCACGGAAAAGATGGATCGATCATCGGTTTAAACGTCTATTTTGCCAATTGACTAGTTGGTGGCTCTGGTGAAGAGCATTGGATCGTAGGGTGGGCAATGCCCGCCGAATTTCTCTCTTTGTTCTTTGTTTTTCTGTTTTATGGCCAGTATCCAATCGGCACGGCATCCCATACAAAGGCTGTTGCGTTATGGGCAGAACTATCGGCCGCAGATTTGGGGTGCGATCGCCAACTCTGTTCTCAACACCATCTTCGACCTGGCCCCGCCCTACCTAATCGGTATCGCCATCGATGTGGTGACCAATAACGAAAGCTCGCTCATTGCCCGGGTGGGGATCACCAGTATTCCGGGGCAGCTAGGGGTGTTGTCGGCGCTGACGTTCTTGATCTGGACCCTGGAGTCGCTGAGTGAGTATATTTATGCGTGGCTGTGGCGCAACCTGGCCCAAAATTTGCAGCACGACCTGCGGATCGACACCTATAGCCATCTGCAAAGTCAGGATCTTAACTATTTTGAAGACCGCAGCACGGGCGGTTTGCTGTCGATTTTAAATGACGACATCAACCAGCTGGAGCGGTTTCTCAATACCGGGGCGCACAACCTGCTGCGTTTTTTTACCACAGTGCTGTGGGTAGGGGCGACGTTCTTAATTCTGGCACCGGGGGTGTCGTGGATGGCGATGCTGCCGATTCCCTTTGTGCTGTGGGGGTCGATCGCCTTTCAAAAGCGGCTGGCTCCCCGCTACGCCGAGGTGCGCGACAAGGCGGGGCTAATCAGCGGGCGGTTGGCCAACAACCTGTCGGGGATTGCCACGATTAAAAGCTTTACGGCGGAGGGGTATGAGCGCGATCGCGTCACCCTAGACAGCGATGCCTACCGCTACAGCAACCGCCGGGCGATCGCCCTCAGCGCCGCCTTTATTCCGCTGATTCGGATTTTCATTTTGGTAGGCTTTACCCTGATGCTGTTTTTGGGCGGTCTGGCGGTGGCCGACGGCACCCTATCGGCGGGCACCTACGGCTTTATGGTGTTCATCATTCAGCGGCTGCTGTGGCCCTTTACCCAGCTCAGCGAAATTATGGATGAGTACCAGCGGGCGATGGCTTCGGTGCGCCGGGTGCTGGGCTTGCTGGATGAACCGATTGAGCTAATCCCCGGCCGCAACCCGCTGCCGGTGGAGCAGGTGCGCGGCGAGGTGCGCTACGAGAATGTCAGCTTTGCCTACGCCAACCGCCAGCCGGTGCTCAAGAATCTTTCCCTTCATATCCCTGCCGGTCAGAGCATTGGGGTAGTAGGGGCCACTGGCTCAGGCAAGAGCACTTTGGTGAAGCTGCTGCTGCGCTTTTATCAGCCCCAGCAGGGCCGCATTTTGGTTGACGGGCAGGAGATTCAAGACCTGCTGCCCCAGGATCTGCGCCGCTGCATTGGCTTGGTCAGCCAGGACGTGTTTTTGTTCTCGGGTACCGTGGCAGAGAACATCGCCTACGGCACCTTCGATGCCACCCTAGAGCAAATTCTCCACGCCGCCAAGCTGGCAGAGGCCCACGAGTTTATTGTGCAGATGCCCCAGGGCTATGACACCATCGTGGGCGAGCGAGGGCAGAAGTTATCGGGGGGTCAGCGGCAGCGGCTGGCGATCGCCCGCGCCATTCTCAAAGACCCGCCGATTTTGGTGCTCGATGAGGCGACTTCGGCGGTAGATAACGAGACCGAGGCGGCAATCCAGCGATCGCTGGCGATGATTACTCAAGGGCGCACGACTCTGGCGATCGCTCACCGGCTCTCCACCATTCGCCACTGCCACTGCATCTACGTCATGGCCCACGGCGAAATCGTCGAACGGGGCCGCCACGAAGAACTGCTAGAAATGAACGGCATCTACGCCAGCCTGTGGCGGGTTCAGTCTGGCCTGCGCTAGCCTGGGCGGGAGACTTAAGTTAAGGGGATTGACTCAATCAATCCCATGCTCCTCACCGCCCCATCGCCTCCTCTTCCCGCCTATGCCCACTCCACTGATCGAGTTTCGCCAGCTGCAAAAGGTTTATGGCTCGGGCAATACCGAGGTGCGGGCGCTGTGGAACGTAGATTTATCGATTTACCCCGGTGAGTACTGCGCCATTATGGGGCCGTCTGGCTCCGGCAAATCTACCGCCATGAATATGGTCGGCTGCCTCGATCGCCCTACCGCCGGAGAATATTTCTTCGACAGCCAGAACGTGGCCACTTTAGAAGACGACGCCCTGGCCCTCATTCGCAATCAAAAAATCGGCTTTGTCTTCCAGCAGTTTCACCTGCTGCCCCAGCTCACCGCGCGGGAGAATGTGGAGCTGCCGATGATCTACGCCGGGGTGCGCAGCGAGGTCCGCCGCCAGCGGGCAACAGAAGCATTGGTGCGGGTGGGGCTGGGCGATCGCATCAACAACAAGCCCACTCAGCTGTCGGGGGGGCAGCAGCAACGGGTGGCAATCGCGCGGGCGATCGTCAACGACCCGCTACTCTTACTGGCCGACGAACCTACAGGCGCATTGGATACTCACACCACTGATGACGTGCTGGGCCTTTTTGCCGACCTCCACGCCGCAGGCATTACCGTTGTCATGGTTACCCACGAACCCGATGTGGCCCGGGCTAGCCAGCGGATCGTCTGGTTCAAAGACGGCAAGATTCTCAACGACCACCTCAGCCCCGAGGATCTGGCTCAGTCGCTCGCGGTGCGATGAGTATCGAAGCTTAGATAACGTTATCTACTTGCTGAAATACTTACTGTGGAGTGACTACGGGGTGATAGGAACTCTGTCATCAAATAGATTTGGTGGCGTGAATCATGCCATGTAGCAAAGCTTACGCTCTTGCGATTACTCTTTAAAGTACTGTGCCTTACGTTAAAGTAAGGTAAAAAGCACAAACCCCTGGGTACCTATAACGTGCTGACTAAACTTACCGATCAGAATAAAATTACCCTGCCGCCGAGCGTAACTGAGGCACTTGGCCCAGTTGAGTACTTTGAAATAACCCTCGAAAATGGGCAGATCATTCTTACTCCCGTCAAAGTTCAACGGTCTGATGCTGTTAGAGAAAAGCTAGCTGAACTGAACATTACAGAGCAGGATATTGCTGATGCTATAGCTTGGTCTCGCGGCAGTTCTACGCCTCAGTGATGACTCTCGAACTCAGGGTCGTACTGGATACAAATGTGCTAATTTCAGCCCTAGTATTTAAGCAAGGGATCTTAGCTACCCTGCGCCAGACTTGGCAGGGCAAAGACTTTACGCCGCTAGTTTCTCGGGCCACAGTTACAGAGTTGATCCGAGTGCTAGCCTATCCAAAATTTAGGCTCACCAAGGCGGAGCAGGAAGAACTACTGGCGGACTACCTGCCCTATTGCAGCGTCATATCAATGCCACCGGAACCACCAGCAGTTCCAGACTGTCGAGATCCGTTTGATATGCCGTTTTTGCAGTTGGCATTAGTAGGTCAGGCAGATTATTTGGTTACGGGCGATCGCGATCTGCTCAACCTAGCCTCCCCGTTTGAAATACCCATCGTCAATGCTGAGCAGTTCTTGGCGATCCTCTCTCCGTAACATTTACCAAGCCTTCCCTTAGCCTCAACATGGGCCGAAACACAACACCATCTTCGAGCCTTGCTGGCGCGGCCAACTCCTCAGCCTTTCTGCCCAGCTTTCTGAAGCTGGCAGCAGCTAACATCATCTCGAACCTGATGGTGCCCCTAGCAGGCCTGGTGGATACGGCCTTTCTTGGCCATTTAGACGATATTAGTCACTTGGGTGGGGTGGCCCTGGCCACGGTAATTTTCAACGTGGTGTACTGGAGTTTCGGCTTTTTGCGCATGGGCACCACAGGCACCACGGCCCAGGCCCGAGGTCGGGACGACAGAGACGAACTGTGGCTGATTCTGCTGCGCAATGGGCTGATTGCCTTGAGTTTTGGGGTGGCAATTTTGCTGCTTCAGGTGCCGATTCGCGACCTTGGCTTTGCTCTGCTCAGCGCTGAACCCGATGTCAGAGCAGCGGGCATGGCTTTCTACAACGCCCGCATTTGGGATGCCCCAGCAGTGCTGATGAATCTGGTGCTAATGGGCTGGTTTTTGGGCCGTGAAAAAAGCCGCCGGGTGATTGCGCTATCGCTGGTGGGCAACGGCAGCAACGTGGTATTCAACACTATTTTTATCAATGGGCTGGGCTGGGCGAGCACCGGGGCGGGGTTGGGCACCGCCCTCAGCCAATACGTGACCTTGGCAGTAGGGCTGAGCCTGCTGGCTAGAGAAGGCGGCTTCCAAAAGCTCTGGGCAGTAGTGCCCCAGGGGTGGAATCTGCAGGCAATTAAAGGGCTGTTTCTGCTGAACCGCGACATTTTGGTGCGCACCTTTGCTCTGGTGCTGAGCTTTGCGCTGTTTACTAATTTCAGCTCAGCCCTGGGAAGAGAAACCCTGGCGGCGAATACGCTGCTGCTGCAAGTGGTGACGCTCTCGGCCTACTTTATCGACGGCATCGCCTTTGCTACGGAAAGCTTTGCGGGACGATATTACGGCAGCGGCGATCGCACCCACCTGCGCCGTCTGTTAACCCTGGGAGGGCTCACCAGCATCGCGTTAGGGTTATCCTTCGCGTTGTCTTTTGTGCTGTTTCCAGCGCCGCTGTTTGGTCTGCTGACGGGCCACCAATCGGTGATTGCGATCGTAGAAACCTACGTGGGATGGTTAATTCCTATTTTGGGATTGGGCGCGATCGCCTACATGCTTGACGGCTACTTTCTCGGTCTTACCGCTGGCCCAGTGCTGCGCAACGCTACAGTGCTAGCTGCCGGGGTTGGCTTTTTACCCCTAGCCCTGCTGGCCCAATCTTTGGGTAGTGCTCATCTGCTGTGGCTGGCCCTGGTAGGGTTGATGGCCGCCCGCGCCCTCACCCTACTCTGGGCTGTACCAAAGTCGTTGGCCTGACCGCCGTCTGCATCCCTACTGCTTTCTTAACAACGTTTAGCTATAACAGAAACCCTTTTACGCTTTACAGATTTATCCCCGATTCGCCACCGAGCTGCGCTGGCTAAGAATCGCCTGGTGGGCCTGCTCCCAGTGGTGGGCCGCAATGCGAATTTGGCTGGGGTCAGCCATGCCCTGGGCGCGGTATTCACGCACGGCTTCGAGGGCCGCTTGGTTGCTGAGTAGGGCCAGGTCGGCACCGTTCCAGCCGTCGGTGCGGGTAGACCAGTCGTTAAGATCGACGGCGTCGAGAGGGCGATCGCTGTTGTGCACCTGCAAAATCGCCAGCCGGCCCGCCGCATCGGGCAGGCTGATCTCGAGCTGGAGATCGATGCGGCCAGCGCGCAGAATCGCGGGGTCGAGGGCACTGGGGCGGTTAGTCGCCCCAATTAGCAGCACATTGGTGCAGCCCTGGAGACCATCTAACTCAGTCAGCAGTTGACCGACGACGCGATCGCTCACGCCCGAGTCGCCTTGGTACTGGCCCCGAGCGGGCACCAGGGTGTCGATCTCATCAATGAATACGACACAGGGCGCGGCCTGACGGGCCTTGGCAAACAGCTCTCGCACCGCTTGTTCAGCCGCACCGACCCAGCGGCTCAGCAGCTCGGGACCGTTGACAGCGATAAAGTTGGCCCGAGCCTGGGCAGCCACAGCTTTGGCCAGCAGGGTTTTGCCCGTGCCGGGAGGCCCCCACAGCAGCAGTCCTCGGGGCGCTTTGGCCCCCGTTTGGGCGTAGAGTTCGGGGTAGAGCAAAGCCCCTTCCACCGATTCTTGCAGGGTTTGTTTAATAGACTCTAAGCCGCCGATGTCTTCCCAGGCGATCGCAGGCGACTCCACCTCCACCGATCGCAGCACCGAGGGCTTGATTTCTTTAATTGCCTGAAGAAAGTCGGCGTGCACCAGGGTCATGGTGTCGGGTACAGGGCCAGCCAGATCAGGCACCTGACGACGCAGGGCAAAGTAGGCGGCTTTTTGGCAGAGGGCCTTGAGGTCGGCCCCCACCATGCCGACCGCCAGATCGGCGATCGCATCCAAATCCACGCCCTGTAGCGGCATGTCGCGGGTTTGAATCTGAAGGATTTCGAGGCGACCCGCGCGATCGGGCACGCGAAACTGCACCTCGCGATCGAAGCGACCGGGGCGGCGCAGGGCAGGGTCAATGTGATCGGGTCGGTTGGTGGCGGCCAGCACGATCACGCCCTTGGTTTGGGCAAAGCCATCCATCAGACCCAGCAGGGTGGCGACCAAGCGCTTTTCGACCTCGCCTTCGACCTTGCTGCGATCGGGGGCCAAGCTGTCGATTTCGTCGATAAACACCAGGCAGGGGGCAGCTTTCTTGGCCTTCTCAAAAATGGTCCGCAGGCGCTGCTCGGCCTCGCCGTAGTATTTGCCCATCACCTCGGGGCCGACGATCGCAATGTAGTTGACGCCCAGGTCTTCGGCTAGGGAGCGGGCGGTGAGGGTTTTGCCCGTGCCGGGAGGGCCAACCAACAGCACACCACGCGTGGGCTCTAGACCCAGCTTGGCCAGCACGTCGGGGCGCTTGAGGGGAATTTCCACCAGTTCGCGCAGCTCTTGCAGGGTGGCAGAGAGGCCACCGACATCGCCCATGGTGGGGTGATGGGGAGATGAGGGGGGTGGGGAGGATGGGGAAGGTGAGGAGGATGGGGAGTTGTCGCCAGCGGGGGGTGGGGTGATGATGACTTCTTCGACGGCGGGATCGGGGATAGGGGCGCTATCTCCAGGGGTGCGGTTCATGCGGCTGACGCCGATGTTAGGGATGTTGCCCTGGCGGGGAATGCTGCCCATGCCCCGAGCGTTGATCTGCACGTTGGTTTTAAGCTCGCCGCTTTCGGCTTTTTCTTCTAGAGTTTTAGCCAGTTCGAGCAGTTGTTCAAAGCCTTTGAAGAAGTCATTCATGGGCATTACTCATCACGGTTTGGGGCTGACAGCGAGGGAATGGGCACCACTTAGCGTTCCCCAGGCCTAGGGTTCACTCCCGGTCGGCCAAACCCCTTTGCCCTGCCCCAGTCGTTATAAAAATTGAGAAACAACGCCGCTCTAGAGGCTCAAGGCGCTGTAACCGCCCAAAAACACCAGCCACACCATCACCACCAGCCAGTGCATGGCCGCCACCACCCACCAGGAACCCGACTTCCAGTAAACAATGGTGCAGATCAAGCCCAGCAGAGCGGCCGACAACAAAAACACTGGGTTGCTAAAGGTGGTAAAAGCCACGGGGTAGAGCGCCATAGCATTGAGGGGATGCATGACGACAAACAGACCCAGCATGGGCAGACCCAGCCGCCAGCGCCGGCGATCGCTCATGATCTCCGTCGGGTGGGGCAGCAGCAGCACCCGCCAAAACCCCTCTTCGAGCAGGGCAGGCACCAGCAGCACGCGCGCCGCTAGCCGCAGTCCGTCGCCCCAGGTAATGTCGGCCAGGGTGGGGGCCAAAAAATGGCTGTGCAACCCTAAGGGAATAGTTACTAGCCCCAGCGCCACAGTTAGCCCAGCCGCTAGCACCCAGTCCTGGGCCGGGGGCCAGGTAGTCGCGGCCTGCCGCAACCGGTGCAGGGTGAGTCGGAGGGCAATATAAGCGCTAAGGCGAAGGTGTTGCAACGTACCAATGCAGTAGTGGCAGCAAACAATTGCAGGCCCCCGGGCCAGTCAGCGGCCTGAACAGGGAAAAGGCCTTGGCGCTCTACGGTAACGGTCCCCTAAAGCACCTGTTTCCATAGTAAACAGATTGATTGAGGGGTGGTGTGATGGCGGCTGCCATCTGCTGCTATCCCTCAATCAGCAGCACCCGGTTTAGACTGCGTGGAGAAAAGTTAGGAAAACTAGCTACTTAATCAGAGATTTGAGCGTAACAAGATTCAAGCATCTTCGAAGATTGGGGCATGCTAACAAAGACGCTCCTTTAATTTGACGCTGGTTCGACGGGTGTTGCCGGCTCACTCTGGCAAGGTCAGAAATTCTTAAGATGAAGTTACTAGCCACGTCATGCCTTTGCCTGCAGAGTCCGAGCCCCCCGCTGAGTTGGAAGCATCCCCGTCAGATCTTGGCGGGGATATTGCTAGCGCGAACGGAGCCGGGGCTAATCTGCCGTTAGATGCAGCCCTGCCCTGGAGCATCTTTGAGGCCGCCCTTGATGCCATGCTCATTGTCAATGACGCCGGGTATTATGTGGCGGCTAACCCAGCGGCCTGCGCACTGCTAGAGCTGCCCCAGGCAGACTTAATCGGGCGACGAGTGGCCGATTTTTTGTCCTTGGATACGGATTTTGAGACGGTCTGGCAGGATTTTTTGGCGGCGGGGCAGATGCGGGGGGAACAGCAGCTGCAGCTCGACAACGGCACTGTCAAAACGGTGGAGTTTGCAGCGACGGCTCACGTTCAGCCCAATCGTCATCTGTCGATTTTGCGGAATATTAGCGATCGCAAGCGGTTTGAAGCCGAGCGCGATGCCCTGTCTCGGCAGCTAGAGCAGTGGGTAATTAGCAGCTCTGAAAAAATAGAGATTACCCAGGCCGAGCTGCGATCGCAGCAGCAGCGCATCGATAGCATTCTCAACTCGCTAGAGTGCGTGGTGTGGTCAGTTGACCCTTTAACGCTGGAGACCATCTACGTCAATGCTGCCGCTACTGCCCTTTACGGCCACCCCCCAGAGGCTTTTTTAGCGGATGCCGACCTCTGGTTTAACTGCATTCACCCCGACGATTACCCGCTGCTTTTGGCCGACATTGAGGCCTTGGGCTACCAAGGCAAAATCGACCGGGAGTATCGGATCTTTCGCGCCGATGGCACCCTGTGTTGGGTGCGTGGGCAGGCCCGCCTAGTGCGCGATGATGTGGGCAACCCCCTCCGCATTGACGGCACTACGCTAGATATCAGCGATCGCAAACGGGCAGAATTTGCGCTCAAAGACCACCAGGCCACTCAGCAGGCCCTTCTCGAAGCCATCCCCGACCTGATGATGCGCATCGACGAAAACGGCAATATTCTCGACCTGATTTCGGGCGGCGAGATTATCCTCTACGGCCCCATTGTCCCCGAGCGCGGACAGTCGCTTTACGTCAGCTTTCCTAAGGAGCTGGCCGACCAGCGCATGCACTACATACGGATTGCCCTATCTACGGGCACCCGGCAGCGCTACGAACACACTATTGAGATCAACGGCGAACTGCGCCACGAAGAGTCGCGGGTGGTGCCCATTAGCCAAAACGAGGTGCTGGTGATTGTGCGCGATATTACCGAGCGCAAGCGAGCCGAAGTCACCCAGGCTGACCTTAATCAAAAACTCAAGCTGGTCAATGCCGAGCTCAACCGACTGGCTACCGTCGATGGTCTCACCGAAATTGCCAACCGCCGCAGTTTTGACCAGGCCCTCGATCTAGAGTGGCAGCGGGCCCGCCGCCAGCAAAAACATTTGTCGCTAATTCTCTGCGACATTGACTACTTCAAGCCCTACAACGACAACTATGGTCACCTGGCAGGCGACGACTGCCTGCGCCGGGTGGCCCAGATGCTGAGCAACGTGGTCAAGCGGCCGGGGGATCTGGTCGCCCGCTACGGCGGCGAAGAATTTGTGCTGCTGCTGCCCGATACCACCCTCGATGGCAGCATTGAGATCGTTGAAAAAGTTCAGGCGGCGATCGCCCAGTGCCCGCTGCCCCATGATTATTCAGAGGTGAGCTCAAACTTAACCCTGAGCTTTGGCCTCGTGTGCCACTGCCCTGCCGTCAAAGAGCACTCTCCCAGGGAGCTAATCCATCGCGCCGACCTGGCCCTCTACGAGGCCAAAGCCCAGGGCCGCAACCGGTATGTGGTCGGCGACAGCTTTACCTAGTGATCCGTCAAGCTAGCGGTAACGGGTAAGTGGGGAGTCGGGGTATAGGGTCTAGGGTTTAAGTCCGGTCGTGAACCCTAGACCCTAGGTACTCGAGCTTGTCACAATTGGCTTATTTAAGTACTAGCCGCCAACACCAGCGCACCTAGCCGGTTGATGTTCACAACCATCTGGCCCACACTGGAGTTTGGCTGAAAACGAGACTTCATGACTAACCCTGAGTTTAATCTGGCTACGGCCCCAGCAGCCTTGAGCGTCGGCGGTTTGGTCGACTACATTAAGGCCGTTTTAGAAGACGACCCCACCCTGCGCCAGGTCTGGGTCGTGGGGGAAGTGTCGAGCGCTAATAACCACGCCAAGGGGCTGTTTTTTACCCTCACTGACCCCGACACTGGAGCTGCCATCAATGCTGTAGCCTGGCGCAGCCAGCAGGCGCGGCTCACGACCTTACCTGCCGTCGGTGAACAAGTGATCGCCCTAGGCACGGTAAAGGTCTACCCCCAGCGCAGCAGCTATCAGCTAACGGTGTGGCAGGTGCTGCCCAGCGGCGACGGCCTCAAGGCTCTGCGCTACCGCCAGCTGCGCCAGCGGCTCGCTGCTGAGGGTTTGTTTGACCCCGAGTTTAAGCGCCCACTGCCTGCCCTGCCCCAGACCATAGCCGTGGTGTCGTCTCCCCAAGCGGCGGCTTGGGGAGACATTCAGCGATCGCTGCGCCACCACCACCCCGGCCTACACATTCTCTTTTCGCCCGCCACGGTGCAGGGTGACACCGCCCCTGCCTCTATCGTTGCCGCCATGGAGCGAGTCGCCGCCGATGGTCGCGCCGAGGTGCTGATTTTGGCTCGCGGCGGCGGGGCCAGCGAAGATCTGGAGTGTTTCGACGACGAGCGGGTGGTGCGGGCGATCGCCAACTGCCCGATCCCGGTCGTGACAGGCATCGGCCATCAGCGCGACGAATCGCTGGCGGATCTGGCGGCGGATCTGTGTGCCCATACGCCGACTGCTGCTGCGATCGCCGCCGTCCCAGCCCTAGCCGATCTGATCGACGCTCACCGCCAGCGCGTAGCCCTGCTCAAAACCCTGACTACTGAGCATTTGCTCGATGCCCAAACCGATGTGCACCGCCTGGGCAAGCGATTACTGCACACCCGCCTCGACCAACGGGTGCAGCAGCAGATCGTTCACCTCAAGCAGCTCAAGCGCCGCCTAGTGCAGGGAGTACAGGTGGAAATGCGGCAGGCGAGCGATCGCACCGCCGCCCTGCGGAGCCACCTCATGACCCTTGACCCCGACACCGTCGTTAGGCGAGGCTATGCCCTAGTGCGCGACGAAGCTAACCAGCTCGTCACCCAGGCCCAATCCACCATCCCCGGCCAAACCCTCCAAATCCAGCTCGCCCAGGGCCACCTCACCGTCCAAGTCACCCAAGTCCATCCCTCCAACCCCTAACATTCTATCTTCCTCATCTCCCTCGCCCTCTAACCCACCCTTCACCCCTATGCCCAAGAAAGCCGCCGACGCCTGGAGCTACGAAACCACCGTCGCCAATGTAGAAGCAATCATCGCCGACCTCGAATCGGGCAGCCTGCCCTTAGCGGCGGTGCTGAGTCAGTTTGAGCAGGCCGTACAGGCCCTCCAGCAGTGCGAAACCTACCTGAACGAAAAACAGCAGCAGGTGGATCTGCTAATTGAGACCCTAGCCGACCACTGAACCCAACCCGACCTCTGGGCTCGGCCAGGCAAGCTTTAGACTCACTCCCTAGAAAATGACTAAGTTTCTAGGGCAGCCTCCGGTTATTTCTAAAATTAAGGCTCATCCTAGAGAAGACCAGACTCTCCTCTAGCCCCATGAACCCAGAGCACCAGCGCCTCAAAGCGACCCACACATCGCAAACGCCGTGGCAAAAATGGGGGCCATACCTGAGCGATCGCCAGTGGGGCACCGTGCGCGAAGACTACAGTGCTACGGGTGCAGCGTGGAATTATTTCTCTCACCAGCAGTCGCACTCGCGGGCCTACCGCTGGGGCGAGGACGGCTTGGGTGGCATTTGTGATGACCAGCAGCTGCTCTGCTTTGCTCTGGCCCTGTGGAATGGGAACGATCCTGTGCTCAAAGAGCGCTTGTTTGGATTGACTGGCGACCAGGGCAACCACGGCGAAGACGTGAAGGAATACTACTTTTACCTCGATAGCACTCCCACCCACAGCTATCTAAAGTTTCTCTACAAATATCCCCAGGCCGAGTACCCCTACGCTGACTTAGTAACCGAAAACCAGCGGCGCGGGTACGACCAGCCCGAGTACGAGCTGCTAGATACAGGTGTTTTCAACGAGAATCGCTATTTTGATGTATTCGTGGAATACGCCAAGGCCGACCCCGAAGACATTCTAATTGCCATTGAAATCGTCAATCGCGGTCCTGAGCCAGCTAAAATCCACCTGCTACCAACGCTGTGGTTTCGTAATACCTGGGCCTGGGGTGAAGACGTAAAGAAGCCCAAGTTCTGTAGGGGCAAACGGCCTGCCCCTACAGGGGATGTTGTGATTGAAGCATCCCACCCCACGTTGGGGAACTACTGGCTCCACTGCGAGGGGGAACCGACTAATGGTGGAAACCTACCCCTCTATTTCACCGAGAACGAGACTAATTATGCGGCAGTATTTGGGGGCGACAATGCCTCCCCCTACGTCAAAGACAGCATTCACAACACGGTAATTCACGGGCAAAAAGATGCGGTCAATTCCGCTCAGGTGGGCACCAAAGTCTCGCCCCACTATCGCCTTTCCCTGAATCCAGGGGAGCGGCGGACAGTTCGACTGCGGCTGACCCATCAGTCCACTGTGGAACATCCCTTCGGTACCGACTTTGAGACGATGCTCCAAACTCGGCGACAGGAGGCAGACGATTTCTACCGCGCCCTCACTCCCTTTGAGCTGAGCGACGAGCAGCGGCAGATTCAGCGGCAGGCGATCGCAGGCCTCCTCTGGAGCAAGCAGGTCTACCGCTACTCGGTGGAACAATGGCTTAAGGGCGACACCACCATGCCAGAGCCGCCGCAGGGCCGCAGCCGCAACCGCCAGTGGCAGCACATCGACACCGCCGAAATCATCTCCATGCCTGACAAGTGGGAGTACCCCTGGTTTGCCGCCTGGGATTTGGCCTTCCACTGCATTCCCCTAGCCATGGTTGACCCCGAGTTTGCCAAACAGCAGCTCGACCTGCTAACGCGGGAGTGGTATATGCACCCCAACGGCCAGCTGCCCGCTTACGAGTGGGCCTTTGGCGATGTCAACCCACCCGTCCACGCCTGGGCCACCTGGCGGGTCTACAAGATTGCCCAAAAAATGACTGGGCCAGGTGTTGACCATCGCCCCTTTCTAGAGCGCGTCTTTCAGAAATTGCTGCTCAACTTTACCTGGTGGGTCAACCGCAAAGACGCCGAGGGCAAAAACGTGTTTGAAGGCGGCTTTTTGGGCCTCGACAACATCGGCGTGTTTGACCGCAGCGCCCCGCTGCCCACGGGCGGCACCCTAGAGCAGTCGGACGGCACCAGCTGGATGGCGATGTACTGCCTCAATATGCTGGAGATGGCGCTAGAACTGGCTTTGGAGAACCCGGTCTACGAAGACATGGCCACCAAATTCTTCGAGCACTTTATCTACATCGCCGACGCCATGAACCACATCGGCGACGACCAAACCCGCCTGTGGAACGAGGAGGATGGTTTTTTCTACGACGTACTGCACCTGCCCGACGGCGATGGCCCCTCAGGGCCAGCTTGCGACCATCGCATTCAGATGAAAATTCGCTCGCTGGTCGGGCTAATTCCCCTCTGCGCAGTCATGACTCTGGAGCCCGAAACCTTGGAGAAACTGCCCGACTTCGCCGAAAGGCTGGAGTGGTTCATTCAAAATCGCCCCAACCTCAAGCGCAATGTCGCCTGTATGGAAACGAAGGGGCAGGAGGCGCGGCGCATGCTGGCTCTATGCTATGCCACCCTGGGCCAGGTCGAACCGCGCGATCGTCTCCGCCGCCTGCTCGAAAAACTGTTAGATGAGTCCGAATTCCTCAGCCCCTACGGCATTCGCGCCCTGTCGAAATACCACGCCGAGCACCCCTATCGGTTCCACGCCGACGGGCAAGAATATCGGGTGGATTACGAACCCGCCGAGTCGAGCAGCGGGCTATTTGGCGGCAACTCCAACTGGCGGGGACCGATCTGGTTTCCGGTCAACTATTTGCTCATTGAGTCGCTGCAAAAGTTTCACCACTACCTGGGCGACGACTACAAAGTTGAATGCCCCACCGGTTCTGGGCAGTGGATGAACCTATGGGAGGTCGCCAGTGAGCTATCCCAGCGGCTAATCGCCATTTTTGAGCCTAGGTCAGGAGGCGATCGCCCCGTCAACGGCAGTAGCAGCCCTTTTCAGCATGATCCTCACTGGCGCGACTACGTGCTGTTTTACGAATACTTCCACGGCGACAATGGGGTCGGGCTAGGGGCCAGCCACCAAACCGGCTGGACAGGGTTAGTCGCCAAACTAATTCAGCAGCAGGCCGAATATACCCGCGATTGCCAAAGGGATACCTGATTCGAATCGGTTCCCGTACTGGAATGCCGCAGGCTTGATGCGGCGTGAATTGCCCTGGCTCAGAAGCCGCAGTTTGTCTCAATTGCCAGCCATAGGCACGGGAGACGTAGGTTGAGTAAGACGGCCGGCAACCAAAATTAGGCAGGTTTTGTTGGGTGCTGCTAGCGTGTCCCTTAATCTCAAAACGACCAGTTTTCACTGTTTTTATCAGTCAGCGCACCAGAGCCACTGATCGAGATCACCAATTGCTGTCTGTAATTCTACGGAGCCTCTTTGAAGCACTCTTTAACACAGCAGCCTGCGCAACAAATGCCGTAAAAAAGCATTTGTTTCTAACAAAAAACTGCCGCTGGACTAGCCCCATATCTAGGAGACGACCAATGCTTTACGGAGCCATTGCCGCAGAAATTACGGAAGCGCTAGCAGGAGTCATGCTTGACACTGCCAAAAAAGAAGTCACAGGTGCTTTAGCTAAGGAAGCCCAAAAAAGAATGCGCTTGCAAGATAAAACCTATGAGGAGTGGAAAGATTTAATCTTTACGATCGCATTTACCGGCAACTTTCCTAAAGACGATCGAGTCACTGTTTTGGCAAACCAGGTGAACGCCGCTCATCAACGTATTGACGCTCTAGAAAAGCAACTCAAGAGCTTAAGCATTTCCCTCGAAAAGAAGACCGACTATCTGCGCTCTGAGATATTTGCAAAAGCTGAGCAGAGTCTATACAGCTCGATCGCCCACGAAGATAACGTATTTAAACAAACACTGTCTAAGATTAAAAAGTCGTTCATAGCTTCAGGTAACAATCCAGAGCATGAGCAAGCAGAGGATATGGCTAACCATTTTGCGGAGCTTATTCTCGAGGAGGAAGCAAATTACCAAGAGAGCATTACTAGAATTTATACTACGCTAATGCCTTCCAAAGACTTTGACAATGCCAACTTATTTGACGCTTGGAAAAGCGCGGCTATTTTTCACTCAGAATCTTCGACTCTTGGGCAAACCGACAAACGTCTTGAAATCTATAAAGAAATGGAGCGTGGGTTTGCGTCTATTTTAATGTTGCAGCTGCGATACATGCAGGTGCTGCTAGATTCCTATCGCGTGCATCAGACCAGTCCGCTGCCAGTCAAAACTAACGAGAGTCCTCAGCAGTTTCTCAACGATTTTTACGAAAACACTTTTGAGCCGGAGATCAGCGGCTTTGTCAAGACCGTTGAGCAGTGGTTGATCAATATTTTTCCCTACCCCCAAAGTCCTGCCACCCGAGTAGATATTCCAGAGGATATTCGCCAAATTTTAGTGCAACTCAATTATTTTGCTGAGAAAACTCTCAAGCCTATCAAAGAGTACGTAACCTACCACCATCAATCGGGCGAAGTGATGACCATCGCCCAGTCCGAGGCCCTACAGGGTCGAATTTTCATTCCGGGCGATCGCTGGCGCAACTATCAAGACGGGTCAAAGCTAATGGTCAGACTGGTCGATAGCTCATCAGGCGGTCAGCAGTTCGATGCGATTGGGCTTCTAGAATTTCAGAGCATCAAGTTTCTATCTCGTGAGCAAAACGGTGCCCTACGCGGCCCGGGGCTTTTGGTCGGCGGCCGATGGAAACAATACCCCGAACTGCTAATGGCCAAGTTCGTACCCCACCGCACCCCGACCGATTTAGTCCCTGCTGGGCCAATCACCTTAGATATTCGCGATTTTGACACCAATCGAGTGCTCCAGCGGGTAACTGCCCTGTTCACCGCCGCTGAAGGCACCTCTCAACCGGTCATTTGCCGCAGCTTTACGACCTTCATGAGCACTGGAGTAGAGGTAGTGGATTGGTCACGCTCCCCTGTAATGGTCTAGGACGCGCCATCGCCATCATCGATCAGCGGCGGCCCCAAAGTTTGTGTTCCAACCTGCATTAATTTTGTCTATTTCACCCCAATTCTCAGGAGATTCATCATGGCTCTTACGACTCTAAATATTGTGCCCATGACCGACAACCGGAACGGACGCATTTTCTTAGGCACAAATGAGGGAGATCCTCTGCAATCGTCTTACAACATCGACAGCAGCGAGCAGTTTAAGCCCCTAGAGCGGCGCCTCAGCCTGCAATCAGGCAGCGATGAAAACCACATTTCGGTCAGCCTCGAAACTTTTTCGTCCTACGGAATTGAAGGTCATTCGCCAACAGTGCTGCAATTTCGTAGCGAAGGCAATGTCGAGGTTCCCTATGGGTCGTCCATTCAAGCCCAGGCGATCGTTGAAGAGTGGATCTCCATGGGATTTCAGGTGGTCAACCTGCCGGTGGGTAAAACCCTTGCCGTTCGAGTAAGCGGCATCATCGACTCACCCGGCAGCGGGGTAGAGGTTAGATTTAATGGCGGCAATAAGTCTTATTCCTTTGAGAGCGGTCTTTTTAGCAAAGACCTTAACCTTTCCGAGGGGGAATACGTGCTCACGGGCGCGTACAACCTGAATATGATCTTTCCAGACGCTGACCCGCTGTCGAGCTGTCCCATTACTCTGCAAGCCCAAGTAGAAATCTTGGGAGTTCGGTAGACTCAGAACTACCGACTAGAGGCAGGGCCTAATCTTGCTTCCTAGTTCTCACCCTTAACCACCCGACGAATGCTGAACCGCTCTGCCCGATCCCTCTTCTTGAGGGGTTGGGCAGAGCCATAGGAGCGCCTTTCAAGTTCTTCCTAGGCTGTTTGCAGACTTTGTAGGTCAAGCCAGAGGCTTTGAGCCGAGAAATGACGGTTTTCTAGGAACAGATGACTAGACCGCCGTCGAACGGGTTGCGAAAACGCGGCAGATAAAGTACAAGTGTACTTATTCAGCATCCCCCATGGTCGCCTTAATTTGATCCACAAATTCTTGATGGTCGATTACCGGCTTCGAGATATAGCCATCGGCACCACTCTGGCTCAAAAAATTCTCGCGATCGCCCTCCATGGCGTGGGCCGTCACCAAAATCACCGGTAGGTTAGCCGTAGCGGGGTCGGCCTTTAGCAGCTGGGTAATCTTGATGCCATCCATGGGCTTGCCCTGATACATGCTGTGGGCCAGCGACACATCCATCAAAACCACGTCAACCTCACCACTGCGGGCAATGGTCATCACCTCTTCGACATCTTCTGTGTGCTTAACCGCCAGGCCCCCACGCTTGGTCAATATCTTAGAAAATACTCGGGCATTTACCAGGTCGTCTTCAACGAGTAAGACGGTCTTCATTACGTGTGTCCATCCCTGTCATCAGCGGAATATAGTCTTTGAACGGAAATAATTGGGTTGATGCGCCAGCTCTATCTAGGCAGCGACAGCCCTGGCGCTCCTGGGTAAGCTTTTCTAGGCAAGTGCCCCATGGCGGGTAGACTAAATTGCCTAAACGCTTGCCATACCCACAAGCTTGCCTATAAGTTACAGCATTGTTAACACCGATTTATCAAGGCCGATTAAATTTAGACCGTGCGTTAGGCCTCGAAATGCCGATTTGGGCCTAGGCTATGGCTAAACTCAGCTACGGCTCGGTCTATCCCGCCTACCCCGTTCCCCTTTAGTCTCAATCCAGGACCCCCGCCCATGGCCGACCAACTCGACATTCTTGCCTCTGGGCAAATTGTGCCTACCTCGCTCCACACCGAGGTGCAGCGGTCGTACCTGGAATACGCCATGAGCGTAATTGTGGGCCGGGCGCTGCCCGACGTACGTGATGGCCTCAAGCCCGTGCACCGCCGCATTCTCTACGCCATGCATGAGCTGGGGCTGACCCCCGATCGCCCCTACCGCAAATGCGCCCGCGTCGTCGGCGACGTGCTGGGCAAATATCACCCCCACGGTGACCAGGCGGTGTACGAGGCTCTGGTGCGCATGGTGCAGACTTTCTCCAGCCGCTACCCATTGCTGGATGGCCACGGCAACTTTGGCTCGGTCGACAACGACCCACCGGCGGCTATGCGCTATACCGAGACGCGCCTGTCACCAATTAGCAACGAGGGCATGCTGACCGATATCAGCGAGGCCCTGGTCGACTTTAGCGACAACTTTGACAGCTCCCAACAGGAGCCGGTGGTGCTGCCCACCCAGCTACCCAACCTGCTGCTGAACGGGTCTTCGGGCATTGCCGTGGGCATGGCCACCAACATTCCGCCCCACAACATGGGCGAAGTAATCGACGGCCTGGTGGCGATGATCGATCGCCCCACTCTCTCCGACGACGAGCTGTTTCGCCTCATCCCTGGCCCCGACTTTCCCACCGGAGGCGAGATCATCGGCACCGAGGGCATTCTCGACGCCTACCGCACCGGGCGGGGCAGCATCCCCATTCGCGGCATTTGCCAGTTTGAAGAAGTGCACCCCGGCCGGGGGCGGCAGCGGCGCAACGCGATCATCGTTACCGAGCTGCCCTACCAGGTAAACAAGGCCGGGTGGATTGAGAAAATTGCCCAGTTGGTGAACGCGGGGCGGCTGGAGGGAATTGCCGATATTCGCGATGAGAGCGATCGCGACGGCATGCGCGTTGTCATCGAGCTCAAGCGCGATACCCCCGCCCAGCGGGTGCTGCAAGACCTCTACCGCACCACGCCGCTGCAAACCAATTTTGGCGTAATTATGCTGGCCCTCGACAACGGCCAGCCCCGCCAGATGCCCCTGCGCGACGTGATGCAGGCGTTTCTCGACTTTCGCGAAACCACCCTCACCCGCCACTACCAGCACCAGCTCGAAAAAACCGAAGCCAAGCTGCACATCACCGAGGGGCTGCTCACCGCGCTCAACAACCTCGATACCATCATTGACATTTTGCGCAACGCCGCCGACGGCACCACCGCCAAGCAAATCTTTCAGCAGCGGTTTGACCTCAGCGAGCGCCAGTCGGACGCGATTTTGGCCATGCCCCTACGCAAGCTCACCGGCATGGAGCGCCAGGGCCTAGAGAACGACTTTGCCGAACTCAGCCAGCGCCGCGACGATCTCACCCGGCTGCTGAGCGATCGCAAAGAGCTGCTCAAGGCGATGAAAAAAGAGCTGAAGGCGCTCAAAAAGAAGTTTAATGACCCCCGCCGCACCCGCATTCAAACCGACGCTGAACGGGCGGAAGAATCGCAGCAGGTCGAAGACATCATTGCCGAAACCGTTGAAGAAGCGACGGTCGTGGAGTTTACTCAAAAGGGCTATGTGCGCCGGTTTTCCCAAAAATCCTACCAGCGGCGGCAGGCCCGGCTAGAGGTTGATACCAGCGCCAAACTTCACGAAGTAGACGACGACCCGGTAGTGCAGGTTGAAGTGGCCCTCACGACCCACGAACTGCTAACCCTCACCCGCGATGGTCGGGCCTTTACCGTTGCTGTCGAGGCTGTCCCTGCCAACCCGCGTCAGGGCAAGGGAGCGCCCCTGGTGCAGCTGCTGCCGGGTTCGGTGCCATCTGCCGCCGATGCGATCGTGGCTCGGTTTGTGCTTCGCGACGACCGGCTCGATCACGACATAATTCTCGTCACCCGCAAGGGCAAAATCAAGCGCGCTCCGCTGAAAGAATTCACCAACCTCACCGGGCGCGGTCTGACCGCCATCAAAGTAAAAGACGGCGACGAGCTGGCCTACGTCACCCTGGCCGAGCCAGGCGACGACTTAGTCTTAGGAACGACCGGTGGCAGACTGCTGCGCTTCCCGATCGATGATGACAACCTACAAGTCATGGGCCGCGCGGCTCAGGGGCCCCAGGGTATTCGCATGGGCAAGCAGGAAACTCTGACCGGCTGTGTGGCCGTGCAGTCTAGCAAAGATTGCCTGCTGCTGGTGTCGGCGGCGGGTTATGCCAAGCGTCTGCCGGTAGAAGGTTTGCGGGTCGCCAAGCGCGGCGACATTGGCACTCAGTCGTTCCAATTTAGCCTCAAGACCGACAGCCTGATGGCGCTGCTGCCCGCAGTACCCAAGGAAGCCGTTACGGTGTTTACCAGCGCCGATCGCACCGCCGTCATCCCCATCGAATCGGTGCCCCGCCAGGGCAGGACTGGGGAGAGCGATCGCATCATCAAACCCAACAAAGGCGAAACCATCACCCAGGTAATTCGCATCACCCCACCTGATCAGAGCACCCTAGCCGAAGCAGAGTAAGATAAATTTTGGATTTTAGGTTGGCGATTTTGGCGTTACCGACTTGCCACGGGGTGCGTTGGCGCTAGCAAGTCACCACTCGCTACGTTTCTCCCCAGATCCGCCACCTGCCGCTGTCAACGCCTAGTTCCTGTAACCTCTTGACCTCAAAGGGGGTACAGGGCAGCTCTACTCAGCATCACTTCAATAACTGTCTTCCTGCCCCTTTACCCGCTCAGTTCCCTCGTGGCCCAAGTCGCAATCGAAAACGTCTACAAAACCTTTCCTAAGTCTCGCCAATCCCATGGGGCAGAGGCTACTGAGCCAGATGCAGAACCAGATGCAGCGGCGGTGCTCAAGCGCATCAACCTCACCGTTGAGGATGGCGAATTCATGGTGCTGGTCGGCCCTTCGGGCTGCGGCAAAAGCACTCTGCTGCGGCTGATCTCGGGTCTGGAGGCGATTACGGGGGGCAGCATTTGGGTGGGCGATCGCAAAGTCAACGACCTGCCCCCCAAGCTGCGCGACACCGCCATGGTGTTCCAGAGCTATGCCCTCTACCCCCACCTGACGGTCTACGACAACCTCGCCTTTGGCCTGCGCCGCATGGGGGCCGACCTGAGCAAATCCCTACCGGAACTGGAAGAAAAACCTGTACCCCTCAGCGATTCCCCCGCCAACCAAGAGCTAGAGCGCCTACTCACCGAAAGCCGCTGGTGGGAGAAGCCCCTAGTCTCAATTACGCGCCGGCTGCCTCCCAGCCTGCGCTATGTTTCTGAGGTCGAACGACTGATCGACGAACGGGTGCGGGCCGTGGCCAAGATGCTGCAAATTGACCTGCTGCTCAACCGTCAGCCTCGGCAGCTCTCGGGCGGGCAAAAGCAGCGGGTGGCCCTGGGTCGGGCCATGGCTCGAAATCCCCAGGTGTTTTTGATGGATGAGCCCCTGTCAAACCTGGATGCCAAACTGCGGATGGAAACCCGCGCCCAAATTGTGAATTTGCAGCGGCAGCTCGGCATCACCACCATCTACGTCACCCACGACCAGGTGGAGGCCATGACCATGGGCCACCGCATCGCTGTGATGAATCTGGGTCAAATTCAGCAGGTGGCCACTCCATTAGAGCTGTATAACCGTCCTGCCAATCGCTTTGTGGCTGGCTTTATTGGATCGCCGCCAATGAACGTCATTCCGGTGCAGGTGCAGGCTCCATTTTTGCTGGTGCATCCTGAATTTCGCCTGTCGCTGCCCAGCAGTTGGGACGATCGCCTGCTGCCCTACGACAACCGCGAAGCATTGCTGGGCATTCGCCCTGAGCACCTCAGTTTAGCCCTGCCCGCACCTAAGAATATTCGCGGTCATGTCACCCATCTGGAAGCCCTAGGCAGCGAAACCTACCTGACGGTGCGGACCAAGGATCTAACGCTGCTGGCCAAAATTCCCCCTGACGAGATGGTGCGAATTGGCGATGAAGTGTGGCTGGCGATCGCCTCCGAAAAAGTCCACCTGTTTGATCCAGAGAGTGACGCCTCTCTTTGGAGCTGCTAACCTTTTGTAGCCGCAGAGATCTGCAACCGTAGAGATCTACGTCAACAAGCCGCGCCAATAAGGGAAAGTACCTTGCGTAAAACCCGTTCTGGTAAAACCCAGCTGCTCTCAGGGCTGACTCTGATCGGCACTATGGTCGTGGCTTTTGTCATAGTGCAAGCTCCCTGGGCGCACCCGCTTCGAACCTTGGTGCTATTGGCCCTCCCCGGCGCGCAGGGTGCCCTAACCGCCAAAAATACACTCAACCGGAGCCGTCTGAACCATTTCAATGGGGTGCTGGCGATCGCAGAGCTGATCGGGGCAGGGCTGCTAGGGGTAGCCGCCGCGATCGCGCTGCTGGGCGCTAGGTCGCTGCCGGTGCTCTATAGCAGCTGGGTTATCGCCGCGATCGCCACCTTAATTCTGGTGATCGCAGCCGCTCTTGAGCTGCTGCGAGCGATGAGCCGCAGGCAAAATCAGCGCCCGGTTTTGCTTAAGCTGCTGCTGCAAAGCCTAGCGCTGATATTCTACGGCCTGCTGCTGCTGTGGATGGGGCTGCTGTTTCTGCTGTCGCTGACGGGCGAGTCATACATGGGGAATTAAGGGGGGAGCGATCGCCCCAAAAGCCTGCTGATTGCCCTAGCTACCTCCACCTAACCACTCATCCTGCCGCACCTTCAGATTGATCTGCTCAAAGACTGCACCGGATAGCATTTGCCCTGCCACCGCTACCTCTCGACCATCCACCCAGGCCTGCTCCAGGGTTGGCCCATGCAGTTGCAGGTTTACCCGTCCATAGGGAAATTCGTAGTCTCCCTGCGATCGCCAGGTGAGGGTTAGGGTTTGCCCCTGCTGGCTGAGGTGCCATCGGTCTAATCGCGAGTCACCGTAGCCTTCCCCAGCATCGTTATAGAGCTGGCCCTGGCTTTCTCCCTCCCCATCAGGACCCAAGGCCGGTGGGTAGAGGTGCAGGGTCAGGTCTTCACCTTCAGCCAGGGGCAAAATGCTACCCCCCCTTACCAGCAGAGGAATTTGCTCCAGCGGAGCTGGTAGCTCGACGGCTTGCCCGCCCTGCCATATCGTGTCATCCCAAAAGCTGTACCAATCGCCGGGGGGAAGGGCAACTTGGCGGCAGCGCTCTCCCTGGGTCATCACCGGGCACACCAGCAGCGCGTCCCCCAGACAAAAGGCATCCTCCCGGTTCCACAGACTTTCATCAGTTGGGTTCAGCCAGAAGAGCGGGCGCACAGGGGGATGTCCCTGCTCGGCGGTCTCCCACACTAGAGTGTAGAAGTAGGGCATCAGCTGCTGGCGGAGCTGCAAAAAGCGGCGTGCAATGCTGAGGCAAGGTTCGCTGTAAGTCCAAGGGGCGCGGTGCCCCACGCTGACAGCACTATGAGTGCGGTAAAAGACCATGAAAGTGGCCATCTGAAACCAGCGCAGGTACAGCTCAGGCCCTGGATTGCCCAAAAACCCGCCAATGTCAGGGCCGCAAAAGGCCACCCCCGACAGTCCCAGACCCAAAACGGTGGCTACGGTTTGACGCAGCGCCTCCCAGGTCGAGACGATATCGCCGGTCCAGGTCCAGGCGTAGCGTTGCAGCCCGGCCCAGCCCGATCGCGTCACCACAAAGGGACGAATATGGGGCCGGTGGCTCCGCAGGCTTTCAAAGGCGGCACGGGTTTCGAGCATGCCGTAGACATTGTGGGCTTCGCGGTGGTCGCCGCCGCGCCCCTCTAGCTTGTGCTGGGTTGCCAAAGGCAGAGTGGGGTCGCCCCAAGCCACAAAGGCCGCCGGTTCATTCATATCGTTCCAAAAACCGGCTACCCCCGCCTGGAGCAGGTAAGCAAACTGGCGGCTCCACCAGTCGCGCACAATCGGATCGGTAAAGTCAGGAAAGACCGATCGCCCCGGCCAGACGGGGGCAACCACCAAATCGCCGTCGGCGTAGGTGCAGAAAGCGTCGAGAATTTGCCCCTCTAAGAACAGGTTGCTGTGGCGGTTGTGCTGAATGCCGGGATTGTTGATCGCGATCAGCCGCACGCCATTTGCCGCTAGCTCCGCCGTAAACTGCCGAAACTTGGGGAACCGCTGGGGGTCAATGGTGAAGGCGCGGTGGTTGACCTGGCAGTCAATATCCACGTGCAGGGCGCTGAGGGGCAGGTCGTGTTGCTGAAAGTTTTGCACCTCCTGGCGCAGGGTGGCCTCGGTGCGGTAGCCCCAGTGCGATTGGTGATATCCCAGGGCCCAGCGGGGCGGCAAGGGTGCTCTCCCGGTGAGCTGGGTGTAGCGCTGCATGAGCTGGGACGGCGCACCGATCGCCAGGTAATAGCGCAGGGCACCGGCCTCGAAGGTGGTGGTGGCTTGCTGGCCCAGCCGTAGCTCGCCCCGAAAGGTGTTTTCGTAAAACACCAGATAGCTGCCCTGCCGGTGCAGACCCAGGTACACCGGAATGCAGATATACATCGGGTCGGTGCCGGGTTCGTAGATGTTGCCGGGGTCGTAGTTCCAGAACTGGTAGGTTTTGGTCTGGGCTGGGCCGCTCTGCTCTAAAACTACGGGCCGCCGCAGGTTAAAGGTCGCTGCCCGTTCCCCCAGACCGTAGAGGCACTCTTCGTTCCGCAGGGGGGTAGTCTGCTGCCACCCTTCTCCTAAACGCCGGGGAGGGAGTTCTTGGCGAATCTGGCCGGTCTGATCGGCGATCGCCAAACTGCCGTCCCAACCTACGCTGATTGTGAGTTCAGGACTAGAGAGCACCCATCCCTGAGACTGCTCTTCTAGTTGGGTGGTGACAGCGGGCCAGGGGTGGTCGGCCAAGCCGTAGGGCAGGGGCAGCCGACCGGGCTGCCAGGTGACGCGAACAAAATCTGGTGTTAAAAAGGCGAGTTCGAGGGAGGCGTGCTCAAACTCAATCTCAGCGCCCCGCTTGGTAGGGGTGGCATGAAGTCCTTTGCCTACGACCGTGGGGGCAGTTGCTGGCGGGGTTTGGTAGAGGCGATCGCGGCGATCGCGCTGCCACGAGTACCAAATCGCGTAGGGCATGTACCTCAAAAACCACAGGGCTTGCAGCACAAATTTCAGCCTTAGCCAAAGTGGTTTTAGCACAGCCATTCTTTTGCTTGCCCCCAAGTGATTCCTCTTTGTCAGGCTAGGGGCAAGCTGAGGCCACGACTTCCCCTAAAGGCCCAAAGAATTTGTCTACCCACAGAGAGAATTAGCCCTTAGCCCATTCCCTCCTTCCCCCTCTGCCCGCAGCTAGATGGGAATAACCCTTCCGCTAGGATTTAATAGGGCCAAACACTTCGCCCATTTTGAGAGCAGCTGTGCCTTTTTCTCCTTATCTGGCTATCAATCAGCAACTAGCTGCCCGAGGAATTAAGCCCCAGTACGTGACCGGCATGGATTCTGCCACCCAGGGGCTACAGTCGGCCGCCAACTATCTCAACGGAAAGGATTTGCCAGCTGGGGGTCCGGTGCCTCAGCTGGCGGTAGGGCTGGCTCAGGCCATCGGCAGTTTGCCCAATGCAATTAACGATGCCATCATCACCGGGTTAGGCTGGCTCGATGCCTCTAGCCCAGGGGCTCTAGAGCAAGTGCGGTCCGAAACCCTGGCTCAATGGGCGGTTAATCAATACCCCCAGCGGCAGTATCCGGCCATGATGGTGGGCTCCTCTAACGGAGCGGTCTCTCATCTGTGCGCGGCCCTGGGCATTCCCTGGCTGCCCCAAACCCTGCTGGTCTGCGCCCGCCACTCGGGCGACAAAGATGACCCTAAGCAGGTCATAACCTGGGCCAAAGACCGAGTGCAGCGTTTGCTAGCGGCGAATCCCGACCTGGCGGCCTACCAAATGCACGACCCCAACCAAGACCGGTTGAAGGTGGGACAGGTGGCCTACTTTCGGCTCAAGCGCAGGCGGCTGGGGTCCGCCTATCGGCAGTTTTTGCAGCAGAATCTGATGCCGGGGGGCACCCTCTTTTTGGTGGAATGTCAGTACAAGTGGCCGGCCACCC